>CAZVGZ010000014.1:14993-46445 GCA_964627605.1 uncultured bacterium | reverse complement strand
ACATAGGTCTCATACCTTCATGATTTCAAAAGTGAGAAGTGGCGTATGTGTCTATCTGTACGGCGGATCGGACCCTTTTGGAGTGCCGTCAAATTTCAGGCGGATGACGCTCAGATCGGGGTCAGGTGCGCTCTCTGGCAACTCGTGGAGCCAGACTCTATCGCCATCCTGTTCTATTCTAGCTTCCTGCCCCGTCGCTAAGACCGTCGCATCGCTAACGCGGCTGCCACACCACGCGAATGGCAGTGTTGTTCCTGGCCAGCGCTGGACCAGCAGGTATACACTGTCGCCAATCGATGTGGACCATCCCATCGCAGGGGCGACGACGTCCGTCGATCCGGCTCCATATATCGCTTCGCCGTTGGTGCGCATCCATTTTCCGATGGCGCTCAATCGGTCGAGCGATTCGTCAGGGAAGCTGCCGTCGGGTTTTGGCCCGACGTTTAGAAGAAAATTGCCATTCTGAGCGGCGCATGACCCGAGAAGGCGCAGAAGCTGAGCGCTGGATTTGTAGTTTGTGTCGCCGACTGCGTAGCCCCACGAGTCGTTCATGGTGAAGCACGCCTCCCACGACTTGTCCTCTGGGCGGATGACGTTCTCAGGCGTACCAAAATCCTCTGGGAGCCCAGCGCGGTTGTTGATAAGAGCCGACGGTTGAAGTTCGCGCACCATGGCGTTCAGCTCATGAGAACGCCACAGATCGGTGCCGCCAGGATGCATTCCGTCATACCAGATGATGTCTATCTCGCCGTAGTTGGTACAAAGCTCGCGCATCTGTGCATGCGCCTGCTCGACAGCAGACTCGTATACCGAGTCTGGGCCGATGATCTG
This sequence comes from uncultured bacterium, assembly GCA_964627605.1. Lineage (GTDB taxonomy): Bacteria > Latescibacterota > MWCZ01 > MWCZ01 > CAZVGZ01 > CAZVGZ01. The sequence goes on along the minus strand of CAZVGZ010000014.1, from coordinate 45,614 downwards.
CTGAGGTATGACGTCGTCAAAGCGCCAATCGAGCAGTGAGTAGTAGAATCCGATGGGCATGGACGCCTGGTGGCACGCCTCGACAAACTCTGCGATTAGATCGCGTTTTGCGGCTGTTTTTGGGGCGGTAAAGTCTGAGTAGTCGGAGTCGTAGAGGCAGAACCCGTCATGATGTCTGGTGGTTAGCACCATGTATTTCATGCCAGCGTCTTGGGCTATCCGTACCCAGTCTGTTGGGTCATAGTTTTTGGCATCAAACTGGTCGGCCAGTTTGGCGTATTCGGCGGGCGGGATGTGCTCCTGGTACATGATCCATTCGCCGCGGCCCTCGATGGCATACAGGCCCCAGTGGATAAACATCCCAAAACGGGCATCTGTCCACCACTCAAGGCGATCTGATTGGTCGGTGTTGTCCGGCAACTGATGCTCCTTTTGCTTGATGGCTCTCTATTTGCGATTAAGTAAAATCGCTTTAGGGGGTAAGATTGGGCAATGGGAAGCGGTTCTATTAGTAGCGCGGGTCACAGGTCGTTGGATCTGTTTTCGGCATCCACACGCTCTGCTGAGGCTTCCATGTCACCTCGATCAACCAAAGGGCCGTAGAGCTCAGGACGACGAGTCTTCTGGAACACCGCACGCATCGTGGGGTACTCCTTGAGCATGGCACCGGTATACCACATCGGGTACGTCTGATCGAGATCGACAGTGGCGATGGCGATCCCTGGAAAGTGGCTGGTGTCGGCGCGGGTGCGGCCCATGGGATCGACTATTCGGCTGCGTCCCATAGTCTTTCCCGCTAGAAAAGGAAGCTCAGCATAGTGGCTGGTGACGAAAAATGATTGGGTATCTATCGCCCGGGCGTTTACCAGTGACTCGATGAGGTCTCCAGTGTAATCGAAGCAGGCGGTGGGCCAAAATATGATTTCGGCGCCTTTGAGTGCCATGACAGCGTACAGCTCTGGATAGTGGATATCCATGCAGGTGGTGATAGCCACTCTACCGATGTCGATGCCGAATACGGGAACATCATCGCCTGGAAGGGTGTTTTCACCTTCACAGTGGTCTGGCAGGCAGACATGGGTCTTTCTGTAGGTTCCCACAACCACACCAGAACGGTCTAAAAGTGCAGCGGTGTTGTAGCACCACTGATCGTCGACGGTCTCCTGGAGTGGGGCGATGACGTACATATTGTGCTTCTTCGCCAATCGTGCGAATGAGTCGGTCGCTTCACCAGGGATGGGTTGCGGAACAAAGCGGCCTTCGTGGCGTTCACACGCTGCGAACTCTGGTAGGCATACGATGTCAGCGCCTTTGGTTCCGGCTTCGTCCACCATTTGAAGAGATTGAGCTAGCAGGAAATCGTCTGGCATCTCTCCAAAACCACGGCAGTCAACCGAGCAGGTGGCTATCGTTACGTTGCGGGGCATTGCGACGCCTTCGTTGGAGGGCGGGTGGGATAAGATGATCGTGAATGCTGCAAATGTACTTTAAAACGGACCAGCTGTACGAAGGCCGCTCGCTGGGCAGCGTAATTGGGGGATCGTAGCATCGAGATGGGCTGTGGGTTGGCCTGATAAATCGTTTGGGCTTATATCCGGTGCGCGCGATTCGTAAAGATAAAAGTGTTCAACATAAGGATGCACATGGCGATGTCTATTAGTCCCAGAAAAGTGCCGTTTGGTGTGATTTTAGCTGCGTCGGCGGTTTTTCTGAGTTCAACCGGGCTTTTTTGTTCTTCTGGACTGCAAACCGATATGCGTTTGGGATCGCAGAAGACCGGTTATCTGTCCGCCCCTGGGGCGACCGGTGAAACCCAGTCTGAGATGCGTTTCACGCTGCAGATATCGCCAACGTCCAGGGTGGAGTTCAGAGCAAAGAGGACATCGGGTGATCTCTGGATGCGCGTGGCGTTGCATGACGATCAAGGCGCTATGATAGCTGCGGACGATGTCTTCGGTGGAGACTACAACCCCCGGATGCGGATACTGCTTGTCGAGGGTGCCTACACGATTGTTGTCACTCGCGATTCCGGTTCTGGGGACTTTCAGCTGAATGTTGATACTGCTCAGCCATTGGAGGAGGTCGCGGTAGGCCATCCTGTGAACGGGCAACTTGTGGGCACGAGCGCGGATTCGCTCTACTACATTGAGCTGTTTGATCTGGTTATCTCGCAGCCTGACACGTTAGACATTCACCTGGACGCGTCTCCATCGGGGCTGTGGGACCCCATCTTGGCAATTTACGACGATCGCTGGCGACTTTTGGTGCTTGATGATGACGGTGGGTACGGGCGGGACTCATGGATCAGGCGGATGCCACTGGGTATCGGGACCTACACGTTGGTAGCGCTTAGGTTCCTGAATGGCGGTGATTTCGAGTTGAGTGTCGAGCAGCCATCCGAACCGGCCGTCGTGACTATCGGCGAACCTATTGTCGGGCCGGTACAGGGGGATGATCCCTATCTGGAGTTCGGGCTCACGCTGAATAGCGCCCAGGCGCTAGATTTTACTCTGTTGGACACATCTGGAAACGCGGACCTACAGCTATTTATTTTAACTGACAGGTTTGGATTTATCGCTGCCGATGACAATAGTGGCGACGGCCTTAATGCTTTTATTTCTATGATACTTGAGGCTGGTAGCTATATTGTGATAGTCGAGGCGGTGTCAGGGGCTGGGCACTTCAGCCTTGGCATCAGCTCCGCTGCGATCTCTTTGCCGCGAATCGCTCTGGGTGACCTACCACCGAAGAGTTGGATGGAAGCAAAACCGATATTTCCAGTTGAGTCCGTTGGCCGCAATTGGTAGATGAGTCTGCCCTTTTTCGGTGTGGCGGTGATAGACGGCGGTGTTCTGTTTTGAGGTCGGGTCGGGGCAGCAAACATTTGGACTGATAACGCCGCAGCGTTTAGGCCTGGGAAAATACCCCTCAGCAACGCGTGCTTGTGGTCCATGTCGGCGACTCAGAGCAGATGGATCGCGCCAGTTAATGAGCACTGGTTCCATATTCGCGACTCCCTACACCGATAAAACATAGTGGTGGACGGCGACCGATCTCCTTCATACCGACAACGATCCCATGTCTTCTGGAGGCGTAGGAGGTGAACGATCTGTACCTTGGGCATCCCGCTGAAGAGTCGCTGTGGACCGCGCTCAAACAGGATGGAATGGATGCCGAACGACAGTATCGCGTACGAGAGGTGTCTGCCTACAGTCTGGTGGATTTTGCGATAGTGGCGCCAAAAGGTGGGGTGGCGGTCTCAACACCGCTATCCGCAACTGATATCCTGCAGCTAGACGCTGAGGGATGGGACGAACTGAGTTTCCCTCCCCATCCTCTTGCCCGCCGGATGCCTGATGTTATCGAGCAGATTCGCGGCGCTGTGGATAGGCGCGGGATTATGATTACTGAGGGTGGGCAAAGTCCGAGCAAGGAGCAAGACTAAACCACACCCGTCGGGAATGAAGCGAAGTTTCTGGATCGCTTCCAACGCCGCAGAAGGGGGTTTTGGGGTTGCGCTGGTCGGGCATCATGGCCCGTGGTTACCAAACGCTCTGCTGTTCTATCGCCTGCCTTTTGACAACTGTAGGGCTGCAACAAGACGACCCACCCTAACTTCTTCGACAACTGTTCTTGACGCCCTTGACGAACGTTCGTTCGGTCTGTAAGTTGCTGCGAATCGAACGTTCGTTCTATCCCTTACCGAAGCAGGAGCACGGGATACTATGAGACTTATATTTATCGCCGCAGGGCTCGTGGCGGCGGCGGTTGCAGGGTGCGGGGCTACTGCGTCGAGCCATGCTCCGCCAATCGACATTCCAGATAGTTTTTCTAAGAGCGCCAGCACGGACTATCGTCCGGCGGGTCGCTGGTGGATCGAGTTTGGCGACACAACACTTTCAGGAGTGATAGATCGCGTTCTGTCTGACAACCTGAACCTGCGTCAGAGTTGGGCCAGGATGCGAGAGGCAGACGCAATAGCACAGCAGGCGGATGCGGCTCGGTGGCCACAGATAGGTGTCTCGGCATCGTCTGGTAGGGCGAGGGCCATCGGTTTTACTGGTGCTGCTCAGGAGGCAAATCAGCACTCACTCTCAGCAGCGGCGTCCTATGAGCTAGACATCTGGGGCAGATCGCGCAACAACGCAAAAGCGGCGTTTTTTGGCGCTGAAGCCGCTCGTCTTCAAACTCACGCGATGGCGATGACGCTCGTTGCCCAGACCGCTGAGACCTGGTTTGGGCTGATCGAGCGGAGAGCGCAGCAGGCTCAACTCGCAGCTCAAATAGACGCGAACTCTACACTGCTGCAACTCGTCGAAGCGCGGTTTGATCTCGGTTTGGCTTCGGCGGTTGAAGTCTATCAGCAGCGTCAGCAGCTTCTTTCGTCCCAGGCTGAGTTGCCAAGATTTGAGGCCAGTGAGGAGGTGCTGAAAAACAGGTTGGCTCTCGTAGCTGGCTGTCCGCCAACAGATTTTATACTGGCTATCGAAAGTGAGTTGCCACAACTCCCAGCGACTCCTAAGATCGGGTTGCCTGCTAAGGTGCTTAAACGGAGACCAGATGTGGAGGCGGCTTGGATGTCGCTGGCGGCGGGAGATCACTTGGTCGCGGCGGCGGCTGCGGATCGGTACCCATCTCTTCGAATAAGCGGGTCCACTGGATTTACGTCGTCCAGCCTCTCGTCGCTGATTGACAAGTGGGTGTGGTCTCTCGTCGGCTCAGTGGCGCTGCCTGTGGTGGATGGTGGGCGGCGAAAAGCTGTTGTTCAACAACGACAGGCGGAGGTCGATGAGAGAGTGGCTCACTTGGGACAAGTGATGTTGGAGGCGATAACTGAAGTGCAGGATGCGTTGGTGCTGGAGGCGAGGCAGCGTGAATACCTGTCCCGCCTTAGAGAACAGGTAGCGGTGTCGCAATCGCTGGTGGATCAGGCACAGGCGCGCTATCTGGAGGGTCTTAGCGATTTCCTGCCGGTGCTGAATTCGATTCAGACGCTCCATCGTGCACAGCGTGAGCAGATCAGCGCAGAGAGAGTTCTGCTGTCCTACAGGATACAGCTCTACAGAGCCATCGGTGGTTCGTGGACTGACGAGATCGCCGAACCTGACGCTCAGACGTCGCAGATTGAGGGGTTAGTGCAATGACGAAAACAAAAAAAATACTTCTTCCAGTGGCTGCCATAGGTGTCGGTGCGGTGATAATGTTCGCGCTGATTGCGACTCGCGCTGATGCAGAGAGAGTCAAATCAACCACCCCGGCGATGCCTGTCGAGATGATGTCGCCACAGTTGGTTGAACGGCGAGCCGCGATCGTTGCCCAAGGACGCGTGGTGCCCGCCAGATTGATCACTCTGGAGGCAGAAATAGCTGGCAGAGCGGTGAAGATCAGCCCCAAACTGCGTCCTGGAGGTCGTTTTTATCGAAATGACTGGGTTGTAAAGATCGACGACCGGGATTATTGGTTTGCCGTGCAACAGGCTTTGGCTCGGGTGGAGCAGGCGCGGGTCGGGTTGGAGATTGAGAAGGGTCGAAAGGCGGTTGCAGAAAGAGAGTGGCGGCTGTTGCGCTCTGGGGAGGTTGGAGATAATCGAGGACGATCTTTGGCGCTGCGGGAGCCTCAGTTAAGACAGGCTCAAGCGGCTCTAGAAGCGGCAGAGAGCAGTCTTGAGAGCGCGCGGCTCAGCGTTGAGCGCACGACTTTACGGGCACCGTTTAACGCCGTTGTCACCGAGCGACGGGTCGATGTGGGACAGATAGTAAGGCCAGGTGCACCGCTGGCGACTCTAGTCGGCACGGATACTTTTTGGATTGAGGCTGCTGTACCTCAGTCCGAACTCTCGTGGATTGATGTCCCTGGTGCAGCAGCTCATGTGATGCTGGATATGGGTGGGTTAAGTGAGGTTCGTCAGGGTCGCGTTATTGAGGCTATGAGCGATGTTGAAAAAGTAGGCTTGATGGCCAGACTGCTTATTGAGGTGGCGGACCCGCTTGGTGTGGATGACAACTCCCCGACGCGCCTTCTTCTTGGTGCCAGCGTTGACGTTACGATTGATGGTCATGAGGTCAAGAACGTCTATGAGCTGCCCAGGGAGGCGCTCAGGATAGATGATATGCTGTGGACCGTTAGGTTGGGGAGACTGTCGATTACGCAAGTTGACGTCGTCAGAAAGATGGCTGACCGGGTGTTGGTGCGGGTTGATCTGGGAGATGGTGAAGCGGTAATCACCAGCGCGCTGGCGGCACCAGTTGTGGGTATGGCGGTGGAACCAAGGTATAGCGACACCACTGCCGACACCATGAGGACCGTGCGATGAACTCCGAGATAAACAGAGAGAAAGCAGGGCCAATAGCGTGGATGGCGCGCAACTCTGTGGCGTCTAACCTTCTGATGCTGGTGTTCATCGGTGGTGGGCTTTTGTTGGCCGGGCGCGCCAAAATGGAGGTGTTTCCTGAGTTCGATCAGGGGATGGTGCGGATCACGGTGCCCTATCCAGGAGCAAACCCTTCTGAGGTGGAGCAGGGGATCGTTCTTGCGGTGGAAGAGGCGGTTCAGGGGTTAGATGGTGTTAAAAAGGTCGAAGGCCAGGCGGTTGAGGGGCTTGGAGCGGTAATGGTCACGATGCTGGTAGGCGCTGACGGTGATCGGGTTACTTCGGATGTGAAGAACGCTGTTGACCGGATCACATCGTTCCCCATCGACGCCGAGGAGCCGGTGGTGGCCCAGGTGACAAACCGCCAGCAGGTTGTGTCGGTGATAATTCATGGCGATCAGACCGAAGAGACGCTTCGCCGCTATGCAGAAACTGTCCGGCGCGATCTATTGGCGCTGGACGACATTGTGCTGGTGGAGCTAACGGGGGTGCGCCCTCGCGAGATTTCGATTGAGGTGCCCAGACATGTTTTGAGCGGGTACGGACTCACTCTGGACCAGATCGCCGGTGCGGTGCGAGCCGCCTCGCTGGAACTGTCCGGTGGCTCGGTCAAGACCAGCGGCGGTGAGGTGTTGATTCGAACGAATGAGAGAAGGGATTTTGGCGGTGAGTTCGAGGATATTGCGCTTCTGGCTACCCCTGGAGGCTCTCGTGTGCGGTTAGGAGACATAGCTGTTATCCGTGATGGGTTTCGCGAGACCGACCAGCAGACGTTTTTCGATGGGCAACCGGCGGTCAAAATAGACATCTACCGCGTTGGTAACCAGACGCCTGTGGAGGTCTCCAAGGCTGCCCACGGCTACGTCGATCACGCTGGGGAGGTACTGCCTCCAGGGATCAAAGTCGCTGTGTGGAACGATTATGCTGAAGTACTCGAAGACAGGATCAACCTGCTGCTGCGCAATGCGGTGATGGGGTTGATACTGATACAGTTGGTCCTGGGGATATTTCTGGAGACCAAACTGGCGTTCTGGGTTTTGATGGGGATCCCCATCAGTTTCTTGGGCGCATTTCTATTTATGCCTGCGCTGGGCGTGTCGGTGAATATGATTTCGCTCTTTGCGTTCATCGTTGGTTTGGGAATCGTAGTTGATGACGCCATTGTGATCGGTGAGAACGTCTATCACCACAGGCAGGAGGGGATGGACCGGATCGAGGCTGCGGTGTTGGGCGCTAAGCAGATGGCGATGCCTGTCATTTTTGCTGTACTCACCACAGTCGCGGCGTTCAGCCCGCTACTGGCTGTCCCTGGTCCCATGGGTAAGATTTTCAAAGTGATCCCTCTCATCGTCATCTCGGTGCTAGTACTTTCGGTGGTGGAGTCGTTGCTCATCCTCCCGTCGCACTTAGGTCACAGTGCGCCTTCAAGCCCCACGGGCGTATTAGGAACGCTTGCCAGATTGCAGAAGCGGGTCAGAGATGCGCTGAAATTTCACAACCATAACACCTACCCACCGTTCGCTAAGTGGGTGGTCACCAACCGGTATCTGACTGTGGCGATAGGGGTGGCGCTCCAATTGATCGTAGTGGGTCTGGTTGCAGGTGGAAGGATTGACTTTGTTTTCTTCCCGAAAATCGAGGGTGACCTAGTCAAAGTCTCTGTCAGATTGCCTGTCGGGGCTTCACTCGACGACGCACTTAGAATCACCAAACAAGTCGAAAACGGAGTGAGACGGGTGGTGGCACGTTACTCCGCGCAAAACGATACTCTCGTAAGAGGTTTGTACACCCAGATTGGCGAGGAGATGGGAGGGTTTGGACCGCATAGGCCAAACGCGGTTGATGCCAGCGGAGCGCATGTAGTGGAGGTGGCGCTGTTTTTGGTGCCACTCAAAAAGCGCACCGTCACCGCCTCGGAGCTGTCAACGGCTTGGAGGGAGGAGGTGGGACATCCTCCTGGGGTCAAATCGATAAATTTTGCGTTCAATATCGGGCCGAGTGTCGGATGGCCGATCGATATACAGCTGGCCCATACCGATCCAAAACTGCTTGAAGCGGCGGCGGGAAGACTAGCGGACGAGATTCAGTTCTATGCTGGCGTGACATCTGTAGACCCTGGCTTTGGGAGCGGGAAGACACAGTTTGACTTCAAGCTGAAACCAGCAGCGCGTAACCTGGGACTCACGGAAAAAAGCCTTGCAAGACAGTTGCGCAGCGGGTTTTTCGGTACCGAGGCGCTTCGTCAGCAGAGGGGCAGGGACGAGGTGAGGGTGATGGTTCGCTTGCCAAAGTCTGACAGGTATAGTCAATACGGCTTGGAGCAGTTGCGCCTCAGAACTCCATCCGGTTCTGAGCTTCCACTAGCGCAGGCTGCTACCATCACCGGTGGAAAGGCGTACACATCCGTCAGGCGCGTCGATGGGCAGCGCGTGCTCAACGTCACAGGCGACGTCGACCAGACCATTGCCAATGCAAATCAGATAATTGCTCGTGTCCGCGCCGAGCTACTACCGGAGCTTTTGAGGGATTATCCTGGCGTTCGATACAGCCTTGAGGGGGTGCAACGCGAGCAGCAGGAGTCTATGCAGAGCCTCCTGTTGGGATTTGTGATGGCGCAGCTTGCGATCTACTGTCTGCTTGCGGTGCCGTTCAGGAGCTACATACAGCCGCTGGTAGTTATGTCGGCCATTCCGTTCGGGCTGATAGGCGCGATTTTGGGGCATATGGTCTTGGGGTATGAGCTTAGCATCGTGAGCGTTATGGGTTTTGTGGCGCTCACCGGTGTGGTGGTGAACGACTCGCTAGTGCTCATCGTTGCTATAAACGAGTTAAGGGCACAGGGGGTGGCAACCACTGAAGCGGTGGTGGAGGGGGGTATAAGGCGACTAAGACCGATCTTGCTAACATCGCTTACGACATTTTTCGGGCTCGCGCCCATAATTTTAGAGACTTCGGTTCAGGCGCGGTTCATGATTCCCATGGCTATAAGTCTAGCGTTTGGGATCCTGTTTGCCACAGGGATAATACTGCTGTTGGTGCCTGCGCTGTATATGATTAGTGAGGACGTCAAACGGCTTTTCGCCAGGGCGTTGGGTATGGACCTAGCCGAACCGGCTTTAGTTGAGTCGCCAGCGGCGGCGGAGGTGGTCTGATGGGTGAGAACAAACCTCCTAGCGATAGCCAAGATACCCGGAAACAGATTTTGGCGGCGGCCACCCACCTGTTCGCCATAAATGGGTTTGCGTCCACAGGGGTTCGCAAAGTTGCTCAGGAAGCGCAGATCAGCCTCTCAATGGTGAACTACCACTTCGGCAGCAAGCAGAAGATGTTGGAGGAGATCATAGCAGAGTGTGGTCTGTCTGTCAAAACAGTACATGAGAGCACTTTGGGTGGCGAAGGATCGTTGGAGGAGCGGGTGAGGGCCTATGTCGATGCGATGACCGAGCTCATACTCGAAAACCCCGATCGGATGCACGTGATGGTTTCAGAGGTGCCGCGCACAACGCCTGAGATGGAAGAGCATAAGGCCGACTCCATCCGTGAGGGGATTGATACAGTAAGAGATCGACTGCTTCCCGAAGCTGCTGTCAGATCAGGAAGATCGACACCGTTCGAGATAGTCGTACCGCTTATCCATATGATGGTAATGGCTCATTTTATACATAAGCCGACCATTGAACGGATCAGTGGTACCAAATTCGGTGAGTCGTTCTACGAGAGCTACGCCGACCATATCTCTGATCTGCTTCTGTATGGTCTGGTGGGCAAACCCTAAATCTGAGTAAGACGTTCTCGATGCGATGGGTTAGCACCCACGAACACAAGGGGTTAAATGAATCTAAGCGCTAGCTCTCATGTGTATTTCATTGCCATCTGCGGAACCGCCATGGGCTCAGTCGCAGCGATGCTGAAGGAGCAAGGGCACACAGTGACCGGCTCTGATGAAAACGTGTACCCGCCGATGAGCAGTTTTCTGGCTGAGAGCGGAGTGAGAGTGCTTGAGGGTTTTGATGCCGATCATCTTGTTCCTGCACCGGACTTAGTGGTCATTGGCAATGCGATGTCCAGGGGCAACCCAGAGGTGGAGGCGATTCTTGAGCGCAAGCTGCGGTATGTCTCGCTCCCTGAAATACTTAAAGAGTCTTTCATACGGGGGCGAACGTCGCTAGTGGCGTCAGGAACCCACGGAAAGACTACTACATCGTCGATGTTGGCGTGGATGCTTGATCAAGCCGGGCTTGATCCTGGTTTTATGATCGGGGGTATCCCCGAGAATTTTGGCGGTGGTGCGCGAAATGGTGGCGGGGAGTTTTTTGTCTGTGAGGGCGATGAGTACGATACCGCCTTCTTTGACAAACGAAGCAAGTTTGTCCACTATCTGCCTGACGGCCTAATTATCAACAACATAGAGTTCGACCATGGTGACATCTTCGATGACATCGACGACATACTGCTTTCGTTTAGGCGGCTTGTGGTGTTAATACCGAGAAACGGAGTGGTTCTCGCCGCTGGTGGCGATCCCAACGTAGCGGCGGTGTTGGATACTACCCACTGTCCTGTAGAGAGTTTTGGGCTTGATGAAGGATCGGACTGGATTGGGGCCAATGTCAGACTTAACCAGAACCGCACGAGTTTTGACGTCGTCCGCAACAACCAGACCATGGGTCGCTGCGATCTGCCGATGTTGGGCGAGCACAACGTCAAGAACGCGTTGGGTGTGATCGCTCTTGCGAGCCACTATGGGGTGGCGGTCGAAGATTCGTGTCGGTATATGGCGGATTTCAAAGGTGTCCGCCGCCGTCTTCAGATAGCTTCCAACGTTGGTGGTCGAACACTGTTCGACGACTTCGCCCACCACCCGACCGCCATCGCCGCCACGCTTAAGACCGTCAGAGACAGTTTTCCCGATTGCCGGCTATGGGCGGTGATTGAACCAAGGTCTAATACCGCGGTTCGGTCGATCCTCCAACAAGAGCTGACGCAGGCTCTAGGTCTTGCTGACAGAGCTGTCATCGGTCCTATACACCGTCTCGACAAAGTCCCCAAAGACGAAAGACTTGATGTCGATGCGGTTATCGGAGATCTGGCGGCTCTAGGTTGCGATGGCATCCATATCACCGATCCAGACAAGATCACACAGTTGCTGGATTGCGAGACCAGAACTGGTGACGTCGTGGTGATTATGAGTAACGGCGGCTTCGGCGGACTGGTTAAAAAGACCGCAGATCTGTGGGAGTCTGATTACCAAGACAGGAATGTTTGATCTTTCCAGCCTCCAGCATAGAGAGTTGTGGTTGAGTCATCCTGTCGTCGGCGAATTGTCGTTCGACAGTTTTGTTCGCAGCCCGGCGAACCCGATCCTCATAGGCTCCAAACCTTACGAGTGGCCCGTCAACGGTTTTTCGTTTACCGATCCTCCCACAGGCGGTCTGTGTCTCTACGTCAGGGTTTAACCCAAGGGGTATTGGCCCTCTGGGGGGTGTCAACTACTTCATTCCAAAGACGGTGGTGACACCTGGGATGATCGTGGGATCGTTCTTAGTGGTGGCGTCGATGCTTCCAATGGCGATGGCGAGATATCTGGCGGTACGCCTGACGTGAGTGTCTGGTATGATGACGACGTCTATCACATGGTGTACGATTGGGCGACGCCTGACAACTGTGACGGTGGGCTCGCGTACGCAAGCGCACCATCGCCAGAAGGACCTTTCGTTCAGGCACCAGAGCCTATTCATTCTCAATCGCAACAGCCGTTGCTGCTTGGTCGCTACAAACGGGTCTATGCTGGTACTGTATGTCAAACGCCAAAACGATTGGTTCATCGTAGCTGATATGTCCACGCCTGGCAATAGGGGAGGTACCAGGGTGTTGGTGGTGTTTACATCGCCCAATCCAGGCGGACCCTACCACGGCCCCATTATGATTCATCTACTTCAAAACCGGCGATTTCTGCCTGTTCCTATCGAAGGTTTTCCAGCGTTCGTCCATGATGGCTATCTGTATGCACCGACGACGACCACAGCTTGAAATCGAGGGTTTTAGATTTTGTTTCGCGCTCCGCTAGAGAGTGCTCATTTTGACACTGAGTGGAGTATCCACCTATTCGGCTCAATGTGGCATGCCGAGGCTGCGGCACGTGAAGCCCAAGGTATATGGGGGCAGACATGGTCTGGGCAGGTCGATAGGGCGGGTAGTTTAAGAGTTCTGTTTCCATGCAAAACAAAAAAATCTCGGCACCATCAACCTCGCATCGCGCGACTGGTCGAAGCCTCATATCAATGGCGGTGTGGTGTCCGCCCCGAATGCAGCCAACCTGGCTACCGTGCAGCGCTGTTTTTCGGATTTTCGGTTGGAGGCTGAAATGCGTTGTCACGGTGAAGCCGCAATAGTGTGGAACCACAACAGCCCCATCGGAGCGGACAGGCCGGTTGGGGCAGACGGGTGTCCCAACCGGCTTACTCTGTCGAACTGTACCTGTTTGGTAATCGCGCTGGACGAGTGGCGTGTGGAGAGTGTGGAACCGGACGGGGTCAGTACTGCTCTGGGACCAGGGGCTGTCAAAGCTGGTGATGGAGCTAGCGCTGGCGCTTCTCGCAGTGTCGTAATAGAGCAGAGGGACGGACGTTGTGCGGTAGCTATTGATGGTCTGAGGGTGTTCGATGAGGCGGTCGGTAAGAGGTCTGGGCGAATTGGTGTTTTGGGTTACACCGGATCGGTATGTCATGTAGATCGCTTCGCCATCTCTGATTTGGGCGACGTTGGGTGGGTCTCACTGTTGGCGACAGACGCGATAATGGGGTCTGGAGCAGCGCCAGATGTGTGGAAAGAGATGAGTGGCCAGGAATTGCGGTTCGGATTTGGGTAATCTTCGTCAGAAACGCTGGCTACGGCTAAATGGAACTACCAGGGAGGCGGTTTCAGGCTTTGGGGGCCCTGTGGCGCTCAGTATGGAAGCGCTGCGCTGTTTGTCGATGGCGAGGAGATCACCAAGATCGACCAATCCGCTGCGGGAGTGGAAAACTCATCCATACACTATCAGCGCGATGATCTTGAGCTTGGGTTTCACGCGGTGTCGCTGGTTCGTGTTGACGGAATGGTCGTCTGTGATAGTCTCGATTTCATACCGATGTAGCGAGTTGGAAGCGTTTTTCACAGCACGATTTCGATTTCGACAGCTTCTATACCGCTGGAGTTGACGTGGGATCGCCAGACCGTATACTGAATTCACTATGATCCTGTTAGCTCTTTTTTGAAAAACCCCAAGGAGTGATGATGCCCGACAACAGGCCAAATATTCTGCTCATAATGACCGATCAACAGCGTGGCGACTGTTTGGGCCTCGATGGGCATCCTGTGCTACAGACACCAAACCTCGACTACTTAGGAGCGTCAGGTACTTTTTTTCGCCGCGGCTACTCGGAGGCACCGAGCTGCATCCCCGCCAGACGGACCCTAATGAGCGGTCAGGCACCTGATGCAAACGGGATGGTGGGCTACCAGGAGAGTGTCGATTGGCAGCCGGAGCACACGCTGGCTGGAGAGCTGACTAGTGGCGGATATCAGAGCGAGATGATCGGGAAGATGCATCTTCATCCCAGGCGGCGGCGGTTTGGGTTTGAGCATGTGCAGCTAGCTGACAATACAAGAGGTGACGACAACGACTATATCGATTGGCTACAGGCTCAAGGGGTGTCGCCAGCCGATCCGGGAGTGGCGCACGGGGTCTCGCCCAACGGTTGGGTCGGGCGTCCGAACCATCTGCCAGAAGAACACTCCCACTCATTCTACTGCGTCGATCGCGCCATGCGGTTCCTGAAACGCCGCGATGAAACAGCACCTTTTTTCCTCAACATCTCAATGGTGGCCCCGCATCCTCCTCTAACACCTCCTAAGTTTTACTACGACAGATATATAGACGAAGAGCTTCCAGAACCGTTAGTAGGTGATTGGGCAGAACTGTTTGACAAGCCAGAGAGAGGGCTCGACGTAAATGCTCACCGGATGCGCATCGGTGAGCAACCGATGCGTTATGCTCGCGCTGCCTACTACGGGATGATAAATCATATAGACGATCAGATAGGGCGGCTGTTTACATACATGAACTCGTTGGGTGTCCTCCAAAACACATTTGTCCTGTTTACCTCGGATCATGGAGAGATGCTGGGCGATCACAACATGTTTAGAAAAACATTCGCGTATGAAGGCTCCGCCAGGGTTCCGTTCATCGCCAGAGCGCCCAAGGATATGAAGATGCAAAACGGCGTCGTGACGTCTTGTCCAATTGGGATACAGGATGTGATGCCAACATTTCTTGATGTCGCTGGTCTAGATATTCCAGACTCGATCACAGGCAGCAGCATACTCCCGTTGATGTGTGGAGAGGAGTCAAGCTGGCGTAAGACCCTCCACGGAGAGCATTCTGGCTGCTACGACTACGATGACGGGGTGCACTACATCACTGATGGCCACATGAAATATGTCTGGTATACGCAGAGCGGCAAGGAGCATCTGTTTGATCTAGAAAATGATCCCAACGAGCTGCATGATATATCGCTCGAAGTTGGATCGGACGATAGGATAGAGCCGTGGCGTCAAGAGCTGATCCGCCGCTTGCAGGATCGCCCCGAAGGGTTCACCGATGGTGAGAAACTGATTGCGGGCCGCCCGCACGAGATAATGGTCCCAGGCTACCCCGATCATCGCAACTGATTTTTTTAGGGATCAGGTCATCTGTGGCCGCCCCGATTGACAGGTTCTGTCAGCAGGCTGATCGGTTGGCGCGACCTGTAGGGGGCGGGTGCCCCTGATCTGTTCTGTTGCATCGGTCCACCGCTTTTGTGGACGTATGTCGTACAGAAGTCCACAGTTCTCGTAGTTTTCGTCGGTCCTCACCGACGGCGTCGGACGCTGTCGATAGGAGAGGGGTCCGTGGTTTCATTTAGACTACGTGAAAAGGTCAAGTGACGAGGGCGTTTTGGCAGTATTGACAGATGCTGAAACCGTTTGGAAACCGGGACAGATGTGGTGGTGGGTGATCCCCGAAAAGGATATCTGGACGATGAAACGTTGGTGTTTGCTGATGACGTTCGGTGCTGTCGTGGTGGCGATCGTGATCCCGCTTGATGCCGCGTTCGCCGACGATTGGCCTCAGCCGACTGTAAAATGGAGGGCTGAAAGCCAGGTGGCGTTCAGCAACCCGGTGGCGTTTGTGTCACCGACGGCAATCGAGGGGATCATCGTCGGTGATGGCAACGACATTGTGCGGTTGGACAACAGCGGAAACGAGGTATGGCGGACCACGCTCATCGACCCTAGCGTTACCTCTAACCAGAAGCGGTGGGCGCGCTACGCCGTGGGGACACCAGCGCTGGCCGATCTTGATGGCGACGGTGGCAAAGAGATCATATCGCACGCTAGTCACGGCGAAGTTGTCGCGCTTGACGCCGATGGTGAGATCAGGTGGCGTTGGCCTGGATTTGGGGCAAAAGGTTCGAGCATCCCGATCGCCGCCGACCTTGATGGTGACGGGCGCGATGAGATACTGGCACCATCTCAGACCGGATGGTTGGCGTGCCTTAACCACGATGGGACAGTGCGTTGGCGCTTTTCTGGGGAATCGTACAGGGTCTCGATGCCCAGTGTTGCTGACGTTGATGGCGATGGTGCTTTGGAGGTCCTGTACGGTGTAGACCAGGGCAAAGTTTTTGCGTTGAGGGCAGACGGCTCGCTAATGTGGGTTGCGAAGGGGCCGTCGGTAGCCGAGCATATGCGACCCTGGTTTGGACGCTCAAGAGCTATGGTGACTGATGGGGACGGAGACGGGCGAAACGAGGTGTACATCCTGGCCAGTCATCCGCCTGGAGAGAACTTTTTCTTCTCGTTCGACGCTGTCAACGGGCGGTTTCGATGGAAAGCGCCGACACAGTCGCACGGATATTTGGGCGTCGGGATCGCAGACCTTGACGGCGACGGTGATATGGATATGATCGTCGGTGGCAAAAAGACGGTGATGGAGCGGATCGACGTTGATGGAAACGTCGTCTGGAACAGGCCGCTTGGGGGTAACGCCTATTTCTGGCCGCCGACGTTTGCTGACCTCAACAACGATGGTGTCGTGGAGATAATTCAGGGCGTGCGGCACAGATCCACGGACGGGTTGGGCACGTCGCTATACATCGTCTCCCCAGATGGAGATGTACTCTCGGCGATTGGCAATGATGACAAGGGAGCTGCCTTAGCAACACTGGTGGCTGATCTGGACGGCAACGGCAGGTTGGAGATAGTATCCGGGCAGCAGCATCTCACCGCGTGGGAATACCCGCTGCAAAGCGGTAAGATTGTCTCCAGTGATATTTATGGTTTTGATGCTCTTCGTCTGTCCACTCAGAAAAATGAACCGCCACCTGACAGCGGGCCGGATTTCATTTTTTCTAACGAACTACCGACACCACACTACGGCGACAACCGCGTGTCGGTCCGGGTGCCGGAGCGAGAAAGTGCAACGACGATTGAGCTTTCGATCAAGGAGCGTTCGGGACCCAAATGGACGAGGTTGTTTGTCGTGCCATCTGGCACTAGGAGTGCGGAACTGATATATCCGATTAATCGCTCGGGCAGGTTTGCTGTCAGCATCAACCATCTAGACACGGCAACTGGCGAAGTGATAGGTCAGCAGTCGCATCGGATACGCGTCCGCAAGCCGTTTGAGCCGATCAGCGAATCGGTGGAGTCGGCTGTGGAGGCTTCGGTTAGGATAGCATCGACACTGGAGTCGCGCTCAAGTGGGGCTGCACGATATGTGCGTCATCAGGCGGCGGTGCTCAGGTCAGATCACGACGCTGTCTTGGGCAGAGATGGTGATATTGAAGAGATGAGCCCGGAACAGCACGACGCTCTTTTTGCCGAGGTCGCTCAACTGCTCAAAAAGGCCAGACGTTTGCGGGGGATGATCGAACTAGCCGCTAGTTCAGATTTAGACCTGGTTGTGTGGGAAGACCCGAACCCGTGGGATACGGTCAACCCGCTTGATGCGTTGCCCAATGAAAATCAAACCGCTTTGGTCGATGTTTGGGCTTTTGGCAACGAGACTGAGAGTAGATCGGTCCATCTGCTCAACATCGCACCAGGAGCGACAACGGTTCGACTGGCACCAGGTACATTGTCTCTTAGCGGCGAAGCTGTGGAGGGTATGTCCGCAGAGGATGTCGTCGGGTTCAAACGGGTGATCTCCATGCCCACCAAGTACGCCGGGATAATCCACGGTCCGCCAGCCGGTGAACGCGTACCCGATCTGTTGCCCGAGCTGGGGCCAGAGAGGCTGGTGGAGATCGCTTCAGGACAGGTTGCGACTTTGTGGTTGGACATCAGAGCCAACGGGCTCTCTGCTGGTGAATACAGACTCTCATGGCCGATCACCACACTTGAGCCCGCGCCTGCCAACGACACTCTTAAGATTGCACTGCGGGTGTCGCCGGTGTCACTACCTGAAAAACTGCACGATCGTCCGGTGTCGTTCCACGCCTGGATATATCCGCAGGGTTTGCCAGATGAGCGGCAGAAACGGTTGGCTCCATATCTTCGCCAGGGCGGTGCCAATGTCGCTTGTCTTTCGCTTCCGCGCGGAAAAATGAACACGTCAGGCACGGCGCTTTTGGAGCCGCTTGATTGGACGGCGTTTGACCGAGTTTACACCAATATCGGTCCTCTGAAATACATCATGCTACCTGGGTTTGGGTTTGTATTCCCTCAGGGCACCGAGCCTTCTGAAAATGACCGGCATAAAGCGTGGCGGACGTATGGCGATGCGGTGTTTCCTCATTTGGCAGCGATGGGAATACGACCGGAGCAGCTGGGTCTCTACCCTAAAGACGAGCCTGCGCTAAACGGCGAGGCGTCATTGACGCCCTATATGAACGTGGCACTGGAGGTCACCGCAGCGGACCCAAGATGGCAGCTGTACGCAAATCCTGGAGGTGCGGCGACTTTTGAACAGATGCAGCGGATGGCTCCGGTGACGCATGTGTGGCAGCCGACGTTGGACAAGTTTATACAGTTCGGCGACTCGCTTCTGACTCTCATGCGAGCGGATGGAGAGCCGGTGTGGTTCTATGAGGCGCCTGGCGAGTCGAGGACGATGAACCCGTTGGGCCACTATAGAATGTATGGTTGGAGCGCGTTTCGGTGGAATCTGGACGGATGGGGTTTTTGGGTGCTGCTGCACGGCAATAGCCAGTGGAACACAACATCAAACCTCGAACCGCAGTACACAACTCTGGCTGATGACGGCAGAAACTACACACACACCAGAAGGTGGTTAGCGTGTCGGGATGCCACTGAAGACGTAACCGCGTTTATGATGCTGAGAGAACAGCTTCGCACCGCGTCTGACGTTGCTGGGGAAGAGGCTCTTAAGACAGTAAAACGGATGTCTCTTCCCATGGATAACGTAATGCGTCAGGGCTGGACCACATCCAACTGGGACCCTGATTGGAACCATATTCAGGCTGTGCGGTTGGAGGTGGAGCAGGCGCTGAGCAGACTGAGAGACAACTAGCGGAAATCGGGTGCCGCAGGAAGACGTATGGACGATGACATGGCGAGCGGATGTTTGGGCGGTCGCGATCATTCGCACTCATCGTCCCTCGAGTTCGTAATGCGGCTTGGACAAACAGCCCTGAACCTTGTTCCACACCTGTATGGTACCCATTATCTTCATCTGTGTTTTGGCCCATTCGCTTACACTGAAAATAGGAAGAGATATGTCTGATTCCCCTAAGATTGACGATTCTTACCAGGGAGCGATGGCGCGCTCGGAGCCAGAGCCTGATATTGATGGCGTGGTGATTCAACCTGTCAGCCATCACGTGGACGACAGGCAGGACCTGTTAGTCTATCTCAAAGAGTCTGATCCGTTTTTTGGCGGTTTCGCCCAGAGCTATATTGCGGTGACCGACCGAGGTGTCGTGAAGGCCTGGCACTACCATCTGGCGCAGACAGACATCTGGTTTGTGCCCCACGGCAAGATCAAGGTCGGGCTGTTTGATGCCAGGGCCGATTCCAAGACATGTGGTGTTGTTAAGACGGTGGTCATGAGCGAGACGCAGCCTGCGACATTGGTGATACCACCAGGGGTGTACCACGGGTATATGACACTGTCGGTGCACAGCATTCTGATAAACACCACCAACCAGCCATACGACCCTGGTGATGAGTATCGGCTTTCGTGGGATGACGCACGAATAGATTTTGATTGGGGCGTCAAAAACCGGTAGTAAGGCGTTTTTTTTTGGGAATCATACACACCAGAGGGCCATAGGATGAAGCGTTCGGAAGTTAACGGGATCATGGCGCGGGCGACGGAGATATTTCTGCGACATGGATGGGCTCTGCCTCCTGAGCCGAAATGGGACATTACCGATTTTGGTTGGGGTGAGTTTCGCAAAAGTGGACTGGTGTTAGTGAATCTGGCTGAGGAGGAGGAGTACTGCGAGAAACTAATGCTCGCCGAGCAGAATCAGCACATTCCAGCGCATACGCACGGCAAGAAGAAAGAGGACATCATCTCTCGGTTTGGTACCCTCGCCATACAGATGTGGAACAACCGAGCGCTCAGTGAAGAGGGCACCTGCAAGCTGAGGAAAAATGGTGTGGATATGGAGGTGCCGTCGGGGCACATCGAGTTTGTACCTACAGGGGAGCGGGTGACGCTTGTCCCTGGAGTCTTTCATGCGTTCTGGCCGATTGGCGAGTACACCGTAATAGGTGAGGTATCCACCAAGAACGACGACGTTGACGATAATGTGTTCTCCCGCGACGACGTCGGTCGTTTTCCTACTATAGAAGAGGACGTCCCGGCGCTAAGACCGCTGATATCCGAGTAGTGGACCATATCCGTTATATTGCGTAAATAGGTGTTTTGCAGAGTATGTTCGGTATTGATGGATGGCCGGATAGTACGAAGACGTACGCGAAACCCGGAGGTCGCTGTGTCCGATGCTGAGTCAGGAGTCTCAAAAGTTTCCGACAGCTTTAGACGGCATGATCTGGCGCTTCGACGTTTTTGATACCATCAGAAACTATGTTTGGCACCCAATCCCACCACAAAATGGCTGTGAATAACAG
This sequence comes from uncultured bacterium, assembly GCA_964627605.1. Classification (GTDB taxonomy): domain Bacteria; phylum Latescibacterota; class MWCZ01; order MWCZ01; family CAZVGZ01; genus CAZVGZ01. Next base: position 25,123 of record CAZVGZ010000014.1, on the reverse strand, counting down.
CTAATCGCTCAGTTCGAAGTTGGCGGATCAGGTGGTGAGGGTGAGCCAAAATGGCGTAGTCTTAGTGTTGACTGGCACAGTTGCCCACCTTATAAACTTAAGCTAAGCGGCATGGAGGTGCTTTCATTCCAAGAGTAGTTAAACATACCTTATTAGTGTCTTTAACTACTCTAAAATCAGAGGAGGCCCGTGGGTAAACTTGCGATTTAGGATCGTGGGGTAGTTTATTCTCACCGTTGCGTCACAGCGTGCTAAACGTGGATGACGTCGGCATGCCGGACAGACATACGTGAAAGCCAGATAAGGTGGTACTTGCATCATGCGGTTCACCGACTGGCCAACGCAGGAGGATTTCAGAATGCACAGATGTTTCAGGAGTATGTCACTTGCACTCCTGGTCGCCGCGTTCACGGCGAGCTCAGCATGGTCAGCGTTGGGCAAAGTCGCCGGGGTCGTGGAAGACGCGGCTGGAAAGCCGATGGTTGGGGTGGTCATCAAAGTAGAAGAGTTGAATAAAGGGGCGACTACTGACGCCGAGGGGCGGTATTTTATTCTGAATTTGCCTCCAGGTGCCTTGAATATCACAGCCTCGATAATCGGTTACCGCTCTCAGACAAAAACTGGTGTTACGGTAGCTTCGGATGCGACAACCCCTCTTAGTTTTAGTCTTGAGACCGCTCCGGTCGCGATGACTGGGGTCACAGTCGTTGCGGTTCGCCCACCAGTTGACCGCACTCTTACCTCGACGAGAACCGTCATTAGCGCAGCTGAACTCAACAACGCTCTGCCGCTGGACGGTGTGGCTGACTTGGCCGAGACCGCCGCTGGTGTGTTTAAGGGCGGCATCCGAGGTGGGCAGCAGAGAGAAACCAAAATCATGCTTGACGGGATCAATGTTTCCGATCCCTATTTCGCAGGCAATGATGGACAGGAAACCAAGGACAACGGTTACACCTGGGCCAGACGCTCAAGCGGCAGTCAGTCCTCTATGAGCCTCAATACCTCCAGCGTGCAGGAAGTGACTGTTCTCGCTGGGACATATAACGCAGAATACGATGCTGCCAGTGCTGGTTTGATTAACGTCACCACACGCGATGGCGGCTCGACCCTATCTGTAGATGAGTTCTTCCGCACGAGCGTTGGCGGGCTTGCACATCAAGGCCCAGATGTTTATAACAATGGGATTGCCGACAGTTTGGCGTCTGACGCTGTCGCATACATGCGCGCCAAAGGCGCTGCGACGGCCCCGGAGAACTACGTCCATGATTTCGACACATCAGGAATAGCAAGCGCCTCTTCTCCGTATTCATACGGCGAAAAACCGACGATGGCGAATGAGCTGTCGATTGGCGGGCCGATCGGATCAGACCACAACTTCTTTCTCACGAACCGCTATTACAACTCATATGGGCGTTTTCCTGGAGAATTCACCCGCTCGATTAACACCTCGCTCAAGTTGAACCACAACGTCTCCGAATCTCTGAAATTGACCCTTTTTGGTCAGTTGGATGATGGTGGCGGGCTGCTTGGGTGGAATAATAGGGTGTTTACGCAGAAGTATAAGTTTTATTCGCAGGGCAATCCGGCCAACCACAGCCTTGGCTGGACCAGTTACGCGAGCACAACTCATGTGATGAGTGCGCAGACTTTTGTCGAGATCAAAGTCAGCAGCGTTGGAAATAATTCCGAAATCGGCTATGCTGACGTTTCTGACATGGATGCTGCGATCACTGTCAATCAGGACCGCATCGCACTTGATGGTGATGGTGATTTCTTGAAACTTACGCCGGGTTCTAACGGTGAAGCCAAGAAATATATCGACACCGGTTATCCAACTCCGTTTGATCCTGAGCCTGGTAACCCTGGTGGGCTTGATGTCAATATCGGTGGTTTTCCTTACCGGATTGGCAACCCTGGCTACTATTACGAGAGCCTCGACCGCAGCCAGTTCGGTGTCCGCGCTGACCTAACGAGCCAGGTAAACTACAACAACCTGGTAAAATTAGGTGTGCAGTATAAGCGGCTCACCATTTCGCAGGAACGCCACAGAACACTTCTTAAGCACAACCATTCAGGGCTCGGATTCCAGTTGACCGATTTTACCCTGAATCCGCAGGAATATGCGCTCTATATCCAGGATCGCATTGAGTATCAGGGTATTGTGGTCAATGCAGGTCTCCGGTTGGACGGATTTGACTACGGAGCCAAAGATTTTGGTGACCTATTTGCACCAACTGCCACCCGCTCGGTAGCAGTCGATACGACTGGTGATGGCGTTACAAACACCAGTATTGATGTCGCAGAACCATTATACACCACGGACATTGACACCAAGTGGTATATCTCGCCACGACTTGGGGTGTCACACCCGATTAGCGACAAAGCGGCCATGCACTATTCATGGGCCAAGCTCGTGAACCCACCGCTTTACAGCTACATCTTCGACAACTACAACGAGTCGTTTGGCACAGGTGTACCATCACTCCCGTCAGTAAGGGCGATAGATCAGCGTCCAGTGCAAGCCACAGCCTACGAGCTAGGGCTGCAGTTGGCGCTTAGTGATCTTTACACCGCCGACGTGACCGCCTTCTATCGCGACACGGAGAACACGGGTCGCAGTGGGTTCAGCGTTACTCCTGAGGTTGGTTACAGCGATATTGGTGCCTGGAAGTCCTACACCCTGCAGACAGACGGTGGCGGAGCTGAGTCGAGAGGCGTCGAGTTGACGGTGTCTAAGGCTTTGAGTCCGCAAGCCAAGATGATTGACTTTGGTGGCCGTGTGGCCTACGCCTTCAGTTCGGTTCGGGCCAAAGCCGGTGGCGGTGGTGCAGCCAACAAGAACGGCTACAGCGCCAATTCTGACGGTATAGTCAATCTGGGCGTTCGCGATGACTACGACTGGGTTCTCAAACGCCGTCAAGCTTCTGGCTCTGATTTCGGTGTGGAGACCGGTTTTGACAGGACTCATCGGATAAATGCCGTGTTGCAGGCCGCCTTCCCATTCGGCTTGAGCCTAGCGACAACCATAGAAGGAGCGAGTGGTTTTCTCTACGACATAACTACAGCAAGCGACGTCGACCCACGAGAACGTCAAGTGGGAGAAGCGCCGTGGACATGGCAGGCTGACCTTCGTGTAGAGGACACTCAGAAACTGGGCTCAGTTTCGGCGACGGTCTTCGTTGAGATTCGCAACCTGCTTGATCGCGAAAATATCCTGACTTGGGATGGGGGAACGAACCCCGATGTCGCCCGCCAGATTTGGGAAGATACTCACAACCCACATGGCAATCTCAACCGTGCGACGCGGTCCGAAGGGACTCCTATTTACGACATCGCGCGGGAAATGTACGCTGGTGTGAGGGTATCGTTCTAACGCAGGCAATTGACCGGAGGTAATACAATGAGAACATATCGACTTAAGTTGGCGACGATAGTTGTCGGGATTGCACTGATGTGCCTCCCGCACTATTCAGCCGCCGACACATATCCCGGCATCGGTGTGATGACCGCCGGCGATTTGTGGGAAACATTTCAGTTGCAGGCTTTTGGTCCATCCTATCAGGAGGTAGCTGACAATCCAGAGCAGCTCTACTTCTTGGTACGATTGGGCAATCTGGAACGTCAGTGGACAACGCCTACAATGATGTATCCTTCCCAGGGGATCAATGGAACAACGCTCCATATCCCTTGGAAAGCGGCTATTGAGATGATTGAGATGGACAAGGACGCCATACAGAACGGCACTGTGTTCAATCCCAACTCATTTGCCGCTGGTGCTGAAGGTAGTCCGCGTGGGTCATACGATAACCGGGCGTCAGCTTACGCTTACGGTTTTTACACATCAAAAGTTGCCGCACACCCTGGCGCTGTCGCTGTGACTTCAAATGGCGATGCCGCAGGTGGAGTTCCGCTGATAGATGGGTTTGAGCAGGTTTACACCGCAACGACGCCGACAAACCTTGGTGTAAATGTGGAGATGACCGTTCGTTCCTACTCGCTAAACTGGGGTAATTTCAACGATTTCGTCACTGTCGAATTCAAATTGACCAATACGGGTCAGTTGGATGTCGATGGAGATGGTACCTTGGAAGACACAGTCAACGTGATTGACGCGTTGGTGCTCAACTTCCGTAATGAGCCCATCAACTCAATGACTAATAGAAGTAATGGTCGCCGTGGTGGCTCAGGTTGGGGCCGCACACCGCTGACCGGCTATGACGGCTCGCCAGTCACCGATACAAACGCCCCAGATGCAGGTGAGCCTTGGGCGTTGGCGATGTCCTTCAGCGGCGCTGGTGCTGGTTGGCATGGAGTCTCGCTTGAGGACGGTAGTTTCGCCGCAGGCGCTAACAATATAGGTCAGACAAAGACCAACTGGGGTACATACCTGGACATCCGTTCTGGTTACACCTGGATCGCCGCAGTTGACACCAACGGCAATGACAAGACCAACGTTTTCGGCACCGACCTTATCGGTAAAGGAAGCGAGCGTGGTTGGTACTTGTCGGCTGGTCGCGGGTATGAGAATGACACCAAGGATTTTTGGGTCAACCATACTAACGGCATGGCAACTTGGTACAACAGCGGAAACCATATTTACAAAACGCCTGAAGGCACGTATGCCATTGATCAGACACCTGACCAGAACTTCTTCGATGTCGGAGCCAATGCCGATACTGCCGACATCTGGTCGTGGGTGCCTAAGGCCGTCGGCGAGCGTCGTCGTCCAAATGGTGATATGAAGTATGGTTTTGTGGACAACACCGGTCGTCCTGCAATCATTGAGCGCGAGCATCGTGGAGGCGCAGCGCCTTCAGGAGCAGCGATCAAAGCGGCATATGCCTCCGCCAGCGCTGGCGAAGCTGTTGTCGGATCAGAATTCCAGTATGGTGGCGGATTCCGTGAAAACTACGAGCATCTTCCTGCCGCTGGTCCTGGGTCCTATACCGCAACAGCCGATTGGCAAGACGGTTGGACCGAAGGCTTCTCGCACAACCACGGTTTCGATGGCGATCTCTACGTCGGTATCGGACCAATCAGCTTAGAAGTAGGCGAGACGGTTGTAATAACCGGTGCTGAGGCTGCGGGTTACAGACTCGACGGATTGCGCGGAGCAATTCGTGCAGCGCGTTACGCCCACGGCAACGACTACGATCTTGACGCCATCAAACCGCCGACACCGCCGGATATCACTGTCCAGCCGGTCATTCAGTCTGACGGAACGTTGGGCAACCAGATTTCGTGGTCAAACGGCGCGGCGGTCGAGGCTGATGCCAATTTCTCAGGCTACAAGGTCTACCGCGCTTCGCTGATCCCCAAGTTCGGGCACATCCGCGATGAAGATGGTGGAATTGGTGAAACAGGAAAAGACAACCGAGCTATGCTAGCTGGTTTGTGGGATACATACCAGAAGCAGACCGTTCCAACACCAAACGAAGACCCGGTCTCAGCGACTTGGGCGTTCGCCGAAAAAATCAACCCTTACTACGACTCTTTCAACGACAAGCAGATGCAGGCTGGCCCATCGGGTCCGTGGCAGCTCGTTGCGTCGTTGTCAGCAGGGGCGAGTGAATGGACAGACAACAGCAACTTGGTTGCTGGTGGCTTTTCATACTGGTACTACGTTGCCGCATCCAGCAACAAATCTGGAAGCATCCCAGGTATCGGGAGCTACGGTGGCGGCGATCCTATCGAGTCGCATAGGGTGAACGTCAATGGCGCCAACGGTGTGTGGCAAGGAACCTACAGCCACGCCACCGCTAGCAGTTTCTATCCGACTTCGGCAGCTGGAACGAAAGCCATCGGTGCGACATATGTCGCCACTACTCCGGTGACTAGCGAGCGCGATCTAGCTCGTGACGGTGCCGACTCAAGCTATGTGCGGATAGGCGTTAGGCCAAACCCGTACAAAGTGCAGGCACTTCATGACGGCGTTACCAGTCACCGTCTGCTCTTCTATAACCTACCGGCCAACGCCAAGATCAGTATTTATGACGTATCAGGCCAGGTCATAGACGTTCTGAATTTTGATGGGACTGAAGACGCTAGCAACGGTACGATGTTCTGGAATATGTTCTCGAAAGATGGTATTGAAGTCGTTAGTGGCCTTTACATCTTCGTGGCAGAATTTTCAGGCGGCAGTCAGACCGGCTATTTCTCGATCCTGCGTTAAGGAGGACACCATGTCTAGACGCATTCCGGTCCTGAGCTATGTGCTGATCGGACTTGTTCTGGCCGCCAGTAGTTCAATGGCCGCAAGAAAAAGTGGCTCAACAACGGCAGCCTTCCTCAAGATATCCACTGGCGCTCGCCAGGCGGCTTTGGGAAGTGCGACCACTGTGTTGAGCGACGACATAAATCAGGCTTTCGTCAACCCAGCGGGTATTACACTTAACTCAGGTCAACTTCAGGCGACCTACACCCGCAATAACTGGATCGCCGACATCTCGTACGATGCTGGTGCTGTGGGCATAGGGCTTGACCTCCCGCTATTAGGGGAGTCCACAATTGGACTGAGCTTGGCCTCGTTGGGTAAAGATGACATTCCGGCGGATAGGGATTTTGCGCCGGCACTGTTGCCTTACGAAGAGCTGTCTAGTTCGACGTACAACTATGGCGAAAGCGTCATCGGCCTAACTATAGCCAAACCGTTCTCAGACAAGCTCGATATGGGCATCACTGTCAAAATGATCAGCTCTGATATTGACGACAAATCGGCTAGCGCCATTGCCGTCGATGCTGGAGCGATCTACGATGTGGGCTATAACGGCTTCACCATCGGTGCTCGTATCAACAACTTGGGTAGCGACATGAAGTATGTGTTTATCGAAGAGCCGCTGCCCCTAAGCTTCACCATCGGAGCCGGAATTGATGTTGTCAATACCGGTAGTACACAGATTCGTATGATGGTTGATGCTGCCAAGCCTCAGGATCAGGATCAGCTGATTAACTGGGGAACGGAGTATACCTACGCCGAGATGGTTCAGTTTCGGGGTGGCTACAAACTCAACTACTCCGGTATCCGTGACGATAACGACCTAGAAATCAGTGATGAAGGGATCTCGTTCGGTGCTGGACTAGACCTTCCTTTGGCTGACGTAGGTCTTAGTGGTATAGGACTTAGAGTGGACTATAACTACAGCGATTTCAACAACTTCGACGCTGTGCATAGGTTCACCTTCAACTTCCAGTGGCAGTAGCCTTTTTCGGGCTAGCTGGTGGGCGCATCTACCGCGCTCCAGCTGCTGATGGATGATAGTTCATTGCACCCCCCGCTGCGTCTAACGTGGCGGGGGGTGTTCTATTGTCGAATTAGATATGAGGTGAGTGTGGTGCAGATGGCAAGATGGGTAGGATGCATCCTGCTGGGTACCACAGCATTGGCAGGATGTGGTTCCGAGCGATCGATCGACGGTGATGTTTGGCTTAGAGATTGGATGATTGAAGAAGCCAAGGCCAACTGGCAGAGCGGCATTCTCGACAGTCAGCATCTCGAAGTGTACCTCGCTGACAACCGTAAATCGTTCGATGTTGTGGCCCATCTCGAAATACGAGCAGCGCACAGTGGGGTTCGCTCACTTAGGCTTGGATTGGACAGCGCGAGTGTTTCGCTGGTTCAGATAGATGGGCGGCCACAGGAATTTGAATATGATGGAGGCTGGTTGCAGGTCGAGTTATCGGACGAGCTCACACACGATCAGGTGGTGCCCCTTGAGGTGGTCTACCGAATAGGTGCCGTCGGCGATACATCGCTCTCGTTGCTGCCAGAGGCATACCGATGGACCCCGACTACGGGAGCTATGACGGCGACAGTCACCCGTACCGATTTCTATCTTCCGACAAACTATACGGGAGTCGGCGCGGGGCGGTTCGTCACCAGCGAACGCCGCGGAGGCAAGAATCTTGTCGTATGGGCAACGCCCTGGTCGACCGCTCCTGTCTGCCTTGTGGGGCCGTTGGCTGCTCAAACTGAAGTCGTCGCTGACGTACCGGTCCATCTGTTCGTTGCCCAAGACCATACCGATGTGGGCAAACGGATCGCAGAGGAGTTAATCGGCGTCTTTCGGCTGTATAGCGACCTGCTTGGCGAACAGCTATACCCATTTGAGAAATTGGCGTTAGTGGAGGTCTCTCGGCCCGTCGATTCCATGGTGTATCCGTCCGTGATACTCCTCACAAGCGACGAGATATCCGGTCCAGAGACCCCTCTCAAGCTCAAACTGGCATATCGGTTGGCTCGCCAATGGTGGGGAATGGCGCTGCCCACCATCGGGCTACCGCAGGACTGGTGGGCCGATGGGATGGCGAGGCTTTTGGCTGCTCTTTGGGCGGATGAGGCGTTCGGGCATGACGCGTTTGCTGCTTGTATGGCTAGACAGGCGCTGGTTCATCTTGATGGGGTGGATAGCGCAGCACCAAAGACATCTGTGATTGAGCTGCTACGCGGATCGACCACTCAGGAAACCAAAGACCTGTTGGCTTCAAAGGCGGCGTGGATGTGGCAACATCTGCGCTCGACCGCGAGTGAGCCAGCATTTATCCAGTTTTGCGAGTCGCTTCTGTCGAATCGGACAAAGAGATACGTGGATACAAAAGACGTGGTGGCGGCTCTCGGTGATGCGACAAATATGCTGGGTGTGGATTGGCTGGCTGAGTGGGCGTCGAACAGTGCGCTGCCAAGATATGAGATCAGCTGCGAATCTGGTACTGCGAACACTCACTGTATCCTCAAGCGTCTATCAGGCCACAAGTTCGATGTGCAGGTCGGGGCAAAGTCCAAAGATGGGTCTATGGCTGTAAAGACGGTCACGCCCACCCTGGAAGGTATAAGTGTGGAATTTCGCGAGGACGGCGAGCCGCTGGAGGTGGTGGTCGATCCGAACGACACATTTCTTCGATCTGAGCGCAGAGGGGTGTATCAAAAACGCGTACAAGAGATGAATATGCTCTGGGAGTAGATCGCCTCGATTATGTGTTGTCGAGCGACAAGGGTTTGAAGATGTTGAATGCAACTCTTTAAGCATGGCATGATCGCGGCTCTCTTGTTGGTCGTGTTGTACGCTTTTTGGGGCGAGGACAGAGCGCCGTCGTCCGGAAAAATTGTGGTGAAATATGCGATCTGGGGCGGTGTGTCGGAGGAGGCGGCATGGCATGCTCTCGAGGACGCGTTCGAAAAACGCCATCCTGATATCGATCTCGTGATCCAACTTGTGCCAGCGCAGTATGAGCACAAAATGTTGGCGATGCTCGCTGCTAGGACTGCTCCTGACCTGGTAAACCTACCGATCGCCGATTTTGCTTCAAAGGGGGTTTGGCACCCGATTGATGACTATCTGGCGCAAGGCGATTCTCTAGAATTGAGTTATCTGTTCGACGGGATGTTGTCGCTTGGGCGCTGGAAAGGCGTCCAGTATGACATCCCACCAGCCATCGGGCCACAGGTTCTATACTACAACAAGGATTTCTTCCGCAAAGCGGGGCTTGAGGACCCGAACGACCTTGCTCTAGGAGGTGAGTGGACTTGGGACAGGTTTGTAGAGAGTGCCAAAGCGCTGACCGTAAGGAACGCTGATGATCCCCAGCGCACCGATCGTTGGGGGTTTGTCTACTATCCGGTCATTGAGACTTACATCTTCATACAAGGCCCACAGCCGTGCGCAGATGACTACTCTGAGTGCTACTACGACCAGCCCGAGGTGTTTGGCGCGATACAGAACGTAGCGGACCTGATGTTGGGGGATGAACCGGTGGGACCGCCACCGGAGCTAGACGGGCAACTTGGCTCGTGGCAGGCGTTTAAGCGCGGTTACGCAGCGATGTTTATTAGCGGGCCCTGGCAGGTTGCGCGACTTGATGAGATGGAGTGGGAGTACGATATAGCGCCGCCGCCGTTGAATCCCGGTGGTCGCACCGCTACCCTGGGCGGTTTCGCCATGGGTATATGGAAGCACAGCAAGGTCAAGGATGAAGCGCACAAGTGGCAGCGATTCCTGGCGACACGGGAAGCGCGGAGCATATGGGGGAGCTTGGGGTTCGATATCCCTGCGACCCATTGGCATCGTGATCACATCGAAGAGTGGGCAGACACCTCAATGATCCCTGAGCATTTTCACCTGTTCTACGATCTGATA
>CAZVGZ010000014.1:0-14983 GCA_964627605.1 uncultured bacterium | reverse complement strand
GTATATTGAAGCCACCTGTGGCGTCACGACCATTCCTACCAAAAAGAGCCGCTGACGCGCTTACGACCGCGTGGGAAGCTGTGAGGGCGGGTCGAAGAACAGCAGAGGATGCGTTCACCGAAGCCAACGCAAAGGTCAATCTGGTAATTGCGAGGGGCTACTAGATATGTCTATCCCGACGACCGCTTAGCGGTTGATGAGCTCGACATACTTGGGAGAGCCAGGCCGGTATATCTCTCTGACTGAGATGGGAATGAGATGAGCGCATCACGCACAAAGTGGAACCGAGAGGCCAAAGAGTTCTATCTCTTTATCTCCCCGTGGCTTATAGGATTTATAGCCCTAACGATAGGCCCGATGATTTTCTCTATCGGGCTGTCTTTCATGCGCTGGGATATCATAACAGAACCGATATGGGTGGGACTTAGCAACTACCGCGAGATGTTTTTTGCGGACGACGTGTTTTTGCAGTCTCTCAAAGTCACCACGATCTACACCATAGTCGTTGTGCCGCTGCATCTACTGGCGAGTTTGGCGGTGGCTATGTTGCTAAACCAGAAAGTGAAGGCTATTGGCACCTGGAGAACGATTTTCTACCTACCAAGCCTTCTGCCCGCCGTCGCCGCGTCGATGCTGTTCCTGTTCATTTTCTTCAAAGAGGGGCTGCTTAACAGCCTGGTGGTCGCTGTAGGTTTGCCGCCTCAATCCTGGTTGCAGGATGAGCAGTTTGCGCTGGTGTCGCTGATGGCGATGAGTTTTTGGGGTTTTGGCGCGCAGATGCTCATTTTTCTGGCGGGGCTTCAGAACATACCGCAGGAGCTATATGAAGCCTCGGATATCGACGGCGCAGGACGGTGGAGCAAATTTGCCCATGTTACCGTACCGAGCCTCTCACCGGTGGTGTTTTTCAATCTGGTGATGGCTATCATCGGCACCTTCCAGGTGTTTACACAAGGGTTTCTGATAACGAACGGCGGTCCGAACAACGCCACGATGTTCTACGTGCTCTACCTCTACAAGAACGCGTTTGAGTATTTCAGGATGGGATACGCATCAGCGATGGCTTGGGTGCTGTTTATTATCATAATGGGCTGCACGGCGTTCGTGTTTAAGTCGTCTCAAGCGTGGGTCCACTATGAGGGGTCCAAATAGCATGACTGTCTCACAAGCGCACAATCTGGGTGTCTACGCACCGCTTGTGGTCGGCGGGGTTGCGATCCTGTTTCCGGCGTTCTGGATGGTGTCAGCATCGCTACAGAATGTCGATGCTCTTTTCGATTTCAGAAACCCCACATGGTGGCCAGACAAGCCTCTGTGGTCCAACTACACGCAGGCGTGGACCAGTCTTCCGTTTAATACATTTCTGTCGAACACGCTGATAATAGCCGCATGCCGCTTGGTGGGCGAACTTTGGAGTTGCTCATTGGTGGCGTTCGGGTTTGCGCGCTTGACAGGGCCAGGCAAGAAGACGCTCTTCGCCATTCTTTTGGGATCGATGATGTTGCCAGGGATCGTAGCGATGATCCCGGTATATGTTCTGTTCTCATACATCGGATGGGTCAACACATTCAAGCCGTTTATAGTGCCCTCATTTTTTGCCGCGCCGTTCTTTGTGTTTCTCCTACGTCAGTTCTTTCTGGGCGTCCCCAACGGTCTCCACGAAGCCGCGACGATAGACGGGGCCTCCAATTTCCAAGTGTACCACCAGATATTCCTGCCGTTGGCCAAAGCGCCGCTAATAGCAATTTTCATTTTTGTTTTTCAACATGTGTGGAACGATTTTATGGGCCCTCTGATCTATCTCCAAGAGACCCACAAGTTTACGATGGCGCTGGGGTTGCAGCTTTTCCGCTCATACGGCGAGTACGCAACCCGCTGGGACCTGATAATGGCGGCGTCGGTGTTGATGACGCTTCCGCCGATGATCCTGGTTTTCATCGGACAGAAGTACTTCGTCGAAGGCTTTACACTAGGAGCGATCAAAGGATGAGATATTTTTCTTATGGGTTGGTTGGATTCTTTCTATTTTCGTCCGTCGTTTTAGCGCAGCCAGAGGGGCGTCGAATGGGAAGAAGACCACCTCGCAGAGAGGTGATAGCCACAGAGAACGCACCTGCGGCTATAGGTCCGTATAGCCAGGCGGTACGGGTTGGTCCGACTCTCTACTGCTCTGGGCAAATCCCCATCGACCCGGCGACCAATCAGCTGATCACCGGCTTAATTGAGGATCAGACCCGTCGTGTGTTGGATAATCTGGGCGCGGTGCTCAAGGCTGCACAGATGAGCTTTGGTGATGTCGTCAAAGTGACCGTGTATCTCACCGATCTAAACAACTACGGTGCGATGAATTCGGTGTACGCGGAGTATTTCTCTGACGCCAAACCGGCGCGCGCGGCGGTGGAGGTTTCGCGGCTGCCGAAAGATGTTGGTATTGAGATTGAGTGCATCGCCGTCAAGAATCGCTAGGCCGCGCCAGGCCAACGGCGATAGGGTGACATGGGCTGCAAGGATGTGGGCTGGCGATTGTTGGCACCCAGGCGTGCCAGGGTGCGGCAGTGCGGATGGCTTTATTTCTAGATAGCGTAGAGGACTTGGATATGGTAGACCCCGATCGAGACGTGACGCCGAAGGCCGAAGGCCTCAGCCGTCGTTCTTTCCTGAAGACGCTAACAGCCGGGGCGGCTGTAGGTACCGCTTTCCCCGCGATGGCGATAGCGGATCAACCTCCTACGATGCTCCACGTGCAGGATGAGGGTTTCTGGGCGCGATACAGAGATCAATTTCCTCTGCGCAGTACGCGGTATTTCCTCAATACAGCTGGCTTGGGACCATCACCCGACCCGGTGATTGATGTGCTTGTAGAGGGCGTTCGGGAGAATGAATACACCGGAGAAAACGGTCATCCCAAGCCCAGCGAACATGCGGCTTCTCTGTTTGGGTGCGACCTCGATGAACTGGGCTATACCCACAACACAACTCATGGGATGAGCGTAATCGCGGCGGGATTGCCCCTGAGCGCTGGCGACGAGGTGGTGATTACAAGTCACGAGCATGTCGGCGGGCTCATATGCTGGCTCAACCGGCGAGACAATGATGGGATTGTGGTCAAGACGTTCGAACCGAGCCTTGATCCCGACGAGACGATGCAGCGGTTAAATGACGTGCTGACCCCACGCACTAAAGTGGTCAGTGTCTCGCAGGTGACATGCTCCAACGGTCTCGTGCTCCCGGTAAAGCAGATCAGCCAGTTGTGCCGCGACCGAGGGATATTCAGTGTGTTGGACGGCGCTCAGGCTGCTGGACACAGTGATTTCAGTCTCCATGACATCGGCTGCGATTTCTGGACGACAAGTGGGCACAAGTGGCTATTGGGAACCAAGGGCACCGGCTATCTATATATCAAGCGCGAACGACTTGATGACCTCAAGCTTTCGCTCGCTGGGGCTTACTCCACTGAGGCGCATTTGGAACAACCGATGGACTTGGACCCTTCGGCCCGAAGGCATTTTGTGGGCACTCAGAACTGGGCGCTTTTTAACGCGCTGGATGTGGCGGTAAGGTTGGTGGGGGAGGTCGGGTTGGCAAACGTGCAACAGCGGTGTCAAGCGCTGGCGACGCAGCTTAAGAATGGGCTCTCAAAGATAGGTGGTGTAGAGATTCTCTCGCCGCTCACACCTGCCAACTCTGTGGGGATAACCACGTTCAAGCTGGCTGGAAAAGAGTATGGTCACGTACAGGGCAGAATGTCAAACGAGTTTCGTCTCAGGACCCGTGGAGTCTATGAGGGCGGCCTCGACGCCAACAGAGTCTCAACCCACGTCTTCAACCAGCCCGACGAAGTAGAAAGGGTCATTGAAGCGGTTAGGGTGATCGCTGCGTCATGAAAATCTGTGCGGTCAGACCCCCAACTTGAGTTCCGACCGTACATATATTGCTACGTTCAACCACCGACATGCACGTCCAGCTTCTGCCATGCCCGCCATTTCCCAACGCTATCCAATACATTGTCGCCGGTATACTGCAAAGCGAAACCGAACGGTGCCGCCTCAAACAGCGTCTGTTTCTCCCAATCGAGCCGAACCGCCTCCGTCACGGCGTAATCTACTGTGTCGCCACGGTCTCTTGTCCAAACAAAGCGGGCATCGGTTTCGACCTTGCCGTAGGTCGTCCTGCCTGATTCCCAGTTGTATCTGGGTCGCAAGTTTTGGACAAGAATCTCGTCGTCGCGATCTAGCTTCACACCGACCGTAATCACGCCGTCATCCGTCTCAATGCTGACAGCCGCCGCTTGGGGATGTCGGCTCACCTGAGGGATTGTGATGCGTCCTGCGAGAATTTCAGGGTCCAGGTCGTTATTGTGCGGCGTTAGTACGGACGCCATGACCTGCCACTGGCCGACGTGGAAACGGCCCGACAGCGTCTGGTGGAGCATGTTTTCGCCCCGGAAATAGCGTGTCACGCTCTCTTGATCGCTCCACAGGCCCGCGTCGTCTTGCGGGTAGGCGATCAGAAGCGATGTGTCGGTCTTGGGCATGTTAGCGCCGCGCATCTCACGGCCCTGATCGCCATCAAACCACCTGTTCCCAGACCCGGTTACATCTCCTAAGTAGTAGAGGGTGCTCACAGTGAAATCGCCATCTCGTAGGAACCTGAGCCCGTCTATCACCACGAACGTTTTTTCGGGTTTCAGATAGACGACAGTGCGATCGATCTGGTAGCCCATGGCTTTGTCAATCGCACGGCTGCGGCTGAAGTCCACCTGATCGAACGTGTGGAAATCGACAAGCTGGGTCTCCATCGGGCGATGCGTACCGTCATCGTCCAAGAACGGATAGACAGGGTCTCCCTCGCGCAGAAATCCCGGTCGGACTACGGTGCGGTTATGATATAAGTCCTGCCGATATTTGCCGTTTGGTAGTTTCTCTCTATATCCGCCATCGTGCAGGAGGAGAGTACCGTCGCTCATAAGAATGCAGATTGAGTTTTCGTCTGAGTGGCCGTGATGATCTTTTTCGGCGTGGACAGGGATAGTGTGGTGCATATACTCCCTGATGGTCATCCCGTAATCGGTGTCCGGCTTGAAATTCACCGCCAACGCCGTGTCATCTGGCCCCCATCCGCTACGGAACATCACCTTCTTTCCGACGACCTCGTCCAGAAGCTCCCGTGACCGCCAGTGCGGCTCTTCTGGTTCAATCTCATCGTCGCACCACTCATAGGCGTCCATCCACATCGCTGGTGCGCCAAATACCTCTTTGTCTGGCGCATGGTTTCGCAGCCCCTCAAAAAGGCTCTGTGCTGCCCAAGCGTAGTACGGATCACGATACTCCTTAGCTGCCCTCTCAAAGACGGCCAGATAGATAGCCGCATTCGAGTTCCAATCAGAATCTCCGAAATCGACAAGGGTCTTGGCGGGGGTCATCATGTTGAGGAAGTAGTCCAGGTAGAAGCGGGTGGTTGGCTCCCTGAAATAGTCGGGTCTGCCTGCGGCGTCTGCGTATTTCATCAAAGAGTGCAACCAGATGGCGTGGTAGAGCATCGCGTCTTCCACCGACCACCTGCCGATACTGTCTGCCGCCATTCGCTCTGCGACCTGACGCCAATCGTCTGCGCCGTCTGAATTGGGGAACGAGTTGGCACAGCTGATTAGTGACCACGCCCGCAGAGTACAGCGGTTGTGCGATCCCCACTCTGGAAATGCCAAAATGGCCTCTGCGCTGTCTTCGACAATTTTCTGTATGATCTGATGATCCTCATCCGACCAGACATCACTGTCTTTGACCTTGTCATACGCCTCCATGTATATCGGAATCGTAAACATGCTATTAATCGGCGGCAGCCCAATTTTGTATTCGGCGCGCCGGTTGCGGAATTCTTCTGGGTAGTAGTCTGCGAAACGGCGGTATGTCACCAACCGCTCTCTGGCATCGGCGGCGTATTGGCGATCGCCTTCTGTCTGGTAGAGAAACCCCTCGATGATCGCGGTATGCATCGGCTGCCCTGGAGAGTTGTAGCCAAAGAAGTTGTCGAGGTCTATCGCTTCCTCCCACTGCTTAATACTCTCATCGTATCGTGCCAATCTACGTTCGTGAGTCGATTTCATCAGTGACAGGTACGACGCCTTGCGCGACATAAATGATTCCTCGAAATAGGGACACGTTGACCATGGCGACAGGGATGCCGCAATTCGGTTGGGAAGATACACCGAAGAACATGAGTCTACAATCTCCGATATTCCACGGGTTTGGCGATATCTTACCACTGCTTTTCTCTCGAACTCATCAAACTGATATCTTATAGCAAACATGATTAAATGTTGCACCAAGGAAGAAAAAATGGGCGAAAGCAAGAATAGGTGGGATCGCTATCTGGATTTCGTCACTGGTGTGTACACGATTGGGGGCATCCCTCTCGTGTGTATTAGCTTAGCAGGGGCAAACATGCTTATGCCTGACCTGGTGGACGTCGGCAGCGTCAAATCGGTTGCTATGTCAGCTATGTTGTTGGTCGTCGGTGTTTCTGTATGGGGGATCGCGACCTATATCTGTTTCAGACAGTGGCAGCTTGAGACGGAAATCCGAGCGGGAGAGCGCCGTGCAATAATGGCAAGCGCTTCAAGACAGATCGAAGACTAGGTGGATTCTGAGCTTGTGAAGAAGAACGCAAAGACCCTTGGGAAGATCATGATGGAGCAGTCCGAAGTCACGATTCCAGATAAGGATCTTTAGGGCGCTCTCGCATCGAAGGACTATCCAAACGCCCGGCGGGTGGCGATGCTGGTGGCTGGGCGGGCCTTTGGGGATCGGCTGCCGAGGCGCGCATGCTGGCCGACGCCCTGAATTGGACTCAAGACCCGCAATGTCTGTCCGAGGCGAGGTGCCTCGTAATGTTTGTCTGCCTCATCCGCCTCAGATGGGCCAAGGCGCGATGATCACACCCCCGCAACTTCCTCCGTGTCCTTCTCGACAGTCATTATGTCCTCAAACCTGTATCGAAGAACGACTCTGCAAGGCTAGACGCAGACTGAGATGGGACGTCACCGCAGTTCCTCGCCAAAAATGCCGAACCGATGCCCAATTTATTCGCGGCGGGGGTTTACCACTGTCACGCCGTCGTCTTCGATGAGTGGGCGATTGTAGATGTATGGGGGCTCAAGGACGGCGCGCTGGGCATCTGTGAGCTCTTTGGTCCACTCTGGCATCACAGGTTGATACTCACCACCGGCGAAGTGGAGGTATTTGGGGGAGTATCTGTACAACAGCGCGCGCCGATCATTTTTGCTTGTCCAGGGCAGATTGCCGTGGGTGGTCGCTTCGTTGAAGATCATCAGATCGCCAGCCTTCATCTCTGGACAGCTCACAACATCCCGATCAAAGTCCCACTCAAGAAGCTCTTGAGGTGCGCGGAGGTTGGCTTTGTGGCTGCCAGCAATCGCACAAAAACCGCCATCGCCCTCGTTCTGATCGTAGAGCTGGTATTCAAATACCACCATGCCGCACCGCATCTGGTCGTTTGCAAAGGTGTAGTATTGCGACCCGTCAAAATGGTGCGCTGTGGAGCCGTGGAGAAGCAAACCTTCGGCTCCTGTTTTGGATGTGAGTATGAAAGGAGAGTGATCCATCCTCCATCCACGCCCGTGAATCTCGTTCAGATAGGGTATCGCTTTTTTGTGGGTGAGCATCTCCCGAAACGGGGTGCACCAGGGCTGAGGCCAAGTGAGCATACCGCCCAAAGCTCCGCGTTTGAATTGGCCCACAAGAGACTTCGAGTCGCCGGTGACTGAGTTGTCGTCATCGGACTGTTTTTCGATGTTGGCATCCACCGCTTCGTTTAGCGTTGCGACTTCGTCATTGGTGAGAAAATCACGAATGATCAGAAACCCTTGGAGGTCAAACAGATACTTTTCCCGCTCGGTCATCACTCGTTTTCCTTCCATCTAAGCGATTTGCGCGGTGGTCCGGCTGTTTTCCGCAGCTTAGCTTGTGCGCACAATATGCCTGTCGCTGTAGGCGTCGCGCTGAAACCTCTCTAGCTGCGCGTCGCCGGGGATATAGTGCCACGCTGTGCTGTAACGTGAGCGGTCGCTGTTGTTTTGATGCGAGCCGTGGAGTAGGTATGGCGAAAACAGCAGGACCGTTCCACCTGGGCACTCCACATCTATCGCGCCGTCATCGTTGATATCCGTCCAGTGGCCGTGCCCCATCACGCCTGTCGCTGGGGTGTGATCGACGACCTCGTGCGCTGTGTGGCTGTAGGGCACGATTTTAAGACAGCCGTTTTCTTTGGACGAATCCTGCAAGTAGATCGCGCAGGTAACCAACTCTTCGGGTTTGCCACCGCCGACCATCTCGCCGAAGTAGTAGTTGTCCTGATGCCATGCTGTGGACACCGATCCGTCGCCCAACATCGGGAAGAATTTCGTGCCGAAAATATCGAGATCAGGCTCAAGCAGCGAGACTATTTTGCCCAGGATCTCCGGTTCCTTCGCCAGATCAAGCACTCTGGGATCAGCGACACACACACCCTGAATTTTGTGCAGCCGCCCAGGAATGACTTTCCCATCGGCGTCGTATTCCAGCGTGAACCCGTCAGCCTCCTCTGAGTAGGTTTTTGCACGTTCAACTAACTTATCGAAGACTGCGATATGGCGTTCGAGTCTTTCGCCATGAATCAGGGCGTCAAACTTCAAATAGCCCTGTTCGTGGTACTGGGCGATCTGCTCATCAGACAGCCCATATCTGCTATCGTTCGTGGCAATCATGTAAAAACTCTCCACCGGCGTGTCAAAAAAGTTGGGTCAAGCACCCTCATCAAGGGGTTCGCTGCGTGGCAGTAGGAGTCTCAATATCCTCCTGCTGACGACATCCAAAGACTTCACGAGTTCTAGCGCGGTCGCTTCATTGGCCTCTGTCAGCGCGCCGGGATAGCGTACGTTCGCTCCACCAATATTCAGGAATTGACACTTTTCGGCCAGGGATTGCAGTGAATCGTTGAAATCGCAACACCTTGCCAGAAGGCTGACTAAGTCGTGTGTTCGCGGCGGAAATGTACCGTGGAATACGAGATATGCCTTGAGATTCTTTTCGGCTCCCTGCTGGCAATGATAATACACGGTGTCCCACGGTGTCCGCTCAGCGGCAATGTTGTTGTCGACGCAAAGCCGGTCGCTATCAGCCTTCTGTAGCTACATCTCCCAATTACACGCTGGGCGATTTATACAGAGTCCTTCCTTCAGCGTCAATCAGCGACAACAACGTTCCATTTATCCCCCGTTGCTCGTTCACTTCGGCTGGAGTGTAGACGATTATATCCATCGGCTAACGTCGCAACCCGAAAAGGTCGCTGATCTCAATTGACCGAAGGGTCGGCGGTTTGTCGGTCTCCATCTCAACAAACAGATCGACATCGCTGTCTGGAGTGCATTCGCTGCGGGCGTGGCTTCCAAAGAGAACAATCCGATCAGGTTGGAAGTTCTCGACGATCATCTCCACCACAAAGTCGATCAGTTCCGGAGTTACAACGGCGTCGAAATCAGCTGATGTTTTTCTATTCGTGGGATCAGTCATTTATGGTTGCCCCTGTAACGTCGCGACTACGGCCTATGCAGGCTGCCGTCGGGCACCCTGGCTTGCGACCATGTGTCTATCGGCAGATGGCACGGGAATTTTTCGGCTGCTTTCTCGTCGATGTCGATGCCCAGGCCCGGTTGATCGTTGGGATAGAGATAGCCTTGACGAAGGTCTGGGCAACCTGGGAACACTTCCTTCAGATCATCGGAGAATCCGGCGAACTCCTGAATCCCGAAATTGGGAGACACTACATCTAGGTGCACATTGGCTGCATGTCCCACCGGGGAGACATCGCCAGGACCGTGCCACGCCGAACGGACACCAAACATTTCTGCCAATGCCGCCACTTTGCGCGCTGGGGTTAGACCGCCGATGTGTGACATATGCATTCTGAAAAAATCTATCTGCCTGTTGACGATAAGCGGCGTCCACTCCAGCGGGTGGCAGAAAAGCTCGCCCATCGCCTGTGGTGTGGCGCATACCGCCCGTACGTTGGCGTACCACCCCACATCCTCGGGAGCCAGTAAGTCCTCCAAGAAAAACAGCCTGTACTGTTCCATCTCTTTGGCGAACTCGACCGCCTGAGCGCAAGTGAGCCGCTCATGGACGTCGTGGAGTATCTCAATCTCATCGCCGACGTTCGTGCGCACATGCTCGATGGCGGCCAAGGCGTCGCGCATATACCTGCGCGGATCGTAGTAGGCACCGTCAAGAGAGCCGTCTGGTGGATGGGCGCGGTGTGGGGCTGCTGAGTCCACTGTTGGTGGTACGCCGCCATAGCCGCCGCACTGAACACGGATGTGGTGGACACCATCTGCCATGATTTTCTGAAAACTGTCCAGAACAGCGCTCGGTTCGCTTCCGTCGGCGTGACGGTAGACCGCCGCCGCCTCGCGAGATTTGCCGCCCAATACATCATAGACCGGCATACCGGCCATCTTACCTTTGATGTCCCACAGCGCCATATCCACTCCAGAAATGGCGTTGTTCATCACCGGGCCGTTTCGCCAGTAGCCTTGAATCATCATCAGCTGAAACAGCTCTTCTATGCGTGCGACGTCCCACCCTATCAGCAGCTCTTTCAGAGGATGTTCGATCGCCGCTTTGACCGCTGTATATCTCTGAGTAAACGTGGCGCAGCCTATGCCATGCAGCCCCGGCTCAGAGGTCTCGACTTTCACTACGACCAGATTAAGGCCCGACGGCGCGGTGGTTATCACTCTGATGTCGCGGATCGTAGTCACAAAAGGGTTCCATTCAGATATGGGTCTGCCTATGAGGCGAATTACACACCTACGATACGCATCAGACATGGTTTCTCCAAGAACGAAGCTATATTGTGAGCCAGGTAGATGCGCTGAGTGCCAACAGGAGAGACGGCCTTCGATGGGTGGCTACGTCCACGGATATTCCAAAAGAGAGGAGATTCGCCTTCAGGATCAGGCCGATGCGGTCCGTGCTGCATCACGACACCTCGCTTGCTGCTGGCCAGCGCGTGCTTGAGGTGGGGTGTGGAGTTGGTGCCCAGGCCACTGCGAACCCACTGGCGGACCTAACATCAATAGATATTTCAGAAACCTCAATTCGGAAAACCCGTCAGAGCGTGTACGCTCAGCTGATTAACAACGTGAGATTGGGAGTCGCTGATGTTTCCGACCTACCGTTTCAAGATGCGACGTTCTATCACGGCTACCTGCTCGAAACACCTACATAACCCATCAGAAGCGTTACGTTGTCTGTCACAGGTTTTGAGACCAGGCTCCAAAATCACTGTGGTGGAGGGAGATCACGGCTCGTGCTACTGGCATCCTGAGACCGCAGCCTCCGTTCGCGCATGGCGGTGCCTGATCAACGTGCAAGCGGACACGGGTGCAAACGCACTGATCGGGCGGGAGCTTTTTGGACTTCTAACCCAGACAGGTTACGCAAACGTCGAAGTTTCGCCACGGATGATCTACTGCGACCAAAACGATCCTGCGCTCAAAGAGGGTTTTGTGCGGAACACGATCATCCCTATGGTAGAAGGCGTAAAAGAGCCAGCCATAGCCGGCGGTATGATTGATGAAACCACATGGAATAGAGGGATAGCGGACCTCCACCATGTGGCCGACGCCGACGACGGCACATCCTGCTACACGTTTTTCAAGGCGGTAGGTGAACTGAGATAGCTCGGAAGCAGACTGCTGCCAGATGTCTGTCGGTCATCTTTGGGAGAGGATTGGTAGCTATTTGGTAGACTTTCCCCTTGGCCTGACGGATCGTTTTCAAGAGATTCTGAAGTCTGTCGTCTTCTACAATTGTCCCACTGGATTTGATAGGGGAAACGGACACTTAATGCGACTCATACGCTTTTCGATCGACCGACCGGTGACTGTCACCATGCTCATGGTGGCAGCAGTGGTGTTTGGCTGGGTCTCGTTTGACCGACTACCGCTTGATCTCCTACCGGACATCACCTATCCCACACTGACCGTGCGAACCGAATTCCCCGGAGCAGCGCCTGCTGAGGTAGAACAGTTGGTCTCCAAGCGGATCGAAGAGGATGTGGGGATTGTCAACGATGTCGTTAGGGTAGGTTCGATCTCCCGACCTGAACGCTCGGACGTTAGTATAGAATTTGCGTGGGGAACGAATATGGATTTTGCGTCCATGGACGTCCGCGAAAAACTTGATCTGTTCAACGTACGCCAAGCCGAAAAACCGGTGCTTCTGCGCTACGATCCATCTATGGAACCTATAATGCGCCTCAGTTTGTCAGGCGGACAGTCTTTGACGCATCTGAGATGGATAGCTGAGGAGGAGATCAAGCCGGACCTGGAGTCGCTTGAAGGGGTTGCTGCGGCGCAGATTAGCGGCGGGCTTGAGGAGGAGATAGTCGTATTCCTCGATCCGCTTCGTCTGTCTGCGAGAAACCTTTCGATAAAAGGTGTGGCGACCATATTGTCGGAGGAAAACATAAATATCGCCAGCGGAACGCTTCAAGGCAGCGAAACTCAGTATCTCGTAAGGACTCTCAACGAGTTTGAGTCGCTGGACGATATCCGCCGGATGGTGGTGGCGGTCAAAGACGGTGCGCCAGTCTATCTAAAGGATGTCGGTCGGGTCGAGCGCAGCTATAAAGACCGAACTGTCGTCGCGAGAGTCGGTGGGCAAGAGGCTATCGAGGTTGCGGTATTCAAAGAGGCTGGATCGAACACGGTTGCCGTGGCTGCTCTGGTTCTTGAAGCGCTACCGGAAGTCGAACTTCGGATGCAGGGTATGGCACCTGGTGCTAAGATCGATGTGCTAAGCGACCAGTCCACTTTCATCAACCAGTCGGTCAATGCTGTATTGAGCACCGCTGTTGTCGGTGGTATTTTGGCGATCCTGGTGCTATATCTGTTTCTCAACAACCTCAAAAGCACAATTATCATCGGCCTGGCAATCCCTATTTCGGTGGTATCGACATTTTTTTGGATGTACCTGTTTGGCGTGTCGCTCAACATCATGTCTTTGGGAGGGTTGGCGCTAGGCATCGGTATGTTGGTGGATAGCGCCATTGTGGTGCTCGAAGCGATAGACAGGCGGCGTAAGGAAGGGCTCGGGCAAGCTGAGGCGGCGTACGAAGGCGCTAGCGAAGTTGGGCAGGCGGTTATAGCCTCCACGATGACCACGGTGTGTGTGTTTGCGCCGATAATATTTGTTGAAGGGATCGCAGGGCAGCTGTTCGCCGATCTGGCTCTGACAGTCACTTTTTCGCTACTCGTCGCTTTGGCTGTGGCAGTAACGCTGATTCCGATGTTGGCGTCGCTGACGCTTGATGAAGGTGATCCTGAGACCAACCGGGCTGTGATTGTTACCGCCAGTACTATAAGGAGGGCTAGTTGGGCGGTTCTGGCGATCGGATTTTTTGGGCGCACAGCTATCACGCCGATCAGATGGGTTTTCGACAGGTGGTTTGGGTGGGTTCAAAGAATCTATCCAAACCTGCTCAACACGGCAATTGAGCGGCGCGTGGTTATGAGCTTGGGCGCAGTGGGAGTGTTTGGAGTT
This sequence comes from uncultured bacterium, assembly GCA_964627605.1. Lineage (GTDB taxonomy): Bacteria > Latescibacterota > MWCZ01 > MWCZ01 > CAZVGZ01 > CAZVGZ01. Next base: position 1,382 of record CAZVGZ010000014.1, on the reverse strand, counting down.
TCGCTACTGGCGACCCGGGGGTTGGGTGTAGAACTGATCCCGGAACTCAGTCAGGGCGAGCTTCTCGTTAGCGTAGAACTGGCTGCTGGTGCTTCCCTGTCTAGGACCGACCGAACGCTTCGAGATATGACCGACCGCATCAGTGACATGCCCCAGATCGCGCAGATATATAGCGTAGCAGGCGCTCAAGGGCAGAGCTCAGGAGCTGCCACCGACGAGCAAGAGCATGTAGGTCAGATCTCCATGCGTCTAACAGACGAAGCAACCAGAGAGATTGAGGACGCCCTAATAGACACGTTGGGGCAGAAATTCAGAGACGTGCCAGGGATGACCTACCGTTTTTCGCGGCCTACTTTGTTTAGTTTCCGAACGCCAATTGAGGTTGAGGTATACGGCGAGGACCTGTCTCTTTTGGCGTCCATCAGCGACATGCTGTCGGCTAAGATGAAAGATATACCAGGTCTGTTTGATGTCGCTTCGACGCAAGCGAGCGGTACTCCAGAGCTCCAGGTCACTTTCAATCGCGACCGCCTGGCAGCGGCCAACAGCTCGGTATCAGCGGTAGCGGGGGTGATCCGCGCTGAGGTTGAGGGCGAGATCGCCACGGAGTTTGTAGAAGGCGACAGAAACATCGACATACGGGTGCGCGCTGCCGCTGATTCTCGCACCGGTGTGCAGACACTCTCGCAGATAATCATCAACCCAACAAAAGATATACCTATACCACTATCGGCGGTGGCGTATATCCACGAGTCTATAGGTCCGACAGAGATCAGGCGGATCGATCAGCAGAGGGTGGCGTTGGTGACCTCAAATGTGCGAGGGCGCGACTTGGGGGCTGTGGCCGAAGACATTCAGCTAGCTATCGAGGAGTCCAACCTACCTCTTGGTGTAGGCGCGGTGGTCGCTGGGCAGCGTGCTGAGATGGAGACGTCATTCGATAGCATGCGGTTTGCAGGGGCGTTGGCTGTGTTTTTGGTCTATCTGGTAATGGCCTCACAGTTCGAATCGCTAGTCCACCCGTTTGTCGTTATGTTCACCATGCCGTTTGGCGCAATAGGTGTTATAGCGGCGCTGCTTTTGACCGGCACGACCGTAAACGTAATTGCGCTCATTGGTGCGATCATGCTGGCTGGGATTGTTGTTAATAACGCGATTGTGCTGATTGACGCGATCAACCAAGGCAGAGCGTCGGGGTTGTCGGTGGACGACGCTGTTAGAAGGGGTGGGGCGATCAGGCTCAGGCCGATATTGATGACCACCGCCACCACTGTGCTTGGTCTCTTGCCGATGTCGCTAGGCGTCGGAGAGGGAGCCGAGGTAAGGGCGCCGATGGCGATCACGGTTATTGGCGGATTGCTGATCGGAACCGTTCTGACGTT
>CAZVGZ010000013.1:0-88285 GCA_964627605.1 uncultured bacterium | reverse complement strand
GGAGTCGGCATGGATGGCGATCGTGGTCTTCCCAGGCATCCTAGCTACCTTTCACGACCTTGCGGCCTCTGTCTATCGTCAAATGATGGCGGAGTTTGATATCTGATATGGGATTTTATCATTTTACAGTGGTGAATCGCAGTATCGTGGTCATCAGCAAAACCTCAGGCCCCGCAGAACGCCAATCAGCCTTCATCTGATCCACGCCGCTCTCGTTGGAATGCCGAAAGACCGACCGGATCACCAGCAAAGCACTAGGTAAGACACCGTACACACTGACGCCCCCCAAAAGAGCGACTGATCCAAACGGGGGGCGATGTATAACAGAAATGCGGAAGGCCGGACTTGAACCGGCACGCCCTTAGCAGGCACAGCGCCCTCAACGCTGCGTGTCTACCAATTCCACCACTCCCGCAACGTTTCTAATTACTGTCCTGGCGGCAACTGCGGTTGAGATGATGGAGGTATAGCTGGTGTCGCCTCAATCGCACGCTGTCCCTCAGTCTGTCCTGGTGCCTGTTTGGTGGGTCCCAACCAGTTGAGCAGAATCGCTCCGATCATGAAGACAATAGCCAAAGTCCATGTGCTCTTAACCAGAACATTCGATGCAGCGCGACCGCCCAGAAACTGATCGGCGCCACCACCCATCGCAGCGACTCCGCCACCCTTTCCTGCCTGCATCAGAACAACGACGACCAGCAGAAAGCAGAACAGGACAAACAGACCCATCAAGACACTGTAAAACATCTTATTTCATTTCTCATAGAAAAGGCCAATATCAAGCCGCAGCATTCACGATCGCTGCGAAATCGTCGGCTTTGAGGGCAGCACCGCCGATGAGCCCCCCATCAATATCCGGCTCGGAGAATAGCTCCACAGCGTTATCAGGCTTGACACTTCCGCCGTATTGAATGCGAACCGCCTCTGCACTCTCGTCACCAGCTATCTCCGCGAGCAGTTTGCGTATAAACGCGTGAACGTCTTGCGCCTGTTGCTTTGTTGCGGTCATTCCGGTGCCGATCGCCCAAACCGGTTCGTAGGCGACTACCAATTTTCCAACCTGTTCGCTGCTCAGCCCGGCGAGTCCACCTCGAACATGATCTTCCACAACCGCTTCCGTGCACCCAGCCTCACGCTCCTCAAGATTCTCACCAACACACATGATGGGCTTCAGGCCCACTTCAAACGCTTTGGCGACTTTCCTGGCGACGGTGTCGTTGGTCTCGCCAAAAAACTGCCGACGCTCAGAATGTCCAATGATAACCCAGGTACAGCCAGCGGTCAACAACATCTGAGGAGCGATCTGGCCCGTGTAGGCACCGGAGTCTTCCCAGTACATGTCCTGAGCGCCTACGGCCACGTCGCTCGATTTGACGCCATCAACCACAGAGGCGATAGTAGTGAACGGCGGGCAGACCACAACGTCCACACCGGATGCATCAGACACCATAGGTAAAAGCTGATCCACCAGTGCACGGCCTTCAGGGGCCGTCATATTCATCTTCCAGTTACCTGCTACTATCGGTCGTCTCATATTCTCCTCTTCTACATTCGCAATGGTTCTTAGGGGCTATTTAATGTCTTCGGGCTATCGATCCAGCGCAGCCACACCTGGCAGCGTTTTGCCTTCCAAAAACTTCAACGATGCGCCGCCACCGGTGGACACATGCGATACTTTGTCAGCCAGATCCATCTGAGTCACCGCCGCCGCAGAGTCACCACCACCGACGATAGTCGTCGATCCAGCCTTAGTCGCTTTCACCATCGCTTCAGCAACAGCTCTAGTGCCCTCGGCGAACGCAGCCTCCTCGAAAAAACCCATCGGGCCGTTCCACACAACAGTTTTGGACTGGCTCACCGCTTCGGAGAACACACCGCGTGTCACAGGGCCGATATCCAAGCCTTCCAGATCGCTTGGAATCGAATCGCTGCGAACGATACGTCTGTTCGCTCCGTCTGAGGGCCCTGACGCGACAACCGTATCAATGGGCAGCAGAAGCTGTGTTCCCAGCTCGTCTGCCCGCCTGAAAATATCATCTGCCAGCGCGACCCTATCCTCCTCAAGCAGCGAAAGACCAACTTCCCATCCCCGCGACTTGAAGAATGTGTAGGCCATACCGCCACCGATCATCAGGGCATCGACTTTGGGGAGCAAGTTATCTATGACGTCAATTTTACCTGATACTTTGGCACCGCCGAGTATTGCGATGAAGGGTCGTGCCGGATCGCCTGTGGCCCTACCCATAAAATCGAGTTCTTTCTGCAACAGATAGCCCGCCGCCACGACATCGACGTGGTTAGCCACATCCTCAGTGGAAGCGTGCGCCCTGTGTGCTGCGCCGAACGCGTCATTGACATAGACATCCGCAAGAGACGCCAAACTCTTAGCGAAGCCGGTGTCGTTGGCCTCCTCTTCGGCGTGGAACCGAAGGTTCTCCAACAGCAGCAGTTCACCATCACCTATCGAATTGACCAAAGAGGTTACATCGTCGCCGATACAGTCAGGTGCGAGACCTACGTCTGTATTGAGAAGCTCGCGGAGCCGCTCTGCCACCGGAGCCAAACTCATTGAAGACACTGGTATGCCCTTGGGCCGACCGAGGTGCGACATCAGCACGAGTCGCCCACCGCCGTCAATGATCTTATGGACGGACGCCAGCGACTCCCTGATGCGGGTGTCGTCGGTGATACTCCCTTGATCGTCCAGAGGCACATTGAAGTCCACGCGCATCAGCACGCGTTTGCCCCTTACACTGATATCTTCCAAACTCTGGACAGCCACAGGTCCGGCTCCTAAAAAAAACACCGAAAAAAGCAGATGGGGACATCAGCGATTAGGCCGACATCCCCACACTGATAACAGTCTAAAGCGATGCCCAATATTTGGCGACATCGACCACGCGGCTCGAGAAACCCCACTCGTTGTCGTACCACGACAGGGTCTTCGCCAGATTGCCGCCCATGACCGATGTGGAGAGCGCGTCAATGATCGAAGAGTGCGGATTGCCCACAATATCGCTGGAGACAATCGGATCTTCGCAGTACTCTAAAACGCCTTTTAGCTCGCCCTCAGCAGCAGCTTTGAATGCGGCATTGATCTCATCGACCGTGGCGTCCTTTTCGAGCTCAGACGTGAGGTCGGTCACCGATCCGTCGGGCACCGGCACGCGCATGGCATAGCCGTCCAGCTTGCCGTCGAGATCGGCTATTACCCTACCAACGGCCCGCGCAGCACCTGTCGTTGTTGGGATCATGTTTGCCGCAGCGGCTCTGGCGCGCCTCAGGTCTGAATGGGGCAGATCGAGTATCCGCTGGTCGTTTGTGTAGGCGTGGATTGTCGCCATCAGCCCGCGCTTGAGGCCAAAACTGTCGTTGAGCACTTTAGCCATCGGCGCAAGGCAGTTGGTGGTGCACGATGCGTTTGAGACGTACTGGTCAGCGGATGTAAGGACATCGTGGTTGACGCCGTAGACCACAATCGCGTCGAGATCACCTTTGGGCGGTTGCGACAACAACACTTTCGGGGCGCCGGCAGACACATGCTTGGACATGTCCTCTTTGTTAGCGAAAATACCTGTGGATTCGAGTACGAGGTCCACCCCTAGGTCGCCCCAAGGCAGGTCTGACGGGTCACGTTCTGCGCATACCGGAACCACTGTGCCGTCTATGGAGATACCGCCTTCGACAGTCTTGATCTCACCGTCATAGACACCATGCACGGAGTCGTATTTGAGTAGATGGGCCAGTGTCTTGGCGTCGGTGATATCGTTCACACCGACAATGTCTACCCCACCATCTTTGATAGCGGCCCTGGTCACCAGACGACCGATCCGTCCAAACCCATTGATGCCCATTCTAACATTCGTCATTTGTAATTCCTCCAGCGGGTGTCTCAATTGTAGTTATGCTGATATGCACTACATGCCACGAGCCCGCAGGCCCCAATCTATGCCATCGGAGCCTGCGGACCGAGATCAGTTTTTTTGAGTGTTAGACGACGTTGTATTCGTCGGCGTGGCCGACGCTGCCAAGCACGTCGAGTTTGTGCCTGACGAGTGTCTGTATAGCCTCACGTCCAGGTCCAAGATATTCCCGAGGGTCGAACACGACTGGCTTCTCTGCAAATACTTTCCTGATAGTAGCGGTCATAGCCAAACGTAAATCCGTGTCGATATTGACCTTGCACACGCCCATCGACCTCGCTTTTGCGATCATCTCTTCAGTGACGCCGCTTGCGTTGGGAAGATCACCGCCATACTTGTTGCACTCGTCCACCAAGTATTTTGGAACCGATGACGACCCATGAAGCACAAGCGGGAAATCACCTACCCTTTTCTTGATCTCCTCCAGACGCTCAAAGTCGAGCATCGGGGCACCCTTAAACTTATAGGCTCCGTGGCTTGTGCCGATGGCGACAGCCAACGAGTCGCAGCCGCTGCGTTCTATGAACTCTACAGCCTGATCGGGGTCGGTAAACACCTCTTCGCCCTCAGCAACCTGCACGTCATCTTCGATACCTGCCAGAGTGCCCAGTTCAGCTTCGACTGGAACGCCTTTGTCGTGACAGTACTCCACCACCTCTTTAGTAACGCGGATATTCTCGTCGAACGGATGGTGTGACGCGTCTATCATTATCGACGTAAACCCATCTTCTACGCACGATTTGCACAGCTCAAGGCTGTCGCCATGATCCAGATGCAGCGCGATAGGCACATCAACGCTCTCTGTCGCCGCGTGAACCAGGTGCATAAGATATTTGCGGCTGGCGTATTTTCTAGCGCCAGATGATACCTGGAGAATCGCCGGCGATTTCGCTTCGCCCAAAGCGTTCACTATGCCCTGGAGAATCTCCATGTTATTGACGTTGAACCCACCGACGGCATAGCCGTGCTTCAGGGCTCTAGGGAATAACTCTTTTGTGCTGACGAGTGGCATTTGAGACCTCGCTTGACTGTGACGCCGAGACCGGCAACCTCGTGTCTATCCAAAAAAGAGCTTGGCCACTTCATAGTCTTTGAGTGGCACTGTCTTGGAAGTTCCAACCCCGACCTCAAGATCGACCGGGACGATATGATCACCTTCGCCGCCTTGAACTGCAGCCATCTTGCCGAAATTGCTCTCTCTAATCATCTCAACTACTTTGACACCCAACCTCGTGCCCAACACCCTGTCAAAAGCGCTCGGTTCTCCGCCGCGCTGAAGGTGTCCTAAAACCGTGTGCCGCGATTCGAACCCGGTGAGCTCTTCAAGCTCATCGGCAACCACTTTCGCGACGCCCTGCGAGATGCTGAACTGGACGTGTCCAAAATCGTCGGTCTCAGCAGAGTGTTGAATCCTGCGTTGAAGATCAGGATCAATCGACCCTTCAGCCACCGCGATCAGCGCCCACTTCTTACCAGCGGCATATCTCGCCTTTATCATCTCCGCAATCTCTTTTACGTCAAACTCCACCTCTGGGATGGTGATCCAGTTCGCGCCGCCTGCTATTCCACCGTGGAGCGCTATCCAACCTGCGTGGCGGCCCATTATCTCCACCACTGTCACCCGCTGATGCGACACCGTTGTCGACTGGAGCCTGTCAAGAGATTCCATCGTGCGGTTGATCGCAGTGTCGAATCCGAACGTGTAATCCGTGCCTGACACGTCGTTGTCGATCGTTTTGGGAGCGCCTACAACTTTCGCACCTGCCTCATGCAGCTTGAGCGCGACCCCCAGAGTGTCGTCACCGCCAGCGGCGATTAGAGCGTGTATCTCCAAATCGTCGAGATGTTTTTTCGCGATCTCGTAGCCGATTACTTTACCGCTGTCATCGGTGATTTTGGACGGGTTTGTGCGTGAGGAGAACAGGACCGTTCCGCCATGACGATGGATGTCCTCGACATCCGACATCTCCAAAACTCTGGTGACCGGTGTGCTGTAATCGGGTCCCTCGCCTAAAAGCCCGGCCCAACCCCGCTCGAACCCAACCACCTCATACCCGTACTCAATCGCTTTAACTGTTACCGCGCGAATGACAGCGTTTAGGCCAGGAGCGTCGCCGCCGCCGGTCAAGATTCCGATTCGTTGGCTCATTGTATGCAAGAGTTCCTGTAAAAGCGGGACATCAGTACCGCCGCTACTTAGTCGAAGGCTGGGGGGTGGGCAGATTATTTCGGGGGACTCGCCCACGCCGACAAAGTGAAAGCAGGCAGGAGAGTTTAAGTTACCCTGGGGCTTTGAGCGGGTCAAGGAGATGCTGTAGAAATCACACTAAGTCCATCGTCCACCTGAAACGTGCAGCTGCTTACGGTGAAAGAACCCTTGACTCGTTCTAAAGCTGATGCGTTTTTCCCACGATTGATGACTCAACCGCCCTACCCGGGTCCGCCAGCCATTTTTCATGCTAGTCGTGAGTGCATCAGTGGCTGCTAAAAACCGGGCTAAAATCAGGATGTGCCCCATGGCCACAGCGACCACAGAAAGCGCCCCCAAAGTTTTCACGCAGACCGCCAACACACCAATCAGCGAGCTTGACCGCTGGCAGCAGATGACCGAAGCAGAGGCGCAGATCGCATACGACATGACGCTGCGCAACGAGCTTTCCGGCGGCACCGAGGTCGTGCGGGCCTTTGAGGAGGATTGGCGAGAGTTTTCAGGGCTCAAGCACGCCATGACCGTCAATAACGGCACAGCGGCGGTCTGGTGCGCTCTCTACGGTCTGGGTGTTGGCCCTGGCGATGAGGTGATCTGTCCGACTTTTACGTGGATCGGATCGATATCGCCGGTGCCGATGATGGGTGCTCGCCCAGTATTCGTCGAGAGTGATCCTGAGACGATGCAGATCGACCCTGAGGATGTTCGCCGCAAAATCACTCCCAAGACCAAAGCGATCGTCGGTGTGCATATGTGGGGTTGGTTGTGCGACATGGACGCGTTGATGGCGATCAGCGAGGAGACCGGCGTACCGGTGATAGAAGACTGCGCCCACGCGCACGGCGCTACCTATCGCGGAAAACCCAGCGGCTCCATCGGTCACGCAGCGTGTTGGAGTCTTCAGGGCTCCAAAGCGGTTAGCGGAGGCGAGGCCGGTGTTTTCGCCACTGACAACGCAGAGGTGTTCGAGAGGGCTGCACTGTTGGGGCAGGCCAACCGGATCGCAGGTGTTGATCTGTTGACGGAGACCTACAAGGAGTTCCAGCCCTTGGGCACCGGCGTCAAATTCCGCTCCCACCCGGTCGCCATCGGAATCGCTTCGGTGCAGCTAAAACGTCTAGCAAAGCTCAACTCCGGGCGCAAAGCCTATGTCGAAGCTGTCGAAGCAGGTTTGGCGGACGTTCCCGGTCTGGATCCAGCCAGAGTCACTGACCACGGTGAGCGCGGCGGCTACTACGCCTTCCCGGTCCACTACCGCGCCGATCAGGTCAGCGGCGCAGCCATCGGCGACGTGATCGATGCCCTTAAGGAAGCTGGAGCACCATCAGGCAGATGCGGTTACATCATGCTCCACAGGCAGCCCTATTTCGCCAAAGGTTTTGATCTGTTCACCAGCGGACGCGGAGTGCTGATTGAGGATTACGAGGGCTACAAAGAGGGCGACTTCCCCATCAGCGAGAAGATGGTGGACAACCTGATTTTTCTGCCGAGCCTGACAGATCCGGTTCCAGGAGCCGCCGAAGAGGTCGTCCGGCGTATCAAAACCGCCATGGACAAGTTTTTTTAGGACTAGGCTTCATCAGATAGTAGTAGGGGCGTGACTCACAGATCGCACCCCACTTCTTAAAATAACCTACCGAATCAACACCATCCGCCGCGTCTGCACCACATCTCCAGCAACAAACCGCGCCAGATACACCCCACTCGCCACATCGCGACCAAACCCATCCCGACCATCCCAAACAACAGAATGAAAGCCAGCCGCCTTCGGCCTGCTCACCAGCTTCCTGACAGCCTGCCCCGCCATATTGTAGACCACCGACGACACGTCGGTATCGGTCGCGACTTGATAGTGCAGAGTCGTCGTTGGGTTGAACGGGTTTGGTGTATTGGCGAGCAGCGAGTTGGTGGATGGTCCGGCGCTGCGGGAAACCCCTATTGGGTCGCCGTTTGGCGTGATACCAGTGTAGGGTATGAACCCGCTCCACGTCCACCAGCGCCCACTTTCCAGGGAAATCCCGAGCTCGGTCCAGTTCTGCGTCCCATCGTCGACGGCGGTGACAGAATACCAGCACTCGGTGCCGGACACTACATCGCGACTCACGAAAATTCTCTCGGTTCCATTGATCGTCGCAGCAAATGTCGATGCCGCACCTTCCGCAGACACTTCCCATGTGGCGAACCGCGACCCGGCCTGCCGATAGACTCGATAACCAGCGAAATCATCGACGCCTGTGTCCTGATCTGGCAGCATCTCCGATTCGCGGATTCATCGGACTTCAATACCGCCGGTTGGGTGCGGCTTCACTCCGAGTTCCCCCGGCGGCCTAGGAGCATCGGGCATGTTGTATGGTTGGTTGAACGCGGCGGGCTTTTGAAAAACATGGCGGCGAACTCCCCACCGTGTGAGATCAGCGAGAGTTACCCCTGGCGGAAACTGACCATGAAAATTCCAGTAAGCCATATTCACCGCCTTGAGCGTAGTATCTTTGCCGGTCACGTAGAGGTCAATGTCATCCTGCGGCATCCACTCATCTGCCGGTCTTGCAGCGGCGAGATACGGGATTGGGGTGGGCGATGTGCAGCAGATAGTCGAGACCGCTGTAGGAGGCATGAACCTCTCCACCACTGTCGAAGGCAGAGCGAGGTTTCCCATACGGGTGAGGTACGCAAGAGAACTGAGGGACAACGTTGAAGCGTTGGGCAGAGTATATATCCCAACACTTGGCGGCGAGCGAATCAGACTCGCGCAGGTGGCCGACCTGAAGGTGCTCGACGGCCCGCCTATGATAAACAGCGAAAACAGTATGCTGAGAGCGACAGTGCTTCTTCAACGTGCGTGGGCGCGACATGGGTGGTTTCGTCGAGGAAGCCAGGGAGCTTCTTAGTGAGAGGTTGAAACTGCCAGAAGGGTATTATCTTTCGTGGGGCGGGCAGTACGAAAACCAGATCCGCGCCAAGAAACGGCTTCAGATACTCGTTCTAGCGATTGTCCTCATAATCTTCGTGCTGCTCTATTTCACGTTCCGCTCGGTGTCGGACTCGCTAATGGTGATTCTGTCTGTTCCGTTTGCCCTGGTGGGTGGAGTGTTACTGCAGTACAAACTCGGCTACAATTTCAGCGTCGCTGTCTCGGTAGGATATATCGCGCTGGCTGGAGTGGCGGTGGAGACCGGCGTGGTGATGCTGGTCTACTTAGAGCAGGCGCTAAATAGAGCGTTTGCTGCTGGCCAAGTTAGGGATCAAAGAGGTAAGACAGGCTACGGTCATCGATGGCATGATCACCTCGACCATACTGGTGCTCGTAGTCTTGCCAGTGGTTTTTTCGATGATAAAGGAGTGGGGAGCCAGGCGCGGCACACTTGTGCCAGTGTCATCTCCTCACTAATCCATCGCGCCTCGTTTAGGGGCCAAATCAAAGGGAGTTCGTTATGATTTCTACACGCCTGCTCACGGTTTCATTTGCGCTGTCCGCGCTGGTCCTGTTGGGTTGCAGCCAGTCAGACACAGAGACCGCCAAGGTTGAAGGCCAAGATAAGATGGCTATATCCGGCTACCATTCTGACATGGCAGCCTCTGGACACGGGATGGGCGCGACCAGCAAAGCGTCAGTTCTCGATCCTGTCTGCGGTATGTGGATCAACTCGGCTACGATGCCCACCGTCGTCCGCGACGGCCAGACATTCGGCGCATGTTCGGCGGTCCACGAGAGTCAGCTTAAGGCTGACGGCGAAAAGATATGGGCCAACCACCGCGCAAAAGCCGCCGATGCCAACGGCTACTCGGTCCAGATGCATCTTATGAGCATGACGGCATATCATGAGATGCTGTCAGGAATGGGACATCAGGGCGGGATGAGCAACATGGCGGCAGACGATAGCCACCGGTTGACCGTTCGGATCGTGGACTCCACAGGTGTTCCTGTCAACGATGCTGTGGTGACCATCGAAGCCGATAAAGAGGGCAGCAATGATGGGCAGATGCTCAAAGCCAGGAACACTGGCGGTATCTATGGTGCCAGCCTCAAATTAGGTGCACCGGGCTCCTACGCCCTGGAAGTCATGTTCGCAGGCGCCGATGGGCAGCAGCGAGCCGCCCAGATGGACTATCAGCAGAGGTAATGGAGCAGATCGTACGTATCCACAATCCGCAGGTGGGGTGAGCGTCAGACTGCTGACACTCACCCCACTATGGTGGATCCTGTCCCAAACTGTCCCAGCGGAGATGTTCGGTGGACGATGTAATTGTCGTGATCCCTGCCTACGAATCCGAATCGACCGTGGGTGATGTGGTTGCCAGAGTGAAAGATGCCCTACCGTCACTCAGGGTGCTCGTGGTGGATGACGGCTCGACCGACAACACAGCGACCGCCGCAGAGCGCGCCGGTGCTTGTGTCATTAGACACAATTCAAACAGGGGCAAAGGTGGAGCGCTGTTGACCGGTTTTGGATGGGTGACGAAAGAGGATGCAGCAGCAGCGGCAATTACTCTAGATTCAGACGGGCAGCACGATCCGGTTCACCTTCAGGCGTTTATTGATTGCTGGTCCCAACACCGCCCTGACATAATCGTCGGAGCGCGAGACCGCAGTGGATCAGCCATGCCCTTTGCTCGACGGTGCTCCAACTGGCTCTCGTCAAAGATGGTGTCGCGTCTTGCGGGCACCCACGTCGCCGATAGTCAGTCGGGTTACCGTCTCTACCACAGGCGCGTCTGGGAGACGCTGGACATATCTGCCACCGGCTACGAACTGGAATCGGAAATACTGGTCGCTGCTGGGCGCAAAAAGATGTCCATAGTGGAACTGCCCATATCGACCATTTACGGCGATGAAGAGAGCCGGTTCGATGGGTGGAAAGACACCAGCCGCATAAGCAGCCTATTCTGGCGGCAGTTTCGCCACTGGATTTAAACGTCTAACGGTCCCCAACACCTATTCATCCGTTTCCGCTGGTTTTCTTGCTGGATCGCCACCAAAAAGCGGCAGTTCCCCTTGTACACTCTGCGACCAGAGTCTGATATCTCGCCCAAACAGACTAGATTGGAGGTGTGGCGCGGTCCGAGCGGCGGATTGACACTCCCGTGAGCAGACACGAAACCGCTCTTCGGAATCATCCACTATCCGCTGCACTAGCAAAGGCAGCGTTGATGCCTTCGAGCCACAGACCGGACACAGAAACTCGCCACCGTCGCCCTCTGCCGAAGCGACGGCAGGTTCTATCTGGTCACTCTTATTCTCCATGTGCCGCCAAATCGAGTTGTGAGAACCGTCCCGCCACAATCAAAGTTACAGGGTTATGAAAAATAGTGCAGACAGACCGCCAACCGCCACAGTGGCAGATTTTTTTGGCGCGCGAATAGCAACTCTATTAGCTTTGAATTTGCCACCAAGAACCCCCAATCAAGCATCGGATGACCTCCGATGTTATCTGTTGACATTCACCATATTAGCGCGTAGCGTCTGATGGGATTTTTTGGCAGCATGGATACGAAGGGAAGAGTTGTGAATCGATCTGCTATGTGGATCACCGGGTTGGTTTGTTCTATAGCCGGCTTAGTGATAGCTGCTGCCGGTTGGCCTGAAAGTGCACAGGCCGAAGACGGTCTAAGGGTACTCTACACAGCCAGTAGCAGGGGCTACGTAGAGCCCTGTGGTTGACCCCATGCCCCGGTTGGGGGCGTGGCCCGGCGGGCCACATTTCTAAAAAAGCATGGCGCTGACGGGGCGTTGGTCGTCGATGGTGGCGATGTAATTCCCGACGCTACTCCCAAGGGCAGGCTTCAGGCGACCTATCTCCTCGAAGCGATGTCAAAGATGGGCTACAAGACTGTAGCGTTGGGGCCCAGGGATTTTAGTTTAGGGCTTGAGTTCCTAAACGAGATGTCTGAAAATACCGGGATCGAGTTTACCGCTGCGAACGTTGTCGATTCACAGAGCGGTCAGCCGGTTGCTATGACGTCCGTGGTCGAGAATATCGGCGGCAGGTCGCTCCTTGGGTTTGAATGGGGAGGGGTAGAGGTTGGTATCATCGGCATCATCGACCCTATAATGCCCGTAAACGCTTCGGCAGGGCTCAATCTCGACGTCACCGATCCTGTTGAAGCGGTGACAAGAGAGGTTGCCCGCCTCGGCGACTCGGTGGCGATGACCGTGGTGTTGACCCACCAAACCGTTGAGGATGCCGAGGTTATTGCCACTATCGCCGGGGTGGACGTGGTAATCATAAGTCGCTTGGCCCGCAGGCCAGACGAACCGGTGCAGAAGCGCGGGGCAGCAGCGCTAGCATGGAGTCACTATCAAGGGCGCAGCGTTGGATGGATGGATGTCGTGTTAGGAGCCGACGGCAAATTACAAAGTGTCATCGGCGATCTGGAGACGCTCAGGGACACAATTCCCGATGATCCCGACATGGCCGAACTAGTCGAAAAATATCAAGAGGCGCTTGCAGCGCTTACAGGTGACGATAATGCGGAGTAAACCAGTTTGAGGGGCATAGACGATGAGTGAAACCAGACGACAGAGTTGGATGTGGTTGTTGTTGGCGCTGGGTGTCGTAGCTCTGTTCGCCACGGCGTTTCGGCTTCCGTCAGGCACAAGCCAGGTAAAACTGTTCTACACCTCAAGCGTAGGAGGGCATTTAGAACCCTGCGGTTGACGCCACAACCCCACAGGGGGCGTGGCTCGGCGGGCTACCTACATCTCTGACAACAGCACCGACAGCTCTCTGCCGCTACTAGTCGACGGCGGCGACATATTGGACGGACCGGACACGCTGTCGTCCATACAGGGCCGTTTCATGTATGAAGCCATGGCCTATATGGGCTATCAAGCTTTGGGCATCGGCCATAGGGACCTTCAACTCGGCCAAGAGTGGCTAAGAGACACCGCTCAGGACTGGGGTCTGAATCTCACTTCCGCCAATCTGGTGTGGACGGAGTCAGGCGAGCCTGTCTTTGACCCGTATCTGATAGTGGGGTTGGGTGAGGGATCGCTGTTTGGAGGTCGTTTCGGTGGCCAGAAGGTCGGCGTCATAAGCGTAATGGGGACCGACAAGACGTTGGTGGGCGACCCAGACGATCTGTCCCTCCGCGATGCCAAAGCCGCTGTTGTTTCGGTTCTACAAGAGGTCACAGCCAGGTCGGATGTTGTGGTGGTTCTTGCGCAGACGACTTTGGAAGAGGGCGTCTCAATTCTTGAAACCGACGGCGTCGATGCTCTGATTATCTGCCGTTACGACCGTCAGTCCAGTAGAGCGGCGATGGATACCCAGGGCGGCGTGTTGGCTGGCAGCTACCACTCCGGCCGCAAAGTGGGATGGTTCGAACTCGAACTTGGCGATTCGAGACCGACGCTGGCAGAGGCCAAGAACGATTTCTTGTCGGATGAGATTGGTGACGAACCGCAGATGGCGGCCCTCATCACACGCTACCTCGAAGCGTCGGCACCTTTCGCCGAACCGGTCCCGGAAGCACATCCGCCAGAGCCGCTGACATTTGGCTCTGAACAGCTTCGTCAACCCGAGCAAGCCCACGCCAAACAGTAGTATTCACCACTTCGCGCGCAACAGACTGGCGAGGTGACTGTTGGAGGATATCAGCCGACTACAGGCAGCGACAGATCTTCGCCAGACTCCTCGGGCATTTTAGCCTGCGCGGCGTTGCTGACGCTAAGCGATGCCGCCATGTTCCCCGCAATACTCCTGAAACCTTGAGCTAGCGGGCTTTCAGGGTCTCCTACTACCACAGGCACCCCCTGATCCCCCCCTAAGACAACCGACGGATCGAGCGGTATCTCCCCCAAAAACTCAACGCCTTCCTGCTTTGCCTCATCGCGGCCTCCGCCGTGGGAAAACACGTCGGTGCGACCATCGCAGTGTGGGCACAAAAAATGGCTCATATTCTCTATCACACCCAGTATCGGCACCCCGACCTTGCGAAACATTGTCACGGCCCGGCGTACGTCAGCAAGCGCCACGAGTTGAGGCGTGGTGACGATGACCCCGCCTGCCAGAGGCACGCTCTGAGTGATCGTCAACTGCACATCACCAGTGCCTGGCGGAAGATCAATGACCAGGTAATCAAGATCGCCCCAGCCCACCCCTGACATAAACTGCACAAGCATCTTCATCACCATGGGACCGCGCCAGATGACAGCCTGTGTTTCATCGAGCAAGAACCCGATGGATATCATTTTGACGCCATATCTCTCCAGCGGAATTATGATCTGGTCCTCCTCTGAGGTGCCGGTCACATCCGGCTCGTCGTGGAGTCCCATCATCGTGGGGATGCTAGGGCCGTAGATGTCAGCATCGAGCAGCCCTGTGGATGCTCCCTGCTGCGCCAGGGCTATCGCCAGGTTAGTAGCCACAGTCGATTTGCCCACACCGCCTTTTCCGCTTGCGACAGCCACAACGTTCTTCACCTGCGGCAGCAGATCCTGCAGCGTGACCGATCCCGACTGATCGCCTGCCTGCCGCCGGGGGTTCTTGATCACCTCGGCGGTCATGTTGACATCCACTGTCAGATCACCCGGGGACAGCGACTCTATAGCGTCCTTCACTTCACTCTCAATCTGCGCTTTCAGCGGACATCCAGGTGTGGTGAGCACCACGGTCACACCAACGGCACCTCCGTCTACCGTCACATTGCGGATCATCCCCAAACTAACGAGGTCTTCATGAAGCTCCGGGTCGTTCACGCTACCAAGAGCTTCTGTCACCTGTTCCACGGTGATCATTCCATCCACTGATCCTGTCTCACTCATCTATGGTTCCTCTCCTATTGGATTCCTGCGTTCAAAAAAGAAGGATCAACCTGATCCACAACCCATCCTAGAACACTTCTGAAGTCTGCGAAATACCAAAGCTTATTAGGCACCTGGAGAACAGGCTAAGCCAAACCCAACACGTCTCTCATACCATAGAGCCCAGGAGGTTGTTGGGATACCCACTTAGCTGCCCTGAGGGCACCAGCGGCGAACGTATCACGGCTCTGAGCGCGGTGCGTCAGCTCCACGGTCTCCCCGGCACCGCCGAAAAGAACAGTATGCGTTCCAACAATATCCCCGGCTC
Source organism: uncultured bacterium (assembly GCA_964627605.1). Classification (GTDB taxonomy): domain Bacteria; phylum Latescibacterota; class MWCZ01; order MWCZ01; family CAZVGZ01; genus CAZVGZ01. The sequence continues at coordinate 73,082 of CAZVGZ010000013.1, read as the reverse complement.
GCAGGGCGTGAAACGCGATCTGCTTTGACGGCCTGTCGCCTACTATCCCCTGGCGTCCATGGATCTGTGTCTCCTCAAGCGACCAACCAAGCCCGTCAGCAGCAGCCTGCCCTAGCGCTAGCGCCGTTCCGCTGGGAGCGTCTTTTTTCTGGGTGTGGTGGGCCTCAACAATCTCAACATCAAACCCCTCGGCCATGATGCTGGCCGCCTGATTCACCAAGCCCAACAAGACATTCACTCCGACGCTGAAATTCGCCGCCTGCACGCACGGTAATGAACTAATGGCACTTTCGAAATTATGCTGCTGCTGTGAAGATAGACCTGTGGTGCCCACCACGAACGCGGTGGAGCTGGCGGCGCACGCCTCAGCTTGTGCTATTGTCGCCTGTGGGTCGTTTACGAAAGCCAACGCCACATCGGCGTCGGTAAATCCCGATTCCATACTATCGATTATCGCCACACCCTCTGCGATCTCCCGACCTACAGCAGTGTTTCCGACCTGCTCGATGGCACCGACGACCGACAGACCGTCATCCTCTTCAGCCAGCGCTATCAGCCGTGTGCCCATTCGCCCTGCCGCACCACATATCGCAATTTTTGTCATCCGCCTACTCCCCACCGATAATTAAGCGACAGACCTCGCTCGCCTAAGAGCGCCAGGCCTGCCAGTTCACATATAGAGTTCAGATAGTCAGCGATTCCGCCGACGAATTCGCCACCTGCTATCTCCTGGGGTCCCAGGTCTGACCCATCTGTCCCAGTAGTCCTCAATACACTCACGGTCTGTCCGTCTCCAGCGACCAGTCTTTTGAGCTATCCCAACTCCACCAACGCCAGCGCTTGGGTCTCGTCTGGGTCGATTGAGTATGCCTCCAGGGGGCGTTGGTCAACGAGCAGAAACACAGCCTGCGTCTCCCTGCTTATGCTCTCTCCCTCGCGCGATTCAGTCCTGCGGCAACCAAGATCAACAAAACGGGCCTCGTCCACCTCGACTACCCCAAGCTCTTCTCTAAGCTCCCGATCTCTGGCGGCGGCGACCGACTCCTCTGCGTCCAGGTGCCCCCCTACTGAAACATCCCACCGCCCTGGCCACATATCCTTGGTCTCTGAACGCTTCTGAATCAGAAGCGTTCCGCCCCCGTCAGGCGAAACGATCCAGACGTGGACCGCCTGGTGCCAGTCGCCATTCCGATGGACCAGCTCCCGTGGTTTGACCCCCAGGTGGACACCAATATCGTCGTAGATGTCAAAAAACTCCTTGATACCGCCTCCACCGTGATCTCCTCAAACGCCAAGCTGCAAAAAAAATACGAAATTGGGAGCGGTGGGTCAGCATTCGGCTCAAACTGTCGTCGACTTGGCGCTCACAAACAGCCTCGTGGGTATATTCGTAACCAGTGCGCATCGTAAAATGAAACAGCGACAGCCAACAGAAAGACGAACAGATGGACCATCGCCCGGTGACTATCAGCACCATCGCCTTTCTCGACCCTGAGCGTGGCACCACACGCACTATTGACGACAATCGTGAGATCGCCGAGAAATACCTGCATATTGCCGGAGAGAGACGCTCGGACATCGCGGTTCTGCCGGAGATGTTTCTCTATCGCGGAGTCCCAAATACCAACGACAATCTGAAAAATTGGGCTCAAGAGACGCCAGGGTCAGATACCGAGTTTTTTGGAGAGATCGCTCAAGCCCACAGCATGTACATAATCTGCCCTCTGCACCAGCGTGTTGGGGATGTCTTTTACAACGCTTCAGTGTTGATAGACCGCCAGGGTGAGGTGGTTGGAGCCTATCACAAAACACATCCGGTGCCGGTGGAGGTAACAGAGTGGGGTACTGCGCTAGGTGAGAGCATCCCGGTGTTTGATACCGATTTCGGCAAGATCAGCATGATGATCTGCTTTGACATCTACTACCCGGAACTCGTCCGTGTCCAGACCCTTAAAGGAGCTGAGATAGTTTTCTGGTCGACGATGACCAGCGGCCCCACCGAGTTCACGCTAGAGACACAGCTTTTGGCCAGGGCCATCGACTACAACGTCTTCATGGTGGAGTCTAACTATATCGAACCGCCACCCTACAGGCTGTGGCAGCACGCCGGACAGCACCACGGGCGAGCGAAAGTTGTTGATCGTTCAGGAAGCATCCTGGCTGACACCGGGCATCACGACGGTGTCGCCACCGCCACGGTCGATCTCGCCGAATCGAGATGGGACATTGTCCCCCCGGTGCCTATAGGCGACGAGAGTCCCGAATCGATAAAGACGAACACCATCGCCGAAGACTACTTAAGATGTCGCCGCCCTGAGCTCTACGGCGAAATCGTCGCTCCGCTCAATGGTTCACACTACGAGAACGATCAGTAGCGCCTTTTGATTGTGTCTTTCGCATGATCCACATCAACTCTCATCACTCTCAAGGTCGAAAAAATGGCTGAAGCAGATACACCGTTTGGGCTCGATTTTCGCAACTACCTGATGCGCAGGTACGAGGAGCAGGGCCGCGCCGACCCCACATTTCATATCGACGCCGCGATTGATGCGGTTTCCCAGATGCGAACACGGTACGAGCTTCTGGATGCAGGCGACCGTTTGGCGCACGACATCCACGACGGCGCCCATATCATCTCAGGCGCTGTGGCGTACGACTGGTTTGAACGGTGGATGAAATAGAAAATTGATGGAGCCTGAACAGGTTTGAAGATTGCGTTACTAACGAGGCCGCTTCTGACGTAATGCGATTCAGTATTGAAAGTGGGCGAGTAGGGCGGCTCATACTCTCAACATCCGAATTGACTGGCACAGCAGCCAGGTAGATTTCAACTATTCAAGCTGATTCAAAACGCGACCCAGTGAAACTTTTGGGATGACTGCACCGAAAAACCCGAAGGGTTACTGATCCCACGAGTCGATCCCAAGCAGTCTCTTCCCTAACGGCGTCAGAGCGGCGGTGTCACCCGAATCGTGCTCTTGTCCGATGGGCAGACGAACGACGATGAGCTGAAAATCGAAGAGATACTACTTAATAGACCCGGAAGAGCTATGCCGAACGAAAAGCCGAAGCTGAGCATACTGTTCTTGTGCACCGGCAACTCGTGTCGATCACAGATGGCAGAAGGGTGGTCCAACCATCTAAAGAACGATCTCATCCACGCGGTTTCAGCGGGTATTGAGACCCACGGGATCAACCCCCGAGCGATTGCGGTAATGGCCGAGGTTGGAGTTGACATTTCGACGCAGCAGTCGACCAACGTTGACGAGTTCAGAGACACCCAGTTCGACTATGTAGTCACCGTCTGCGACAACGCTCGTGAGAACTGCCCGATTTTCGTCGGCGATGCCAAAGTCATTCATGTGGGTTTTGACGATCCACCCAGGTTAGCTGAGTCTGCTAGATCAGAGGAAGAAGCGTTAGGTCACTACTGGCGCGTTCGTGACCAGATCAAGAGCTTCGTCGAGAGGCTCCCACAATCGTTGCCAAACAAGGACTAGAAGGACGAAAATTACCACTGATAGCGGTCAGTCAGAAGACATCAAGGGCATGGGTGTTTTTGAGCGATACCTCACCCTTTGGGTGGGAATGTGTATGCTGGCGGGTGTTCTGCTTGGCCGGGTCTGGCCGAACATAGCAAAACACTTGGACGCGATGGCGATTGAGGTTGACGGCGCTCCAATCGTTTCGATACCCATCGCTGTGTGCCTGTTTTTCATGATGTACCCCATCATGGTAAAAATCGATTTCGGTGAGGTTTTGACTGCTGGCCGCAGTACGCGACCGGTCGTTCTGACGTTGGTGATAAACTGGCTTGTGAAGCCATTCACGATGTACGCAATAACGCTCCTGTTTTTGGGCACTGTCTTTAGGGAGTTCATCGGCATCGAGTCGGTGGATCATCTGGTGCTCCCGTTGGGGCTCAATCTACCTGTCGGCGCGATGCACGGTGCGGGCAAGGTTGTCCTGGTTGACGGACTCAAGATGCTGGAGGTGCCGCTTTGGCGCAGCTATCTTGCTGGATGCGTGCTCCTTGGAATCGCGCCATGCACAGCAATGGTGCTTGTGTGGGGCTATCTCGCAAAGGGCAACGACGGTCATACTCTGGTGATGGTGGCCATCAGCTCACTTGTGATGTTGGCTCTCTATGGGCCTCTAGGCGGGTTTCTTCTTGGGGTGGGAAGGCTTCCGGTGCCATGGCAGGCGCTGCTGCTCTCTATTGGTGTCTATGTCGCGCTTCCTCTGGCGGCTGGTTATCTCTCTCGGAGATGGATCATCGCACAGAAGGGTGATTTTTGGTTTAAGACGAAATTCCTTCCACTGCTCACTCCGGTGACAATCACGGCGCTCTTGGCTACTCTGGTGATACTATTTTCGCTCAAGGGCGATGTCATCTGGGCCAACCCGCTCACGATCGTCTGGATCGCTGTCCCGTTATTCCTGCAAACCTTACTGATCTTTGCGCTGGGGTATGCTGCGGCTAAATGGCTGGGGCTCTCCTACGCTGACGCTGCACCGTCGGCGATGATCGGCGCATCAAATCATTTTGAGGTGGCCATCGCAACCGCGACGATGCTTTTCGGACTCTCATCCGGCGCAGCATTGGCGACTGTGGTTGGAGTGTTGATCGAGGTTCCGGTGATGTTGATGTTAGTGAGGTTCTGTCTTAGGACGCAGGGGGCTTTTGCGACCACGCAGGATTGGCGGTGATGTGGAAAGACGTAACCTTCCGCTTTTCCTTAACAAAAGCGGCGGCCTCTAATCAAGAAAGACCACCGCCTTCTACTGTGCAAACTCCCACAAATACCGTCGTTCTAAAAACCTGCTGCAACCCCAAAAATCACCCGCCTGGTGATCTTCTGGCCAGCGCCGTGAGTATCCTGTGAGATCGGAACAGCGTACGACAGAGCCGCTCCGATTCGCCTGCCGAAAAGAACCCTGACGCCTGGCGAGAAATAGACAAGATTCTCAGCCTGAGGATCACCGTCTGCTGACCCGCTTGCGATGCGGTGAGTGTGATCATGACCGTCATCAGCCAGTGTGTCGCCATCTCGCCACTCGCCATTTATCTCTACAGTCGCGTGGATCAGAACACCAGCCGACGAACCGTCGGCCCCATGCTCCTCACTAACGTGAAGGAGTATCCCTCTACGCCTCAACGAGCGCGGACTCACCAACGAGGCGGTTCCATGTCCCCATACCGGGAACGACACCGAAGCGTTGTAGTTGAACGAATCGCCGAGTTCGGTGTCCTGCACACCTTTGGTGGTCATTGTGTAAAGAAGATTGGAGTCGATGGCGAATTGCCCGACTGCACTGCTAGCTGCAACACCCATAAGCGCATCCCACGACCCTGAGCCCGGCTGGAATTCCAGTTCTATCTCATGCCCGCTTTCGGATGTGACGTCGGACTGCCCTGTGGGGATTTTCAGACCGACGAACAGCGCCACTTCCAGCGGTCGCCAATACTGGTTGATCACCCTGGCCTGTGCAAACACCGATATGTCGCCCAATCCGGTGATCGTTCCCAAATTCTCAATTTCACCGGGCTGCGCGTCCATAATCTTGCCGCGTCTCATATACGGAACGCGCCCACCAATAGTGATATCGTCGGTCAAGCCGTATCCCATACCGATAAACGGTATGACAGCTTTGTCGAGCGTATGCCCGCCACCATTTGCTGCGAGCACTTTCAACTCAGCGTCGCTTTTGCTGCTTAGCTGGACATATTCAGTCCAGAGCCCCGCAGACAACTCACCTTGGGGAAGCGTACTCGCGGAGACAGTGGTGACAGGGCTGGCGATGCTCTGTCCAAGCCCTCCCACAAGGGAGACATGTGATGCGTCTGATGGATTAAAGAGTATCAATGCCGCGAAAACAGCCACAGCGCAAAGCGAGCGTATAGACATGAAAACAGCTCCTTCCGGCTCCAGACTGTAGGCCGACAAGCTGCGACAGCTTCCCGGAATGCTTGAGGCTGGCTCAGATACTTCTATTTCTAAGTATTGCCGGAATGTTTGTCAATATCGTCAAAATAGGCGGCAAGGCGTCGATATTTCGGCACACCCACAGAACACTCTAGCTCGGATCGGATCGTTGTTAGGGTCGAACACCAACGCCAATGCAACGCCCCTCTTAATTACCGGGCGAATGACCAAGCTGTGTGAAGACCGCAGGGGTACAGATCGGTTTTCGGTGACGAGGTTCTCGGTGAGCATGTCAATCTGACGAGAACCTGTCATGGTGAAAGCATCAGCGCTGTTGGCGATCTCATAGCCGTGCGATGCAAGCGATTCAGGCACCTCGTTCGACTTCGGCGGGTTTCCAACAGAGGCGACACTGAGGTTTGGCGTCACGGTCGCTCCGCGCACATTTTGCGCACTTTATGCGCAGGTCGCGCAGTCTGTCTGGCAGCGGTGTGACGACAGCCGCAAGTTGTCGTTTTGCGGTACAGCGCATATTTGGCGCATCTAGCGCATCGTGCACACTCTTTGGCGCAGCCGCGTACCAAAGGCTGCAACGGGCTTCAGGGATTCCTCGCGCATCACGGGCGCCATGACCAGGCGGAAAAGGGAAAGTCCGTTGGCGACTCTCCCAAACACCATGCTAATGCACCTCCCGGTGTCGCCGACAGTCAGGCCGTCTTTAGGTGCGCAGGTCGGCGAAAAGCTCTGTCGAGAGATATCTCTCGCCGAAGCTGGGGATGATGGTGACAATAGTCTTGCCTACGTTTTCAGGACGGTTCGCCACCTGCACCGCCGCCCAGAGCGCCGCGCCAGAGGAGATGCCCACCAGTAGGCCCTCTTCCTTCGCTGCCCGCCGTGCGGTATCAAAAGCGTCGTCGTTGTTGACCTGTACGACCTCGTCAAACACGTCGGTATTCAAGACCGCTGGAACGAAGCCGGCACCGATTCCCTGGATTTTGTGCGGCCCTGAAGTGCCCCCAGAGAGGATCGCTGAGGCTTCCGGCTCCACGGCTATCGACACAAAAGTGTCCTTGCGAGTTTTGAGCACCTCTGAAACGCCGGTGATCGTGCCACCGGTGCCGATGCCGGACACCAGTATATCGACCTCGCCGTCGGTGTCGTCCCATATCTCTTCGGCGGTGGTGCTGCGGTGAATATCTGGGTTGGCGGGGTTCTCAAACTGCTGCGGCACTATCGAAGGCTGATTCTGGGAGGCGAACTCTTCGGCCTTGGCGATGGCGCCCTTCATACCCTCACTCGCTGGCGTCAGAACCAGCTCCGCTCCCATCGCCCTTAGAAGCGCCCGACGCTCTAAGCTCATGCTCTCAGGCATCGTCAATATGAGCCTGTATCCCCTGGCGGCGCATACAAATGCCAGCGCGATTCCGGTATTGCCAGATGTCGGCTCTACAATGGTTGTGTCTTTGGTGATTTTCCCGGCCTCTTCTGCGGCGTTTATCATACTCACACCGATCCGGTCTTTGACGCTGCCCATTGGGTTGAAAAACTCCAGTTTCGCCAGTACCGTAGCCCTCGCCCCTTCAGTGAGCCGGTTGATTGTCACCAGTGGTGTATGCCCCACCGTCTGCGTAATATCGTCGTATATCCGCGCCACGTAACGCTCCTTTGTCGCTGTGAAGGCTACTAAGACCCTCAGGCGTTCACAGTGTAAGCTTGAGTAACATGAGTGTTTCACTCACCAATATAGCGCCGCCTCAAGACATGTGCAAATTGCGGGTGTATACAGAGTGATGGTGAAGCCACCACCACTCTGTTCCCACGGAATGAGAGCGGCTCTATTACCGGCTATCTGATTTGAGATAGATCGTCGCGCCCCTGTTTGCGCAAAGTGCGCAAGGCGTGGTTGACCAGCCATTTGGTCTCTTTGGCAAGTGACTCTTCTAACCAACGGGCGCGGAGATCGACGGTCCAGAGAGGAGTCGATTTGCTGGAATCATTGAGCTAGTCGGCCGTGGCGGTATGGACGTAGCAGCTAGGGTCGGACCTCACCGGTTCGAGCAGATTAAGTCCAGGCTCAGGATCGTCTTTGAACTCCTGACAATGTTTGGTCCACACACCGCATGGCCTCATGCCCTCAACAGCACATCGCCTGATGTTCGGATCGCTGTCGTACACCCACGGTTCGAACTTCTTTAGACCTTTGCTTAGATTTTCCAGCACATACGGCCGGATCGCGTCCCAAGCGCTCTCTTTGACGTTCATTGAAGAATCCGCAGCGAAACGTCGTGCGGCGTCCAGGTGTTGAGACAGGCTTAGTGTTGTGTCCGCTAACGGCATGTACGCCACCCACATCCTCACTGTGTCAGAAGGGTGCGAGGCTAAGCGTTCGCCAATCTCTTCGCGTTTGGGGTGATCCTTGGTGGCCTCAAAAAGTAGCTTTCTGATCCTTTCAACGCGAGTGCTAACACCTTCATCCGCCAGCTCATCGCCACCAGCACCCAAAACAACCGCTTCGCCACCCAACCCCACTTGAGGAAGAATATTGCGCAGGAGTTATGGCATGTTGATAGACAGAAACTCAGCGAGAGTCAGCGACTCTTCGCGACCCTCGTTGAGCGCTTTTAGAACATCAAACGGAACATCTGCTCGTCTGGATGCCCCTTTTCGCCGTTTGGGAGTTTCGTCAAGCATGTCGGGAAATATAGCGCATTGATCGGTCGATGTGGATGCAACCAATCGGACACTTCGTGTCGTTTATGCGAGCGTCTACGCCGCCCGTGTCGCTCGCAGGGTCCGCACGCGAACCTGACCGTTTGCACTCAAGACACCCGAAGGATGCTTCGTGTCTTTTTTGCGTGTGTCTACGTCACCCGTCTTAGGATCAAAGTTCTGCTCGATGACCCCTCGGTCGGCTGGGAAAATATGGGGAAAGAATCATCCGACGGCGCAACAGGAGACATCTCGATCGCCACCCGCACCAGGCCCGTCGCGTAGAGACGGGTCCACAGATGAAGGGTGCTAGCTGTAACTGACGTCTTGGCCGAGGTATTTCTTTTGGATGAATGTGGCTATGAGGATGATGGCGGCGAGGAGGTAGGCGATCGAGGAGGCGTAGCCCATTTTGAAGAACTCGAAGCCGTTTTGGAACAGGTAGTAGCTGGTGGTGGTGGTTGCTCCGGCGGGACCGCCTTGGGTCATGACGTACACCTGTTCAAACACCTGGAACGCGCCGATCATGGATGTCACGACAACGAAGAAGGTAGTGGGCATGAGTAGCGGCCAGGTGACATGCCTGAATCGCCTGCCAGGACCGGCTCCATCAATCTCAGAGGCTTCGTAAAGCTCTGCTGGGACCCCTTGTAGGCCTGCGAGGAAGATGATGAACTTCGCCAATGATCGCCAAAGCTCCATTACTATCAGGCCAGGCATCGCCCATGTCGGATCGGTGAGCCATCCCACCGGATTGATGTCTACCGCCCCTAGCACAGCGTTGAATAGACCAGAATGGCTGGGGCTTAGGATCCACCACCAGACTATGCCCAAAGCCACGCCTGAGGTTACTGTGGGGGTGTAGAACAGTGTTCGGTAGGCGCTGATGCCTTTGAGTTTGTTGTTGAGAAGCAGCGCAGCTGAGAGTGAGATCGCGGTGCCTAGAGGGACGGTGCCGATGACCCAGTAGAGTGTGACCGTGAAGGCGCTGTGAAGGTTGGTGTCTGCCAGCGCGGTCTGGTAGTTCATCAGCCCTGCGAACACCGGGCGGGAGAGCATGTCCCAATCGAAGAACGACATCAGGAATGCAAAGGCGATTGGAAATACATCAAAACTTACGAACAGCAGCAGTTGGGGTAGGATAAACAGATAGCCAGCCCACTGAATCGCCTGTTTGGAGGTCATCTGTTTTTGCCGCTGCCAAACCAGATATCCGCCTATCCCGAGGGCGGCGATAGCAGCCAAAACCCAAAACGTCGGAAGCCCTTTCGCGCCATGCCGCCTAGCTTCACTTGCGGAATACTGGTCGAGAGCCGTCTGTGCTACCATCTGCGCATCTGCCAGTGCTTGATCGACGGTTTTGGTGCCCTGGGCGACAAACTCTCGCGATCTGTGTATCTGCGCTTCAACCTCATTCCAGATCGGATGAAGCGGTTTTGTGCGGGTGTAGGGCACGGTCTTTACAAAAGCTTCGAGTTCAGGGTGATCTTGGAGATATGATTGATAGCGCGGCGACTCGGTCACCGATTTGCGGTTTGGCAGGTAGCCGAGTTTGATGCAGACATCGGTGAAAGTCTCTGTCGAGGTGAGCCAAAGCACGAACTCCAGAGCTGCGGCCTCGCGCTCAGGATTGCTTCGTGCCACCACCGCAGCGTCTGGACCGGACTCGATGGCCAACACCTTGAACGGCGGCATCACCGCTGTGGCGAAGGGCATCCCGGCACCGCGGTACTCGCGCAGCTTCCATGAGCCGTCGATCCACATCCCCACCAGCCCCCTCTGAACGGCCTTGGTGGGTGGGGTCAGGCTTGCGATCCTGTGAACTGTCGCCAGATCGCGCCAGTAGGTGAGCACCTCTTTCATCTCCGGGCCGTCGAACGTTGCCCTCAGACCGTCTTCGCTGATAAACTCGACGCCGTTCGAGAAATACCAGTTGAAAATCCTGGTGGGGCCGCCCTCAAGGGTCTCCTGCAAGAAACCCCACTGATCTGGCCTGCCGTCGCCGTTCAAGTCTTTTGTGAGCTTCTTTCCCCACTCTATCAACTCGTCCAGCGTCTGTGGCGGGCGGGTGAGACCAGCGTCTTCAAAAAGCTCGGTGTTGTAAAACAGCGAATACGCCGATCCCTCTATCGGCAGCGCCCAGAGCTTCTCATCGTAGGTGTAGGCCCGCTGAATGGCTGGGTAGACGTCCAGTTTGTCGGCATCGGAGAGGTCTATGGGGACCAGCCAGCCGGTCGCAGCGAGTTTGGCGATGGTGGTGGAGAAGACGGCTGTGACGTCTGGGGGCACGCCAGCTACAATGGCGGCGAGTAGTTTGCGCTGCACAATTGCTCCGCTGCCCTGATATTCTGGGACGATCTCAATATGCGGGTGGGTGGCGTTAAACTCGTCGATGAACCCCTGCCAGACCGGCCAATCATCGGCACCAAAGAAGTGCCAAAATCGAACGGTCTCAACCTCTTTGGCGGCTGTGGCGGTCAGCGTGGAGACGCCGCACAAGACCAGTAATAACAGCCACTTGAGTCTGTAAAATGAGATTGGAAACATAGAGGAACCTGTGGAAAGGTCGGTAAGAGACAGGGCCGCGTGTTAGCATAGCCGACAGATCATGGTCAGTCAATCAGCGCCTGTGTAGTACAGAATCGGAAATAGTTCGGCACACACCAAAGTGTGTCATCAATACGGCGATAGTGGCATCTTTGACGCTGGAATTTTGCAGACCGCTGGAGCCGCTCTTTGTCAGGGTTTGGTAGGTTCCGTCGTCTGTAACAGAAAAACTCGAGTAGAAACTGTTTCTTGGGCAGCAGCCATTATTGACGCGACAAGTTACAGTGTGTAGCTTTGTGTGTATGCCTGCTAGACACCACAGCCCTATCTTAGCCAAACTGATCTCGGAATGCGTTGCCGAGAGGTACCCTGGCGGAAACTCCCTTGTGGATTTCGTCAAGGATTGCGGGATGGTCTACGAAACCGTTCGTCGCGTCGCCTATCACGGTGAGGTGCCGCGCAACGACACTCTTCTCAGGATCGCCCAACATCTTGAGCGCAAGCGGCCTGACAAGCCCATTGACCGCGAGGTGTGGTTAAGGGTGGCGGCGGTCGGTCGGGTTCCGAAAGTCACACGGGATCTGATCGGTTCAGATGCACAGTTTTTAGAGACGCCGTCCGCCGGGCCGCAGTCGCTTCGAGTGCCACTGTTAGGCGATGTGCCCGGTCCGGCATATGATCCGAGCCAATCGCGTCAACCACCGGGAATCCCCATACCTGTCGGCAAATATGGGGTTGTATCCATCAGGCGTGCCAATGAGGAGCGGACGGCGGGGCGGGGAAGGCGGATCGTTGCGTTTCGCGTTGCCAAAGACAGCAATGACAGCGGCAAATCGTCGCTGAACGAGAGCGATACTGTTATTGTTGACGGCAGTCTGGAGCCAACCAACGACGACCTGGTTGTAACGCACACCGACGAAAAATATGAGGTGTATGAGTATCTGGAGGCTGGCGACGGAGCGATCTTGGTTCCGCACACCGCCGCAGAAAACAGTTATCCTCAGGCCATCGCGAAGGACGAGCCAGAATGCGTGGTGGGTGTGGTAATCGGGCGCTGGGCGATGCTGGCGCAGGGGCACCGTCGCCCAACGCGCTAAACACTTAGCGCGGTTGAGAAGGAGGAGATGGTGACCGCAGGGCGGTCTTTTTTTGAGAGAATCGCAACCTATCCGATGACGTGTAGAATGACGGGAAACAACAACACATTCAAAATAAATATATAAAATTAGGAGATTCATATGGGATATATAGAACAAACACTTAGTGGTGATAAGAAAGTTGAATATCAATTTTCTTATCACTGGATAAAATGGATATCCCCAATAATATTATGTATCGGAGGTTTATTTTTATTTTTTATTCCAACACTATTTGGAGTGTATTGTATATTAAAAATTATATTTACTGAACAGGGAGTAACTACCATATAGAGGTATCAAGAAAGTAGGTATTATTTCAAGAAATACCGAAGAATTATTTTTGACGAAAGTTGAAACAGTTGAAATAAAACAAGGAGTTCTAGGTAGAGTATTAAATTATGGGAATGTATATTTAACAGGGACAGGGATTAGTAATTTAGTTTTTGATACAGTATCAAGTCCTATTAATTGTAAAAAAATATTGAGAGTCTTCTAACTAATTAGAATAAATTAAAATAATTAGGTCATTCTTAATATTTAATGTCAAAATCCCCATACTCTCCATCAATCAGATTTCCTTTTTTATCTAATTTGAATTGGAACGTGAAGGTTAAATATGGAATTGTTGTTGTTTCCCGGTACTCTGTCACACTCCCAACTGCCAGAACTATTGGCACGTTCATTCCACAAGTCCCAGCAGTTTGATCGCGTTTCGCCCCAATATCATCCACTTCTCATCGTCAGAGATATCCGCCAGCAGCACTCTTGCCAGATGCAGACGCGGTTCGATTAGCGGTATGTCGGAACCGAAGAGAACCCTGTCTGCGCCGACCCCATCAACCATATCCTCAATACTTCCTATCTCCCTGTAGGACGAGCATATCTCCAGGTATAACGAAGGGACCGACTGCGCAGCCTCGACAGCCTCTTTGCGTCCAACCGCTGCACCCCCGGAGTGGCCGAGCACCCACTGGACGTTGGGGTAGTGACGCGCTGCCTGCGCGAACAATTTTGGTCCGCACTTTGAGTCGCCACCCCAGGTATGGGAGATGACAGCCAACCCTCTGGAGTCGGCGAACTCAAAAACAGGTGCCCACACTTCGTGTGTGACCGGATAGTTTGTGTATGGCGGATATATCTTGATCGCCAAGAACCCTAGTTCGTCAAAACACCTTGTAAGCTCGTCACGGCACTCTTCAGGATAGTGCGGTGTCACAAACGCAAATCCGATGAATCTTTCAGGCGCATGGCTGATGATACCGGCGGTCCGGTCGTTTCCCCGGCGGGCGTCGCCGTCAAAAACATTGAACAGGCACGATCTGTCCACACTCGCCAGATCCATCATCTTAAGCATCCGGTCAGCATCGTCGTGCATCCCATACTGGGGCCACGACCCGGCGTGACCGTGAAAGTCGATCAACCTTGCGTTCACAGCGTCTCTCCGAGCAGTTCGCACAGGTTGCCGCACAGAATCCACCGACACTCTTCGTCAGATAGTCCGCAGCGTGCCAGATACCAGATATAGGGCGCAGGATCGAGCGACGGCCAGTCTGACCCGTAGAGAAGGCGGCCGCTCCCGGTGATCTGGCAAAGGTCCCAGACCCCGTCCGGGACATCGTAGCGAGAGAGATCGACATACAGGTTTGAGCATGTACGCAGCAGCGGCAGAAGAACAGAATGGTGTGAGTAGTGGCCGCCAACGAGTACGAACCGCATATGAGGGAACGCGGATGCTGTGTCGTGGATGTCCCTGGCGTCCGTCTGGTCCATGGGCACCCATATCGCCAGCGACTGTTCGGTTAGCCACTCAGCCCACCGCTCAATCACCCATGGCGTCAGCGGGTACAGGTGGTCCTTCGGTTGGACCCGCAGGCTGCGAACACCCGCAGTGTTGACACCGTTCGCAAAACTCTCCACATCGCGCTCAGCGGAGAGGTGAACAGCGAACTGAGGGGTGATGCGCGGCTCATCTTCGATCATCTCAAGAAGAAGCTGGTTGCCCTCGTTGGGGTCGAACGCCACGGCGTGATGGTGGTATGCAAGGGCGCGCTCAATCCCGCACCGATCCATTGAGCGCAGCAGGTCGTCAGTTGTAGATAGCTCCTGGCGTTCGTTGTGCCTGCGTCCAACTACCACGTTACCGTCAAAAACCGGCCCTGGCGGCGATATGCTCTGGTCTAGATCGACACCCATATCTCAAATGCGTCCTTCTGACTGGACAGAACTCCAGATGGCTAAGCGGTCGCGATCAAGAAAGCGGCAGTGGGACGGGCTGTCCTTCTTGCGCCGAAGTCTCGGCGGCAAAGCATATCTCGTGGGTTTTGGCGGCGTCTTCTAAGTTGCAGTGCGATTCGGTGTCGGTGAGTATGCACTCAACAAAGTGGTCGATTTGCCCTTGGAACGGGTGGTGGCTCACGTCGCCTGAATCTGGCAAAATCGACGGGATTTCTGCCATATCTGTCTGCCCTGGCATCAGCGATTTGGAAAAAAACTTATTGTTCAGAATAGAGCCGCCATCACCGCACAACCTGATGGGGAAGTGGTATGGCTGCACACACTCCAGGGAACTCGCCACTTTGCCGATGGAGCCGTCCGCAAGTTTTATCAGCGCCACCAAGGTCGGGTCGTACTCCATCCCGAAGTCCGGGTTGTTGCTGTGGGTCGAATACGCCGTGACCTCCGTTGCCTCGCTCCCGGTGAACCACCTCAGAGCATCCACCGCGTGGCATCCGGCAGATAGAAACGAGCTTCCGCCAATCTCTTTTTTTATGTTCCAGCTGTACTGCCCATACCATGGACCGATGCCGTGGTAGTAGTCCACTTCGCTGTAAAACACTCGCCCAATCGCCTGGGCAGCAAGTAGCGATCTAATGGTCTCAAACAGCGAGTTCCAGCGCAGCACGAAACTCACAATCGTCTTGACACCGGCGTCGTTCACCGCCTTACGCATCTGATTCATCTCATCCATATTGAGCGCGACGGCCTTCTCTATTACCATATGACACCCAGCTTCGGCTGCCTGAATTGTCTGTTCGGCGTGGACATTGGGCGGCGTACAGATCGAAACCACATCCAGTCCGCACTCGTCGAGCATCTTCTGGTAGTCCGTAAAGACCTCAGCGGAGAACCCGAACGTATCCATATGCTCTTGGGCAGTCTCTGGCCTTCTGACAGCGATAGCCGCTATTTTGGTTTCCGGGTTGTTTAGATATGCCTGAAAATGCTCTCCTGCTACCCATCCAGCCCCTACCAATCCAACTCGAAGCATCTTGTCTCTCCTCATTTGTAGGCAGACCGCCTTTAACACCCACGTTTGCGGTCCTACCATAATAGCCCATCGGTCACCCAGCCGACAAGTGCGGCGACGTTGATCTCCTTGACGTATTTACCTTTGAGGGCGTTCTTCACGCCGAGGCGTGCTACTGACACAGCCTTCGGGTACGCGGGCTCGGTTTTAACTAGAACCAAAAGGAGAACGGCATGTTTGGCATCACACTTGGCAGGCTACCTATCAGCGCTAGAATCGCGATCACCGGATATCTGGCGGTTATAGGCGTGGGCTATCTACTCAGCATGGCGCAGATGCGCTTATCGTATACTGAGCAGGGCGTTGGGGCGATGATCGCGCACTACCACGGCGAGCCAGCCAGGCGCGACAGCATAGATGCTCATTGGGCGACCCTCCGCGCAGACCTGCTGGCCAGATACGGAACAGAAAACACCAAGACCGAAAAAGTCGAACCATCAGGCGATGAGGTGATGGACTTGGGCGCTTTTGATTTCTTTGCGCCGATGGAGGTCGATCCCACGGCAAAAACACTCGAACTGGCGACCTCTCGCGAGGACCTTCTGGTGCGCATCAACGAGGAGCACAACCGCGATCTGGAGATAACGCTTCAGATTCCGTCGGTAGCTCATCTTATAAGCATGGGCCACAACCACACATTCGGTCATGCGGCGTTCTTTGTGCCGTTGGTGGTGCTTGTTCTCTTCAGCTCCATGGAAACGCGACCGAAGACCATATTGGCCGCTGCACCGTTCGTGGGGATTTTGTTCGACTACCCGATGGCTATCGCCGCCAGACTCTGGAGTCCGGTTTTCGCTGTGATCTTAATAATCGGAGGAGCGGTGATGGCGATCTCATACACTGTGATTTTCGTCCGCGCCCTATACGAGCTGTGGTTCGGGCCAGAGGCGCGTAGCGGAGATGCTGAGGCCGTTTGAGGTTTGGACGGTCGTTCAACGAAACAAGGTTTTGAGCAATGCCTATGATGTTGGGGCTGGAGAAGACATTGTCCCGAAATACGCCACCCGACAGTTCGCTGCCAGTTGGTTCAGCGGGCAGACCTGACCTGACCGGATCGACCAACATCTCAACAACACCACCACAAGACGTGCCCGTGTCCACGTTCAACTGGTCGCGATGCTGAGCGTCGCCCCATACATTGTTCGGCATCTCAAACCTGTACCCGCTGTTGCTCACTACCTCCGCCACTTGCGGGGTTAGCGTTACTCCGTACGCGTCGCCAAGGCGGTTGCCCCAGATACGAAAAGTCATGAGTTCAGCAACCGTACTGCCCGATATTCTTAGCGCAGGACTACTACCATCTCCCTCCACAGTCTCTGGCGGTTGGAACAACCACTCGCCTCGGTTGCGGCCGAACGCCACATCACTCGTTTAAAGAAAATCCAGGTATGGGGGAGATGGGCCTGCTTGATCGAATTCAGCCCCGACCACAAATTTGTTGTCAACGATCCTCAAATGCTGACTCCTTCCCGCTGACACGAACGAAGCGCCCATTCCTGTCATCAGCGTCCGGCGAACAGTGATGTCCGTGCTGAGGTTGATCGCCACCCCGGCGTCGGCTACTCCCGCCCCCACGATATGCATGTCCTGCATGGTGATCCGCTCACTGTTGCTGACAAACACTATCATTACCTGCCCGCTCTGCTGATCAATGCGCAGCACCCGCACCGAATCGCGATGCGTTCCTCGCACTGTCAGGTCGGTCTTGTTTTCGATTAACACTGATTCCTGATAAGTGCCGGGCTTTACCAGAACGGTGTCGCCTGGTTGGGCGGCGTCTACGGCGGCTTGAATTGTCGAAAAATCCGCTGGGCCGTCGTCATCCACGATGAGAATTGACAGACGGTTGGTAGCTGCGCCTGTCAAGACGCTTAAAAGCAGCAGCATCAGCGGTATTCGACGGGACATCTGTTGCGCCTGGTTGACTGGTTTTGGGCCGACTTTACGACCCTCAGTGAAGGCCGCTCACCTATATAGACGGTTCAAACATGCGTTTTGATGACCCGTTGGGTCTTTTTTTGTTCGGCGATGATGTGGGGAGTCTTCGTGCGTCGCTTCTGACAGCGCTATTGGCTACTTCCACACCTTGCGGCGGAGCCTCTGCCAGAGACTTTCGAGGGGATCATACTCCTTCTGGACAGCGACGATCCGCTCGCCAGCGATGGCCTTTCTGGGGTTGTCAATTGTTAGGCGGCGGGCGGTCTCTTCATCCGTAAACTCGCAGATTTGTTTATACGTCTCTTTGAGGCACTGAGGCCTGTTGACAGTGTCATGGGCGTCCGAGGAGACGAAGTTTGCGACGCCGTCAGCTATCATCTGTTTTGCGACGCGTTTGGCCTGTGGCCCACCTGCGCCGACCAAACTGCGAGCGTTTATCTGGAACAGAATGCCCCTCGACGCCATTGAGTAGATTTTGGAGATCTCCGTTGCGAGTCCACCGTTGCGCTCAGGGTGAGCGACGATGGGGCGCATCCCAGCCATCTGGAAATTGAAGAGCACCTCTTCGGCTTTCTCAGGGAAAAACGCAAACGGGAACTCAATCAGGAAATAGACGCCGTTGTTGCCGAACGTCGATGTGGTCATCGTCTGTATTGTCGCCACCTCAAACTGGAACATGATCTCAGAGGCGATGTGGAAAGTCACTGGAAGCTCGCGCTTTGTGATCTCCTCCATCATCTCATCGAATACCGCAAGATGTCGATCATCAATCTCTTTGGAGAAATCATCGAGGACGTGGGGCGTTAGGACGTACTCATCGACGTCTTGCTCCAAGCCCTGATCTATCAAGGCCAGAGTCATCTCCATGTCTTGCGCCCCGTCATCCACACCAGGAAGAAGGTGGCAGTGGATGTCGATCATGCGCCACTCGTTGTCGGCGGCCTGACACTGTGGACAGCGTCGGCCAACTGGGCAAGGAGGCTTGTGTTTTCCGAAGATTCCAGCACGTTCCCCACGACTACAAAATCGGCACCAGCTTCTATTTTAGCTCTTGCGGTGTCAACATCTTTAATCCCGCCGCCGACAATCAGAGGGACGGTGAGGTGTTCTGATACGTAGCGAATCATCTCGTCAGGAACCGGGCGGTCGGTGCCGCTGCCAGCTTCTAAGTAAATGAGCTGCATCCCTAGATATTGCGCCGCCAAGACGTGAGCCAGAGCGATGTCAGGTTTTTTTCTTGGGATCGGCTTTGTGTCGCTCATAAACTCAATGGACGAGAGCGTGCCTGATTCGATCAGCAGATAGCCTGTGGCGATGGCCTCCAACCCGTGCTCGTGTATGGTCGGTGCCGCTTTTACGTGTTGACCGATGAGGGTTTCCGAGTTGCGACCGCTGAGCAGAGACAGGAATAGGATTGCGTCGGCATGGCGTGAAATCTGGACGGCGCTGCCTGGGAATATTACGACCGCCAGGCTAGTAGCTTTCTTGATCGCCTCGACCGCCTGATCAAAAGTGGCGGTCAAGAGAAGGCTTGAGCCCACCAGGATGACATCAGCACCTGCGCTTTCTGCAGCAGCGGCCCTGGCAGCCAACTCATCGACCGTGTGGCGGTCGGGGTCGAGCAGTACGAACAGCCCAGCTCCACGCAGTTGTTTTATCCGGTCCAAATCCTTACTTACACTCACACTCTCTCCGGTCGCTTTGACGTGAGGTTCAGCACACTCAGGTCAGTTTTTAGAGCATCTGCTACCGCCTTGCTGGCGACAGCGAGCGCTTCGTTCAGCTTGTCGGGGTCGCGGCCACCTGCCTGCGCCATGTGCGGCTTGCCTCCACCTCCACCGCCAGCAACAGTCGCTATGGCTTTGACGAGTTTGCCAGCGTGAAGTCCGCGCGCTACAAGATCATCGGTGACGACGCAGACAAAAGACACCTTGCCGTCTTCAGTCGAGCCGAGTACCGCAACGCCTGACGACAGTCGGTCTCGAAGCTGATCGGCCAGTCCACGCAGAGCTTCAGAGTCGGTATTTTCGGCTGCCTGGGCAACCAGCGTCACATCTGAGACCGTCTCTGCTGCCGCCAGCCACTCACCGACCTTGTCGCCGGAGGATGCCTGCTGCGCCTGGCTAAGTCTCTTCTCTAGTTCCTTCTGCCTGGAAAGGAGCGCGTCGATCCGATCAGGGAGTTCGTCAGGAGCCGCCTTGAGCGTTTGGCTAAGAGTTTTCAGACGTTGTCGGTCCTGCCGCGCCAACTCCTCTGCTGCTGATCCACTCACCGCTTCAATGCGGCGAATCCCTGCGGCAACACTGCTCTCGGAAACGACGCGAAACAGCCCGATCTCTCCAGTGGCGCGGACGTGGGTGCCGCCGCATAGTTCGTACGATTCGCCCATACGCACAGTGCGCACTACATCGCCATATTTTTCTCCGAATAACGCCACGACGCCTTCGTTCTTTGCCTGTTCCAGAGACTTCTCGATGATGTCAACCGAGCTGTTCGATCGCGCCGCCTGGTTGACGAGCGCTTCTACCTGGTCAAGCTGATCGGGTTCTACCGCGCCGATCTGAGTGAAATCAAATCGTAACCGGTCAGGTGCCACCATTGAGCCGGACTGGCTCACATGGTCGCCAAGCGTTTTTCTTAGCGCCCCTTGCAGCAGATGTGTGGCTGAGTGGTTTCGCTCTGTGGCGCGTCTCGCGTCATCATCAACCGAAGCCACAACTGCGGTTCCGATCTCTGGCTCACCACCTTCCAGGCGACCTAAATGGATGATCGCATCGCCCTGCCGGCGGACCTCTTCAACATGAAACGTGAAGCCGTCACCGGTGACTAGTCCCACGTCGCTCAACTGCCCACCGCTTTCGGCATAAAACGGCGTCTGGTCCAGAACTATCTGCCCATCCCCCAAAGCGATAATCTGCGAATCACTGGTCAGCGTTTCGTAGCCAACGAACTGCGATGCGAACCCCTGACCGATTAGATCGCCACTGGAAGCGAATTTCCCGGCGGCTTCCGATCTGGCACGTTGCTCGGACATGGATTCATCAAATCCCTCCAGGTCCAGAGTCAGGCCAAGCTCTTCAGCCATGACCGCCGTCAGGTCAACCGGGAAGCCGTAGGTATCATACAGCCGAAAGACATCCGCTCCTGGCACCACCGTCTTGCCAGAATCTGAGGTTTTGGCGGCGACGCTCTCAAACAGCGCGATCCCCCGATCCAAAGTCTCACCAAACCGCTCCTCTTCGGCCTTGATTACCGAAGCTACGTGGTCGCGTCTGGCGTTAAGCTCGGGGAAAGCTTCGTCCATGGTATCTGAAACCGCGTCTGTGAGCCTGAATAGGAACGGTTCGCTCACACCCAACTGCCTTCCAGATCTTGCGGCTCTTCTGAGTATCCGCCTAAGAACGTAGCCGCGCCCGACATTGGACGGAAAACCGCCGTCGGCTATCGCAAATGTCAAAGCCCTTATGTGATCGGCGATAATTCGAATCGGTGTGCCAGACTCCCCAGGATCGTACTCGACACCCACCTCGTTGCTAATCGCTGCGATGATGGGGGCGAAGATGTCGGTGTCGTAGTTGGAGGATTTGCCTTGAACGACAGCACATATCCGCTCAAAACCCAATCCGGTATCGACGTGTTTCGCTGGCAGTTCGTTGAGAATGCCGTTCTCATCGCGATTGTACTGGATGAACACCAGGTTCCACAGCTCTATGAACCTGGAGTCGTGTACCTCCTCACACTTGACGCAGTTCGGCGCGCAGTCTGGCTCACCGCAACCTCTCAATCCACCTAGATCGAGGTGTATCTCAGAGCAGGGACCGCACGGCCCCACGTCCGCCATCTCCCAAAAGTTGTCCTTGTCACCATGGCGAGAGACCGCGTCACGTTCGATGTCGGTGACCTCGTACCACAACTCTTCAGCTTCATCGTCGGTGTGATGGACAGTGGCTCTCAAAAGATGTTTCGGCAGACCGAGACGGTCTGTGAGATACTCCCACCCCCACGCGATCGCCTCGCGTTTGTAGTAGTCGCCAAACGACCAGTTGCCCAGCATTTCGAAGAACGTGTGGTGCGTTCCGTCCTTGCCCACCTCCTCAAGATCGTTGTGCTTGCCCCCGGCGCGGATGCACTTCTGGGTGTCCACCGCACGGGAGTATGGCCTGGTACCGGTGGCGATAAACACGTCCTTGAACTGATTCATTCCGGCGTTTGTGAACAGGAGTGTCGGATCATCAAGCGGCACCACCGGCGACGACGGGACTATCGTGTGGTCGTGGTCACTGAAAAAGTCGAGGAAGCTCTGTCTTAGTTCGGTGGCGGTCATGGAGTTATGTCTGTCAGGTGGAAGGTTGTTGCTGGGCATCGTTAGTGCGCGCTCACGTCGACTTCCACGAATCCAGAACGTGGTCGATGGCGCTGCGGATGGTCTGACCATCAAACCCGCGGCGGGCGAGATAGCCGTGCATCCTTCGTTGTGCCCTCTCTCTGTCAAGTCGCCTGTACGAAGCGTCCTTTTTGGTTAGCGCATCAATTGCGCGCTCTTGCATGTCAGATGTGTCCGTGGAAATAACGACATCAATCAAGTCGCGATCAATCCCCCGGCGTCCCAACTCCTGCCTCAAACGTGCTGGACCGAACCGCTTTCCCTCCCCTAACTGCCGTACGAGCGAGCGGGCCAGCGCCTCATCGTCCAGGTATCCCCACCGACCAAAATCGGCTATCAGCGGGTCGATCACCTGCTGTGGGAACCCGCTTTGTAGGAGCTGGTCGCTCAGCGCTTTGACGCTGTACTGCTTTCGAGAGAGCCAAGAGGCCGCGTCTTCTTTGGCTTGGATTGCCTGGTCTGTGGCGACTAGTTCTAAGAGGATTTTTTTTTCTATGGACGATCCAACGGCCAACCCCTCATGCCCTATCGCTTCAGTTCTAAGTATCACCTCATCGCCGGAATCGAATCTGATTAGGCGGCGTCTTCGGCGTTTTGGGGCGGGGTCGATTGTCTCTATTGTCAGCACATCGGCACATGTCGGCGGTATGGAGTTTCGTTTATGAGCCAGCAGCAGAGGGGTTGGTCCGTTGACAACGCCACGCAAAAACCAGCGGCTGCCCAACCTGAAGCGTGTTTTTCCCAGAAAGTCAGATTGACTACCCTCAAGAATCTCGCCCTGGATGCGATCCGGGGTCGATTTCGATCGACTATAAAACTCCCTCCCTCGCCCCGACTTATCTGCTACTCCTCTGTCTGCTCTTCCTCGACCGGCTCAACTGTCACGCTGTTGGGGCCTATTCCACAAGCATCCCTCACTTTGACCTTGATCTCTTCATATTTTTCGGGATTATCCCTAAGATACTGTTTGGCGTTCTCGCGTCCCTGCCCGATTCGTTCGCCGTCTATCGAGAACCATGTCCCCGACTTGGTGATGACCTCGATGTCCGATCCAAGATCGACCACCTCTCCTTCACCGGAGATCCCCTCGCCGAACATGATGTCGAATTCGGCCTCTTTGAAAGGTGCGGCGACTTTATTCTTGACGACTTTGACCCTCGTTCGGTTGCCGACGTTTTTGTCGACCTGCTTAATAGCCCCGATCCGGCGAATGTCCAAACGCACCGAGCTGTAGAATTTTAGGGCGTTTCCGCCGGACGTGGTCTCAGGGTTTCCGAACATCACGCCTATCTTCATGCGTATCTGGTTGATAAATATCACCACCGCACCTGATTTTGCGATCGCCCCGGTCAGTTTTCTTAAAGTCTGGGACATCAGCCGTGCCTGGAGCCCGACATGGGTGTCGCCGATCTCGCCCTCAAGCTCAGCCCTGGGTACCAGTGCAGCCACCGAATCGATTGCGATCACGTCAACGGCACCGCTGCGAACCAGCGTCTCAACGATGTCCAGTGCATCCTCGCCGCAATCTGGCTGCGCGATGAGCAGATCGCTGGTGTTTACACCTAGGTTGGCGGCGTATTCCGGGTCCAACGCGTGCTCTGCATCAACGTAGGCCGCAACGCCGCCTCTTTTCTGTGCCTCGGCGACTATGTGGAGCGCCAACGTCGATTTGCCTGAAGATTCCGGGCCGTAAAGCTCAACAACCCTGCCGCGGGGAACGCCGCCCACCCCAAGGGCAGCATCCAGTGCGATGGAGCCGGTGGATATGGCATCCACACTCACCGCCTCTTGCTCACCCAAACGCATAATCGCGCCGTCACCGTGGTTCTTCTTTATCTGTCCCAGTGCGACGCTCATCGCTTTGTCTCGCTGGCCTGCTTCCATCATGTCTGTCTCTCCTCTGGTCCCGTGTCGTTTTTTTGCGATCTGCATCTCAACTGAGGGGCTGCCTTCAGGTTCCCGGTGATCTGACTCCGGTTGATGTGACCGCCTTTGCCCCAACTCTTCAGTCTCAAATAGCCGTAGCTGTCCCCCGCTGTTGATCATAATACCGCAAATATACGGTATAACATCCCAAAAGACTAGGCCCCAAGTATTGCGCTGTGGAGTTGAGAGTCTAGTGATCCAGTGGAGGTCAGTTCGCTCTGCATCACACAAAGCTCCGTTACACTCCACATCACCTGGGGAAGTGGCCTCTCTTTGAGCGCAATGAGCGCCTGCGCCCCAACCGAGGGGGTTTTCACCCGCGCCACCGTTATATGAGGGTCAAACCCTCTACTCTCGCGGGGAAATCCGAGTTTGTTCAACTCCCGGTCCACGCGGTCGGCGACATCGGTCAGCTCCGGGGTTCCGACATCCAGTCCCGCCCACAACACTTTTGGGCGGTCTTCAGACCCAAACGCCCCTCAGCCTCCCCACGAGACAGTGAATGGTTCTATCTCTTTTGACAGATCGCCGATTGAGCCAGCAGTTCGGTCGGCGAGGTCACTATCGCATTTTCCTAGAAAACCTTACCGTAATATGCAGATTGCGGTCATCGACGCGTTTTAGACCTCGACGGTCTAGCTCAGGGACGGGGATTGCGCTGTAGACAGCGGCCCTTTGGGCGTCGGAGAGGTTGATCGCCACGAATAGACGCATGGTGATGATGATACCCACCTGCGATGAGTTGGGCAAGCCGAATTTGATCGTGAACCACTTGTTTGGCCAGATCGCGCACAGTCTGGAAGTCACACCGCTATAGCTTTCGTCCAGATTCGATAGCCCGGCGCTATTTGTGCAGCTTCATCCCCTCGCCGCACCGCTGGCAAATCCCAGCGCTCATTCTATCTGCGAATATCTTTTTGCGGAAACGGTTGGCGCCGTAGTTGGTCCACACTCTTGGAAGCGTGGTGCCGTTGCCAAGTTTGCCCCATCTGAAGTCGCCTTCAACGTCGTAGCAACAGGGCAGAAGCTCGCCTTCCCACGTTATCATCGGGCGGTGAAAGAGTATCTGGCAGCGATCTCTAATCTCACCTTTCAGGGCGAAACTCTCCGCTGACTCGTCGTAGCGTCGATGCTCCTCGCCGTCAGGCAGAAACTCCGCCATTCCGTCGTCTTCAGGGATCTCGGCAGTTTTGGCTACCATCCTGTCCACACCGAGCTCTTTTGCAAGTCTATGGGCCTCTTCGACCTCGTGCTCGTTGTGACGGAACAGTATGAACTGCAAGCGGGTGTACGGCGTTTTTGATCCACGACGCAGCTTGGCGTCCTCAAGCGCCCTAGTACCCTCCATCACTTTTGCCAGATCGCCGCCTACTCGATACTGTGAATAGGTCTCTTGGGTTACGCCGTCTATACTCAGAATTAGGGAGTCCAGGCCCGAGTCGATCAAGGCGTCAGGATCGGACAGATAGTGGCCGTTGGTGCTCAAACTGGTATAGAGACCGGCGTCCCTGGCATATCTGATCATCTCCAAGAACTCTTTATGCAAGAACGACTCGCCCAGACCATAGAGAAGCACGTTGCACGCTTTTCCCCTGACATCATCTATGATCTTGCGATAGAGGCCCATATCCATGAACCCTGCCTTGCGCTGTAGAGTCTTGTTACCGCTGGGGCAGAGCGGACACCTCAGATTACAGTGGGAGGTGGGTTCGATGATGAGTTCCGGCGGGCAGCCCCACGCCCGCGCCGATCCTGGAGCGATTCTCGACAGCAGATAACTCGCGCCTACCAACCCCAGGTTGAGCATCTTCCCTGGCCTGATATATCTCAGAAGCCTATGTATTCTCTCACGCTGTGATGTCACAGCCATCTACTCCTCCAGTTGCCGCGCTGCATCAGCTAGCAATCATATATATATCGCGATCCGTCACCACTCCGCCCAATCTCCAAAAAACATCATTACATCGCACAGACGATTCGGTAGAACCGAATGCGAGACAGTCGAAATCTACCGATTTTGCCCACTTGGAGTCAATTATTGGTGCTTTTTGAGAGTTGTCAGCAGGGCGGTGATGATCTATCAGTCGCATCTCGGCGACGGCAACCCAGGTGCTTGGTGGGGAGATGTTAGGCGGCCTAAGCATCGTCCACAGACATGCCTGCCAATCTCTCAAATGCTGTGAGAGCCCACCCATCTTCGATGCGCCGCACAATCACTCCGGCACACTCTTCAGAGGTCGGGGCAGATGTGTCAACTTCAAGATCGTAGATCCCGGGAACATGTACTTCCTTCTGCCATCGACGCACAGGGCCCGGAACCGAACCGTCCGACGGATCAGTCGCTGCCCGATGCTCGCAGTTCACACAGTGAGCAACAGAGCGCTGGATCGGCCACACGCCGCCGCCGGGGGGAACCCACGACATCTGGTCTTCGCTCAACGTACTTACATGGGAGCGTATCTCTTCGAGCATCGACGACACCTCATTGAGGGTCGCTTTGACGTCCCCAATTCCTCTGTCATTTGCCATCTAGTAGCCCCTTCCCTAACGTCGCGGCCATACCGGCTGATATTGGGTCATTGATCCTCGCCGACCGCTGCGTCATGCGCTGTCACGCCGCGACGAGCGACTCTTTGCTGCGGGTGTACTGCAATTCGGCTTCGCGGTCGTTTTGCTCAATGAGATCGCGGGCGATGGCGATGTCCTCTTTGACCTCTTCAGGGCTAAGGAACCCTATCGCAACGGTGTCGGTGGGCTTGATACTTCCAAAGACAAAACCCAGAGCGGTTGGTGGCATTATTCGGCCAGCACCGAGCGGTTTGATGCAGAGCACCGGTTTTTTAGCGCTGCGGATGATACTGCCGACCCAGTCGGTCTCTACGTGGCACAGAAAGCCCGTGCTGTTGTAAGGCTGTATATAGGTCTCAACGTCATACCCAGCGCTGTCGCTGACGACTATCGTCTCAGGTCGATGCGTGCTCCAACCTGGGATCATTCCCAGATCGCGGATCTCCTGGAGAAGTTCCGGCGCACCGTCGATCCGGTTGCCGGCGACGATCAGGTTGTTGTCAGTGTACTGCTGATGCGGAAGGCAAAACTCCGCGCCATGATCAGCGCACCATTTTGCGTTTTCGGCGACATCGCGCCACTTGTCACCCCACGGCGTGCAGAACCATATCCAGTGATGCCCGGTCTGCCGCTCGTGTTCGCGCATCGCGTTGTAAGTAATCTCTACGTTGGGTGAGCCACAGATAACATTCAGACCTTCCAGTCGGCAGGCTTCAAGCACCTCAATGACCCGCTCCTCAGTGAAATACCGAACAAGCCAATCCGCCCGTGCTTTGCTGAAATGGGCCGATCCGACAAACGGGTTGGTGCCCAAGGTTACGCGGGAGACTTCTAACCCCCCGATGTTCGTCATTGGAAAACTGTTCATCGCAAAACCCTTTCCAGGTGTCGGCTCAATCAGAGTGGACATACCTTTTTTTGTCGTTGACGTTGCCTGCGCGGAAGCTGAACAGGTCGTAGTTGTCGAGGTAGAATTTGAGGCGGATCGTCTCGTCTGTGATCTTGTCCAACGCGTCAGGTTGTTGGCCCCATGTTTGGACCAGCCGAGTGCCGTCCTGGGGACCGGCATCCAAGTCGTCTTTAGTCAGTCCGTCGATGGGCTTTAGGTCATCGGTCAACACTTCGACTTTGAGGCTGCCTGCCCCTGACCCGCCGAGACAGGTGGCGTTGAGAATGAGCGATCCGCCTGGCCACTTGATCGGCTTGGTTACCAGTGTTCCATCGAATCTGCTTGCGCGCAGCGAGCAGAACCCGTCGGCACGTAGGTGCGCCAACCCCATCCCTCGTCCGTATGGCAGGTGCCGGTTGCCGTGCATCGCCGGACCACCCCAGTAGTAGAACCAGAGGCTTTCAGTTGTGGAGATCGGCTGCGCTGCTTGAGGCGTTCTGATCGGCGGCGAGAGAGCGGTGTCGGTGATGTGAGAATCGAACTCTCCTGGCCTGCCGCGAGGGAGGAACACCCGCCTTGGCCTTACGCGCGACCAGTTGACCGTGTCACGGCTCGTGAGAAGCTCCATCTCGCCGTAGGGGTCGTCGGTCTCCCAGTACCACTGAAACAGACCGATATAGGTGCTCTCGTACGCGAAGCCCTGGGCGTGGTATATCTGCCCGTGGGGATCATCCTCCAGTTCCTGGGTGACAACACGGGTCGGTTCGCCATCAACGCCGTTCTCATTCCCCGCACAACGGTGGGCGGCACGCTCCAGGCCCCATTTGTAGATATCCTCTTTGCCCCGCCCGATCATAACGTATGGGAACTCAGGGTCATCACACTTGAACGCCGTTGTACGATCGTGAAAACCGTGCTCCAGACCGTCTGGAATCTGGTTCACCCATCGCCAGTGCACACCGTCGCTTGAACGAAGAATATAGCCAAGGTAGTGCGTCGATTCGACTGGCGAGCAGAGGCTGATAAACATCGTCCACGGCTCATCCTTTCGCCCTGGTTCGTGGATGATCGTAGGCGCTGCTGTCCTTCCCGCCGGAGATAGATCAAGGACGATGTTGGTCCACCTACCGTCATGGCCGCGATAGACGTCCAGTTCCGGTCTTTCCCAATGTATGCCGTCTGACGAGACGATCATGCAGATCGCAAAATCTATTTCAGGATATTCTGGCGGGCTGAGCGTGACGTACCAGGCTTTCCACATTGAGTCCGCTGGGTCGATGTACACCCCACCGAGGTAGATCATCCCAGCACCTTCCCAGCCCTCTTCCACCGTATATACCGGGTTGCCCGGAAACTTGTTTGGCTGATGCACCACACGCTGAAGGCGGGTGGTCTGCTCGATTATCTCTTCGTCCAGAAAAAGCTGTGCTTGGGTGAGGTCTAGGGTCTTTGACATTCTATTTCTTTCTCTGATTTTGAAAAGTGCGCCGTTTGCGAAATTGACTAGACATCTGACGTTATTGAAAATTCGCGTCCCATCGGCACTCCCGACAATGAGTCTGGCGGCTCCGCGCCAAAACAGCGATCGCTATTTTAGAGTTGTCCGCGCTCCCCTTCGGGCCGCACAATCTTTTCACGACGGCGGTCAATTGACCACTGCGCCTTGACGTACCAGTTCATCGCGAATCTCCCCGACCGCCATCTGTCGTAGTGACCTCTCACTTAGCGCTGCCAAGGCCCCTGCCACTCCAGCGGCGTGGGCGACTGGAATGTCGGTAGCGGGTGAATGGTGACACCTGTTTGCCATTTCGCATCTCCTTGCGGTTGTCCTGTTGTCCAAGACCTTTCAGGGGCAGCATTGGATCAGGTGCGTGAACTACTGAGACCAGATGTCACGTTTATCGCTCGAATGGAGCATTTGGGTGGACTGAGCATACAGGGCCCGGGATTTCCGAATGCCGTGGAGAGAAACTGGAACCTATGCCGCTTCGGTGGCGAACATCCACACCAGAGCCGCGACGAAGAGCAGAGTCGACAGGGCAAGTACTATTCCGAGTGTGATTTTCGGCATCAGCTTGCGGTTGGGCATTAGGAGTATCCGGTTGCGGCAGGGCTTGGCTCGCTAGAGCTTCAGCGCTACTCCAGAGTTGGCTGTTTGGGTCGAGTGAGGAGATAGCTGAGAAATCCACAGCCCGCTGGGATGGCACCGTAGTAAAGCGGGAGAAATGCCATATCGATCATTACTCCAGCCAAAAAATCGGCGATGCCGGCAAGCATCAGAACCAGGCCGGAATTGTGGAGCATACGGAGGGTTGAATCAGTCACAGCATCGCACCAATTTAGTGATGTCGTAAAGTCTGAGGCAAACATCAGCGGTTCTCGCTGAAAATCGTGGTGCTGTCGCTACAAGTCAACTCTCGTCTTGTGAAGGCTTTCTATGCTCGGTGGGCTCAAACCGCAGGCTTACCTGAATTACGTTCCGTTCGCTGGCGTCTAGAACCCTAATTGACCATTCGCTCCACGGGATGATGGCACCTCGAACGGGGATCGACCCCAGATGGCTCACAAGAAACCCGCCAATGGTCTCGTAGTCGCCCTCCGGCGCTTCAAAGCCTATCTGACGGCTCAGATCGTCAAGGCGCGTTGCGCCAGACACAACATGGAGATTGGAGGTCAGTGTGTGGATGTCCTGCTCTCTCGTATCGTGTTCGTCTGTGATCTGGCCGACCAGCATCTCAAGCGCGTCTTCGAGGGTAACCAAGCCGCTGATGTCGCCGTGCTCGCCAATGACGATAGCGATGTGCGACTTCTCCTGGCGGAACTGGTTTAGCAGCAGGTCTGTGGTCATCACTTCTGGCACAAACTGCGGCGACCGCATCACGTCTGAGACTATTATCGGGGTAATGTTCTCTGTGGATCCAGCTAGAAGCAGGTCTTTGGCGTAAAGTACTCCCACTATTTCGTCAGGGCTGCCTCCCTCCACCGGCAATCTCGAGAGACCGGTCTCAGAAGCGAGCCGTCTGCCTTCAGCGACTGTTGCGTACTGCGGAATGGTCTGCATGCTTATTCTGGGGGTCATAATCTCTTTTAAGAGGGTGCCCCGCATCGCCAACACCTCTTCAATCAGCAGCCGCTCGTAGGGTGACAGCGCCCCCTCCAAGCCAGCGGTCTCGACGACAGCACGGACGGCCCCACGGCTGATCGGCTCGGCGCGGTCGCCGCTGGCACCTACCAGTCGGCCAGCGAGATGTGAAATCCTGCCGAATATCCAGACGAACGGGGCAAGTACCTGTGTCATCCCCCAAAGAGGCCCCGCAACCGCAAGTGAGATAGGCTCCGACGCGCGTTTGGCGAGTGTCTTAGGCACTATCTCGCCAAATATCAGAATTACAGTGGTCATGACGATGGTGTTTACCCAGATGGCGGTGTCAGGAGGGAAGAACTGTGTTGCCAGAGCAGCGGTGAGCGAGGCGGCACCTATGTTGGCGATGTTGTTGCCAATAAGAATCGAAGTAAGCATTTTTTCGGGCTGATCGCGCCATCGCTCCAAACCGTGCGCTTGTCTGTCATGCTCCTCCAACGCCTGAACAATGCGAAACCGGGTCATCCCCACCAGTGCGGTCTCCGAGCCGCTGAAAAAGCCAGACAGCGCTATGAAGACCAACAGCAAAACTATGTCAGAAAGCTCCATCGTGCGTCTCTTACCTGCCCTGGGCCATCTCAAGCATCACCGGCAAAAGGCTGTCAGCCAACGCCGGACCGTAGAACGACACCGCCGATTCGTATCCACCCTGAGCATACTCCTCCGCAGATAAAATATAACCGATGTAGCTGTTCGCAAGCCCAGCTACCACGACCACATCACCATTTGGTCGTGAATCCACACCCTTTATCTGCAATCCCAACTCGCCAATCATCTCCCCTGGAACGCTTATAATCACCAATCCCCCGATCTTTGTCCGCATCACCGGTGCGATGTCGGCGAACAGCGTTTCGATCATCTGTTGGAGCCCCTGGTCATCCACTCCGAACTCGGTACCAGCAGACTCCCTGAAAGACGGAGACGCTTTGTGTGGCGGAAGTGTCACCCACCTCTGAGATATCTCAACAACCGCATCTCCTGAAAGCTCCACTTCGCTCAGCGCTTTTAGCACGTATGGGCTGACCTGATCGGCGTACCACTGAGCTTGCTCAAATCTATCGCTGCCTTTGCCGTGCCATCCTCTGGGAGCCTGGTCGCCCTCAGCTCCGTTCGTGAAAAGACATATGCCACCCACCGACTCCTCGATATCCGCCGCCATCATCCCGATCCACCCGCCGGAAATCTGCATTACAAACTCGTCGATGATCGTACCGTGGGCGGTGTAGTTGACCAGCACTGCCACAGGCGATCCGTCTGGCCGTACGATTTTCGCCACCGCCATTGAAGAATCGACTACCGAATCGCCACGCCGCCTGTTCTTGTTAAGTCCGGGCAGGTCCATCTGCGTGACTCCAAAAAGTGCTGGTGCCACATCGTCCAATGCTGCAATCACAGCTTCTGATATCTTCCCTGTGGTGAATGTGAGGAGGAACTCATCAAACACCCCGATGCGCGGGTTGGCAAAAACATTGGAGCGCCACATCGCCATGGTCGATGTGCCGGCGTGATTGTGGGTAGCGGTCAAGAGCAGTTGATCGTCGCGAAGCCCAGTGTTTTCCAGCCGACTCATCACGTCGGATTTCAGGTCGCTGGGGATAAAACAGAGATCGGTTGCCACAACAACGGCGGTTTGATTAGAAGCTTCAACGACCAACGCTCTGGCGAAGATCGGGTCGTGGACACCTTGGGCAGGTCGTCCTTCCCTTTCGCCATAGCCCTCCAGCGGGCTTGGATGTGTCTGCCAGGGAGGCGTAATATCGACCCGCGCCGCACCGGCCAGGAAAACCGCATCAGGCGCAGCAGACTGTCGACGGCACCCCGTCAATACAGCGCAGACCAGAACTCCCGTCGCCGCGACGCTAAGTGGTTGAAAGATATTCATCACACTGCTCCAGATGGTGGTCTTCAGGCAGGACACCTCGTGACAACATATATAGTACGTCTTACGGCGTCGTCAAGTGATCCCACCCCGTGGAATTAGCAGCATGGTTGCGGCAAAACGTATATTCGATTCCCTACGAGCGCCAGTTGAATGCGGCCTATGGGGACCGTAGCTTGGCTGAAACCCGCCGGGGAGGTGATTGATGTCATATACACAAAGCGAGGTAGAGCAGTACCGCCGCGACGGATTTATAGCGGCACATAATGTTTTGTCACCATTGGAGTTGACCGCACTTAAGGCGCGCACCGAGGACATCGGCAGCGGCCTGATCGGGTTTCCAGAGGATTACATCCAGCTCGAGCCCAGAGTTACCAACGGCGAGATTGAGATGGACCCCGACGAGCCGCGCTTCACCTATGTCCGCAAACTGTGGAACCTGACCAAATTCGACAAAGTTTTCCAGCAGTACGCCAGGCACCCTGGCATTATAAGTAGGGTGGTTAGCCTACTCGGCCCCAATGTCAAACTCTATCTCGATCAGACTCTCTGCAAACCAGCCCACTACGGCTCGGCCAAACCTCCGCACCAGGATTCGGCCTACTGGACCAACATCGACCCGCCTGATCTGGTGATCTGCTGGATGGCGCTGGATGACGCAACTGAGGAGAACGGCTGTATGCGGTTTATGCCTGGCAGCCATAAAAACGGGGTCGTCGAACATAAGCATCTCGAAGATTTTCGTGTTGAAGACGCGGATTTCGACTACGACAACGAGGTCGCGGTGCCACTCAAAGCCGGAAGCTGTACGTTTCATCACAGCTTAGTACTCCACCGCACCGATCCAAATACCAGTGCGATGAGCCGCCGAGGACTCACTGTGGCCTACATGAGTGGTGACTCCAAATATGTCGGGCCTGGCGAAGAGCCTGTGTTTGAATATGTCGCAGGCACCTCCTAATTCCGTCCACAAGAAAGGGTTGCGGCGTGGACTACTACCATCTCTGGTGCGATCTGAAAAACCCAGGCGAGGATTTGGAGTTCTGCAAAAAGGTGGACGCCTACCTTGGTCAACTGGCTCTGCAAGGGCATATTGATGGACACCAGATCACGAGGCGAAAACTGGCGTTAGGGCCGTCGGACTTGGGTGATTTTCACATCGTCATCAGTGTGGCTGATCTGGGCCAACTGGATGGCGCGTTTAGCGCGACAGCAGTACGAACAGAGTTGATCGACGAGTTCCATCGCCATGTCTCTGGCTCCATCACCGGCCTTGAAGCAGCGTTTTGCAGAGATTTCCACGATCTTTCTCGCGCGTCGTTAGGTGACTGACATCACATACCCCAACTGTTCGGTCACGATATGCGACTGGTAGACCGGTACATAGCCCACAGGTTCGCCTACACGTTGTCGGTCTGTTTGGCAGCGTTCGTCGCTGTATTTATCGTAGTCGATCTGGTGGATCATCTGGACGAGTTCATCGACCAGAAGACGCCTTTGGGGCAGATGGGGATGTACTACGTCTATTTCGTGCCGTACATCATGGTTCTGACACTCCCTATCGGGATGCTGTTGTCAACACTGTTCGTCGTGGGAGCGATGGCGACTGATAACGAATTGGCTGCGCTGAAAGGGGCGGGCCTCAGCATATACCGTTTGGCGTGGCCGATTCTTAGAATGTCGATCCTGATATCGATCTTGGCGATGTTCCTAGCCGACGTGATCGCCACCCCTGCCACTCGCAAACGCACGCGGATAGCCGCCAGGCGCCCTACGCAGACCTCCAAGATCAACCGGGACGTTACACTCACCGATCCCGCTGGCTTTGTCGTGTTCGCTAGCCGCTACAATCAGGTGAAGAAGACAGCGAGCCGAGTGATGATCCAGCAGCTTTCCGGCACCGCGACGGTTAAGCGGATCGACGCAAAGTCGCTGGCGTGGACCGGCGATGGATGGATCGCACGCAACGCGGATGTAAGGACGTTCAGAATGACAAGCGAAGTCCGGCAGGTGCGAGATAGTATTGCCGTCGCTCTGTCGCTGCTTCCAGGTGATTTCGCGACTCCGCCACACAAGCCCGATGAGATGGAGTTCCTTGAGCTGTGGGAATACATCGCACGCCGGGGGCGCGCTGGGGAGGATGCGTCCAAATGGCTAGTGGACCTACATCTGAAAATCAGTATTCCGCTGGCAAACCTTGTGGTGGTGTTGTTGGGGCTGCCGGTCGCCGCGCGTTCGTGGAGATCGGGCAAAGCCGCCGACATAGGTTGGGCGCTTCTGATCGCGTTTGTCTATTTCCTGCTACTTAGAACCGGGCAGGCGATGGCCCATGCAGGCGACGTAAGCCCATTCGTTGGCGGATGGATGGCAAACATTATCTTCGCGTCGGCTGGCGTAGGCCTTTTGGCCAAGACCCCGCAGTAGTTTTTCCCGCATTTCCGCCCGACGCCCACCAGGCCATAAAACCCTTGTAAATACACAGGTGAGCCGCTTGACGTGAGTTGTCACGAACTGCCCCCAAAGGGTCCCGATCTGATCCTCTTCGCCATAAATTCAGTCCCACGTATGTTAAGCGGCAGTTGATGGTCAGTATCCTTCGCGTCGTGGGGACACATGCAGCCGGAGGACGTACCATTCATGGGGCAAGAATAAATGCGGCTGCCGCCAAAAAAAATTACACCAAAACCGAGCCACAATACTTTGGACAAGCTGCGCGCCTCTGTTGGCTCAACAGGACGGTAGACTGGTGAAAGATCTGAATACTCGCCGGCCCGCATATTAAAGTGAAAGCGCCTTGACGCACTCATCAATCAGCAGTGATGCCGGGTATCTTTCGCTGTTCGCTAGGTAGACGCTAAGTTGGAACTGCGTTTGATCGCCCAGCGGCGTCCGGACCACTCGATAACCGAACTTCCCCTCATCATCAATCCTTAATGGTGTTTACCAACGCTTTTGCCGCCGCTGATACGAGTTCTTCTGTTCCTGGAGATTCGGCCTCAGCGGCAACTATCCAACCTAACGACCTGATCGCGTCAGATGTTACCGGGCCGATGCTCACCAGCACGGGCAACGGCTTCCACGTCTCTAGAGGGCGAAGGGTCGCTACTACGCCAAGCGACTGCACTGTCGAAGGGCTTGCAAGAAGAATTGCGTCCGGTTTTTTCGCAATGATCTGGTCGATCGATTCGGTTGAGTGGCGCAGCGGCTGCGTGCGGTAGACAGCTACATCCTGGACATTGGCACCAGCCTGTCTCAGTATCGCTGGAAGTTCTGGTCTGGCTTCACTGGCGCGGGGCATGACGATTTTGCTTCCAGGGCCGACACCTGACAGCCGCAGCGCCTCAGCAACCCCGGTCCCTGTCTTTTTGTCAGGAATCAGGTCAACAGACCAGCCAGCTAGCGAAACTGCGCCGGCAGTCGCTCTGCCCACCGCCGCCATCTTGGGATCGCCGAGGTCGCTGATAGTCTTCCCTAATTCTGCGAGCCTCCTACCAAACGCCCGAACACCGTGCCTGGAGGTAAACACCAGCCAATCAACGGGTCTATCTGAGTTGATCGATGCGTCAATCTCAGACCAGCTCTCCGGCGGTAATATCTCTATCAACGGCAAACGGATCACCGTCGTGCCCTGCGCTTCAAGCGCAGCCACCAGTGATCCAGCGTCCACCTCAGCACGCGTAACCAGGATCGATCTACCTTTCAAAGAATGTCTAGACATCGCCCTTCTTCCTGCCCATAGCGAATACCAACACGATCAAACCCCTCCAGTCGAGCGGGTCACACCAACGTCGCCGCAGTAGGAGTAGCCGTAGAGCAACCAAAGCGTCCCGTCCGGCCCAATTTGGAGAGTGCGTATGTCGTTTAGCGCCAAACCCAGCCAGCTTGAGAAGAGCATCCACTTCCCATCCTCGTAGCGCCCCAACCCAACCTGAAGGGTGCCCCAGACAGCGCCACCAGGGGTGATCGCCAGGCCATAGATCGGGCTTCCCATGAGAGCGCCGGTCGTCGCCTGTGTCCATTTCTCTCCGTCAAACCGACTGAGGGCGGTGCGCTCCCAATGACTGATCCAGACATCGCCATCGACACCAACGGCGATGCTGCCCACCGAGTTCTCTGAAAGGCCGTCGCGTGTAGTGAAAAGTGTCCACTGTCCGTCGTCAAATCTGTGTACCCCAAGATTTTCTTCGTACGATATCCACGATGGACCCTGTGGGGAGGTGAAAACATCGTTGACGGAGTTACTCGCGAGATGTGATTCGGTGGTAAACGAGATCACGTTTGAATTTTTTACATAGTTGAGACCGACAGGGTCGTTTAAGATCATATCTGCCGTGTCCACAATCGTGCTGGCGTAAGTCGCCCAGACACCGCCTCGACTGTCAGGTGTCAGGTCGCCGACGCGGTTGCGCAAGAGTCCATCCGTGGTGTCCAACACTGTCCACGAGCCGTCGCTGAATCGCGCTATGCCCACTGGCTGACCGCCGTAGTGAATCCAGATCGTCTCATCACTACTTTCGACGACCTCCTCTGGTGGTGCCGCTGCTAGACCGTCGTGCTCGCCGTAAGTGACGAACCGCTCACCGTCCCATCGGCTGACACTACTTTCGCCTTCGAACACCACCCAGATGTCTGGACCCGCTGTGGCGAATATGCCCCAGACTTCTGTAGATATCAGCCCATCATCAGGCGTCAAAATCCGCCAATGTCCGTCCCACATCGCCAGGCCGACTCCCGCAACGCCCATCCATAGCGAACCGTCACTTGCCAACGTCAACTGGCTGAGGTCAAGTGTGTCCGGCAGACCCATCGACGAGTCGTGGACCTCCCAACCGACACCAGGTCTGTAACGACCCACAGGAGCCTCCCGGCAGTCGCGCTGGTATATGACCCACACCGTCGTATCGGCACATACCAATAGCTCAGTAACACCCTCCCCAGCCAGACCGGTTACAGAGTTGTAGTTGACCCAGGGCTGTTCGGCGCAGCCAAAGACCCCCAAGGCTGTCCCGAAAACCCAGCAGGCCACGGTCAGGTTCAAGCATGAAGTGAACTGTTTCACTATTCCGCCGGAATCTCGTCAACGAGTGCGTAAGGTTGGCCTGTTATCGTCTCCAGGAGCCGCCGCGCCACAGATTGCATATCGCCCTCACTAATGGAAAACAGCGTCTCAAGTGGGATCACAGCATCCTCGCCTAACTGGATGAGCGAACGGAACGCAGCCTTTTGAACACTCTCGGTGGTGTCCGAAAGACGCAGTATCAGTTTTCGCACAACCTCCGCTCCGCCAATCTCAAAGAGCGCTCCCAAGTTACCCAACGCCTGCACCGCAACGAACCTTACCTGCGAATCGTGGTCAGAAAGCGAACCCAGATATAGCACCACCATTTGGGTGTCCACACCGGCGGTGTGGAACTCGTACAGCGCTGCCAGTGCGTTGGCCCTCACTTCTGGTGACACATCATCCGCAAGCGCCATCACCGGAATCAGCGCCTGTGGGCTGTTGCCAGGTTCCGGGAGACCTTGGCTGGTCCACAGTTTACCAAGTGACAGCGCCACAGCAGCGCGGACGTTCTTTGCCGAATCCTTCAGAGTGTGGATGAGCGGCGCAACAGCGAGTGTATCTCCCAAGACGCCAAGCGCCTCCGCAGCCCGCTCACGGACATGGGGGTGAGCGTCAATCAGTAAGCAGGTCAACGGCAGCGCTGCTGAAGGATCGCCGATGCGCCCCAGAATTTGCGCGGCGATAAACCGAGTGGTGTCGCCGCCGACTCTGGTGGCTTCGATAAGCTCATCCACAGCACCCCCGCGACGGTTCACAAGTTTCTGGCTGGCGCGCATCCTCACGCCGTGATCCGGGTGATCCAAAAGCTCTACCAAATCGCCTGTCGGCGCGCCGCATCCGACAACCCCGACAGCGTAGACGGCCAAATTCAGCAGAATTCGGTGGAATCGACAAAAAATGTTTGGCAAACCGATTCCTCTTGAAATAGGGCGGAGACACCACAGGCATTTTGAGTCATATCATCTTAGTACACATAAAGATACAGCAGATGAAAAACCTGCGCCATCCCACATGGAAACCCTTGTGAGAGCCGCTCGAAAATCGTTCTTTATTAGTTACGAGATTCGACGGATTCATCAAAACCGACCGCTCGTCCGTCTATATAATAGCAGACCGATGTCCCCAAATTGTGACCGGCGGCATCTGGGGGGAAACTCGGGTGAGGTATCAAGAGTGTACAGACGAAGAACTGGCCAAAGCTTATGCGGATGGTGACGCCGATGCCAGGCGCGAGATGGTACTCAGGTTCCAGTAGGCTGTTTATGCGGTTGCCAGGAACAGATGCCGCCTTGATGACGACGACGACGCAGATGTGTTTCAAGACACCTTTGAGGCGAATTGACTGCTGGGGACATAGTATCTGATGGTCGTGGAGGGGTTGAACGGGTTTGGTGTGTTCGGCCAGAGTTTGAGGGCAAGCGGTACGACGTGATCCGTCATCACGACATCAGTGTTCTCGTTTAGCACACCCTCGACCAACCTGAATGGTTCTACATCTGGTGAGGAAACCATCGTACGAAAAAGTTCGTCTCCGAGCGACCGCTGCCGCGCAAAAGCGACGTACAGCTTTTCATCCACCTGGTTGAACGAGATCATTCCATCACCGTAAACACTGCCGACTTCGATTCCTGCTGGCACAGAAAAAGCAAACGTGCCAGATTCGACGCCTGACGCCGCATCCGTTCGCAGCGACCAGCCGCCGTCGTTCCGCTCCCACCACACCCGCCGGTCATCCATTGCCAATCTGGTTAGACCGCCTGACTTCACCGGAAACACAACACAGTGATCCGACACTTTTTTTACACCCAGGACGCGTCGTGGGCACTTACGTCACCATCGCCGTTCACGTCGGCCACACCCTCGTCTATTCCCGTGCGTACGCGCATATCGAATTCCAGAATCCATGATGCGTCGAGGCTGGACAACGTCAGGTCGCCAGTGGCATCTCCCAATACCGGAAAGTCAAAATTGAAGATATACGCGGACCCGGCATTGAACCCATTTGCGTTGTCGTCGTCTGCGGCGCCAATCACTGCCACGTCACCGGATACTGACACCGACCCACCGGAGGCCCCAAGCTTCTACTGTTCGATCCAGCTGTCGTCCGCCTGACGCTCGAACACATAAGCACCAACCATCGCAACGTCACCGGACACTGACACCGAAACACCGAACATGTTCCATGTGTCGCCGTCAGACCGCACGAGTTTTTAGCGTTCGGTGGTGGTGTACGCCGCCCCCGCTTGAAGCAAAATGAACGTTGCGACAACCCACAGTGCTCTCGGATTGGTTTTGTCGCCCACGTCATCACTCCTTTTCCTCAAGACCGAATGCATGTTCTCATTTTGGCCTTGGACATCAACTAAACGATACACGAATCGGGCGGTCTGCGCAAGCGATTTTTTCGGATTTTGTCTCCAGATATCCAACCTGCCCGGAAAC
The DNA here is from genome assembly GCA_964627605.1 of uncultured bacterium. Taxonomy (GTDB): domain Bacteria; phylum Latescibacterota; class MWCZ01; order MWCZ01; family CAZVGZ01; genus CAZVGZ01. Next base: position 33,223 of record CAZVGZ010000013.1, on the reverse strand, counting down.
GTGCCGTTCCGATTTCGTGGTTTGGGGGGTTTCCATTGACCTGAATCGCGTGATGTGCGAAGATTTTCCTTCGACTTTGCGCCCATGCAATAGGTGATAATGGACATCGCTATTCAAGCAAATCCTCCGGCTCTGCCTTCAGACGATTGATGCCTGCCAATTTTTGGCCGCCTGTCTATTGAAAAGGAATCCCCAAAATGCCCAAGCACGACAGCTACGACATCCATGTGGTCTCCAACACCCATTGGGATCGCGAGTGGGTCTATCCCTCCGCTGAGACGCGGCTGCTCCTCATTGAGTTTATGGACAACCTCCTCAAACTGCTGGACGAGCAGCCTGAGTTTCATTCGTTCTTGATGGATTCGCAGACGCTGTGTGTGCAGGACTATCTGGAGTGGCGTCCTGAGATGCGAGAGACCGTTGTGAAACACGTCACCAGCGGGCGGTTAGTGGTCGGTCCCTGGTGCTCACTACCTGAAGAGTACATCGTCAGTGGCGAGTCGCTCGTGAGGAACCTCGTGATCGGTCACAGGGTTGCAGGCGATTTGGGCAAAGTTAGCAAGTTAGGCTACACGCCGTTCGGCTACGGTCAGACATCGCAGATGCCGCAGATATACCAGGGCTTCGACATCGACACGATGATATTCTATCGCGGGATCAACACGAAATTTTCCGAATTCATCATGCGCGGCCCCGATGGCTCAGAAGTTATCGGAACGCGCTTTGGCGCGGTGTCGCGTTTCAGCTACTTCTTCTATATCTACCGCATGGTCGCCTACAACATGACCCGCGACGATTGGGAGTACCGCTGGCAGCGCGGGGCGCTCCCGTTCCGTCTCGCTGGCGAACACCATGGACACAACACCCACTACTACATCACCGATCCCGACGCAACAGGTTGGCATACAGAGCATATCGAGCCGGGCCTAAAACGTCTGATGGAAGAGGAGTCAGAGCATTTCACGACAAAATATATGGTCTGTATGCAGGGGTTTGACTCCTCAGAACCAGACGCTCGGGAGATGGCTTTGGTCGAACTCTGTCAGGAAGCTCTAGGCAACGAGCACAACATTTTTCAGAGCGATCTCGGCAGCTATATGGAGATTATTAAGGAGGCTGTCAAGAGCGGTGAAATTGAGCCGGAGATCATCGATGGCGAGAGCAGAAATCCCGGTGCTACAGGCAAATGGACGCACCTCTACGGCGACGTTATCTCCAGCCGCGTGCGCCTCAAAATCAACAACCACAAAGCCGAAAACGCTTTGCAGAGGTTGGCAGAACCGTTCCAGTCAGTGGCGTGGTTATTGGGTGACGCATATCCAAAAACCGTATTCGACAAGCTGTGGGGTGAGTTGGTGAAAAACCATCCCCACGACACGATCTGCGGAGCAGGCAACGACCAGATGGAGAAGGACGCCATCCACCGGTTCGAGCAGGTGCAGATCACATCGCACGGCCTAATGCGCCGTGGGATGCAGGCGATCCAGAAACGGATCGACAACAGCGATATGGGTGAGGATGAAGTGGCGATCACAGTCTTCAACCCATCGGCGTTTGAACGCTCTGAAGTTGTCGATGTGAGCGTCGACCTTCCTGGAGGTACCGACATTGACCACTTCACCATCCGCGATCTGGACGGTACCGTAGTAGACAAACAGGAGGTCGGTCGCTATCCGTGGGGCACACTGGTCCGCAACCTTCGAGACATCTCGCTGCAGATGCGCTCCCAGAGGGTCCACTGCCACTTTACCGCTGACGCCATACCAGCTTTGGGTTATAAAACATTCAAGATTCAGCCTGAAGAGTTAGTGCCGATCCCCATGGGATCAATGGTTCCTGCGCCGAACGAGATGGAGAACGAGAACCTCCATGTCAAATTCGAGGCCGACGGGACTCTGACGATAACACACAAAGACACTAAGAAAGTCTATTCGGGCCTTCACTACTTGGAAGACGCCGGTGAAGCCGGTCACGCGTGGATGCACAGGGAGCCCGACCAGAACGAGATCATCACCTCCCACGGCGCAGATATCTCAATCTCCAAGATCGAAGACGGCCCGATTTTGGCGCGCTACCGAATTGACTACCGGATGATGATCCCTGTGGGCCTGGAGTACCAGCACTGGTTCCCAGAGGGTGGGCAGAAAGCCGACGAGCAGACCGTTGATCGCTCATACACAAAACGTTCCGACGAGCGAAAAGAGATGCTCATCACTTCGGTATTCACGCTACGTAAAGGCGGCAAGTTCGTCGAGGTGGAGACAAAGGTCGATAACCAGTGCCAAAACCATCGTCTCCGCGTCTGCTATCCCACCGGTGTGGAAGCTGAGACAGTCAGTGCCGAGGCGTCATTTGATGTCGTCGAGCGACCGATTTTCCGCACGCCAGAGAACGTCTACTGGGGCAAAGAGTCACCAGTGCTACCCCACTACCGCTTCTTAGATGTCAACGACGGTAAAGTCGGCTTGGCGCTGATAAACGAGGGCATCAGGGAGTACGAAGCGATTGAGGATGGTCCCCGCACAATCGCCATCACCCTTTTCCGGTCGGTGATTTTCCGCCAGTCGCCGGTTATCGACCAGTGGGATGTCTTCCCAGAGCAGACTCTGTCCCAATCTCCAGGCGAGCACTCCTGGCGCTACGCGATCTATCCGCACAAAGGCGACTGGGCAGACGCAAACGTGTTTGAGGCTGCCGACATCCAGAACTTGCCGCTGGAAGTGGCTGAAGTTGGTGGGCACGAAGGCGATCTGCCCAAAGAGGGCAGTTTCCTTTCCATCCAGCCAGAGAATTTGGTGATGACAGCCATGAAAAGGGCCGAAGACCGCGACAGCCTGATTGTCCGGCTGTTCAACCCCACAGACAAAGAGATCAGCGGCAAAGTCTCCGTCCACGTGCCCATCAAAACAGCGGCGCTCTGCAACCTTAACGAAGATAGCCGCGAGGAGCTGACGCCGGACGGAAACTCTGTAGCGATCAAAGTTGCCAAGAAGAAAATCATTACGCTCGACATAACTGTATAAGGTCAATGTCGCTTGCAACGGTCCTGCCAGCCGTTCGCAGGCAGAGCCGCAGTTTCGTATTTGATTATTCGAAAGGTCGCGCGGAATAGAAAATTGCGGAACGTCGTTCTCTACATAGCTACTACCCTGGACGGATATATCGCAGGGCCGTCTGGAGAGATCGACTGGCTTTTTCACGATCAGGACTACGGATACACTGAGTTCTTGTCCAGTGTGGACACTCTGATAATGGGACGGCGGACTTACAAAGTCACAAGATCGTTCGGCCCCTGGCCGAACGGCGACCGCAAAACTTTCGTGTTTTCTCGCTCTCAGCAACCAGTGACGGACGAGAATATCGTATTCGTGACGCCCGATGTTCCTCAGTTCATCAATGATCTCAAACAAAAACCAGAAAAAGAGGTGTGGCTGGTGGGTGGCAGAGAAGTTGTTGACGAGTTTGTCCGCCACGATCTTATCGACGAGTTTCGCATTTTCGTCCATCCGGTTCTTTTAGGAGACGGCATCGGGCTGTTTAGGCCACCATTCGACCGGCGCGCGCTCAAACTTGACCGTGTCACCCAGTTCGATTCAGAGCTGGTTGAGATGGCCTATTCAAGAGACCTGGGTTGACCACCGATGATCCGCAAAAGACACTTGCTCCAAGTCGCGTATTTTCCAACCGATAGAGTTGACCGCATTCGACCGACAGACCCCGAACAGACGACCTTACCGACCAGCTAAGGAATTCGCCATGTCCACCGGCTATGAGATGCACGTCGTCACGAACACCCATTGGGACAGAGAGTGGCTCTACAACTTTCAGGAGACACGGATGTTCTTGATTGAGTTCATGGATAAGCTCCTGGATATTCTGGAGACCGAACCGGACTACCACTCATACCTTATGGATTCGCAGGTGATCCCAATTGAGGATTATCTTGATGCCCGTCCTGAAGCCCGTGAACGGGTGATGGCGCAGGTCAAACAGGGCCGGATCCTGATCGGACCGTGGTACACGCTCCCTGAAGAGTTCAACGTCAGCGGCGAGTCGCTGGTGCGTAACCTTGTCATCGGCCACAAGCGCGCCACGGAATATGGCGGCGTCACCAAGACCGGCTACAGCCCGTTCTCCTACGGCCAGATTTCGCAGATGGCGCAGATATATCGGGGTTTCGGGATCGACACAATACTGTTCTATCACGGTATCCAGCCTGAAGAGACGATGTCAGAGTTCACTCTCGAAGCCCCCGACGGCTCTCAGGTAATGGGATCGCGCATGGGGTCGATGGCTCGGTACAACTTCTATTTCGGCGTGTGGCGGCCTGCGGTCTACGGGATGAAAACACTCGACCGCCAATATTTCTGGAAAAAAGGCGGTCTACCATTTCACTTTGCTGGCGGCCACCGCTACCAAGGACACCACTTCCTTCTGGACGTGGAAAAATCCATCGACGACAGCGACCTCAAAAAAGCGCTGGCGTCGCTCAAAGCCGACGAACTCGAACACGCCAGCACCTGCTATCTGGCATACATGCAGGGGATGGACTCCACTGAGCCCGACCGCCTGGAGATGGAGGTCATAAAGAAGGCGAAAGACCTTGTGGAAGACGGCGATACGATCTTCCACAGCAGCTTGCCCGAATATCTGGATAAAGTCAAAGAAGCGACCAAAGGGATGGATCTGACCGTCCTTGTTGGCGAGCGCAGGACTCCAAGAGCGTTAGGGCACAAGGTCCACCTCTACGGCGACGTGACAAGTAGCCGCGGACGCATCAAACAGGCCAACACCAAAGCAGAACACGCTCTTCAGCGATTGGCCGAACCGTTCGCATTGTTCGCTAACTCTTTGGGCGCCGAATACCCACAACAGCTTCTCGACCTGGCGTGGAAATACCTGTTACAGTCACACCCTCACGACTCCATCGCCGGCAGCGGCATCGATCAGATCGAGATGGACGTTATGAACCGGCTCGATCAGTCCCGGACTATTTCCGAAGGGTTGATGCGGCGGGCGATGGGCGCGATCCAGATGCGGATCGACAACAGCGGCGTCAAAGAGGATGAGATTCCCATCACTGTGTTCAACCCGTCGCCCTACAGCAGAAGCGAGATGGTTGAGGCGTTTATCGACATTCCAAACGAGCTTGAGATTGATTTCTACGGCGTGTTCGACGCGCAGTCGAACGAACAGGTTGACCATCAGGAGATCAGCCGCGCAAGACAGATGGCGGTTGTAAGACACTTGGGCGACGCGACAATGGAGATGCCCAGCGATCAGCTTGCCATCCACTTTGACGCCTCTGACATCCCTGCGTTGGGATATAAGACGTTTCTGCTTAGACGGATGGACGACCCTGTAGCCTCCTCAGGCTCGCTCCTGACCGCGGCCAGAAAGCTGGAAAACGACCACCTCATAGTCGAAGTCGCTTCAAACGGAACTCTTGATGTCACCGACAAATCATCTGGCCATGTATTCAACGGTCTAAACGAGTTTGAGGACTCAGGCGAAGCTGGACACGCGTGGCGTCATGTGCCTCCAGCATACGATGAGGTGATCTCATCGGTGGGAGCCCCGTTCACTGTCGCGACGGTGGATGAAGGTCCGCTATCAGCATCGCTGAAAATCGAGCATCGTATGCTGATTCCCATAAAGACCGAAGAGGATCAATCAGACACGGTGCGGCGGATCGACGCCAACGGCGACAGTGCGGTTCGTTCCGCCGAGCGCCGGGAGATGATCGTCACGTCTATCGTCCGGTTGGCAAGCGATAGCAGGTCTGTTGAGGTGACTACATCGTTCGACAATACCTGCCGCGATCACAGGCTGAGAGTCTGTTTCCCCACAAATCTCAGCAACGCCAAAAACTCTTTTGCGGAGACGCCGTTTGATGTTGTGGATCGTCTCATCAATCATCCAAAAGAGAGCGCGTGGTCGCTCTGGCCCGATCCGACACACCCGATGAGCAGGTTTGTGGACGTGAGCGATGGCAAGAACGGTTTGAGCGTCGTTACCGATGGTCTTAGGGAGTACGGTGTCTCAAATACCCCCGAGAGGCGGTTGAGCATCACCCTAATGCGCGCATATCAGGTCGAGCTTACCACTGTGGCGTGGCGTTGGGAGAGGCACCCTGAGATGGAGCTTTCTCAGTGCCCCGGCAAACATGAGTACACCTACAGAATAGTGCCCCATACCGGCGATTGGACCGGTGGTGCGCCATATCAGCAAACAGAGAGGGTGAACCTTCCGCTAGAGGTGGTGCAGGTCGGTCCCCATGGTGGCGATCTGCCGCAGTCGATGTCGTTTCTCGATATAAATCCGCCGCAGTTGGTGCTGAGCGGTGTCAAACTCTCTGAGAGCGGTGACGCGATGGTTGTCCGTCTATTCAACCCGACTGAGACTGCTATCGCCGGAACGTTAACATCACATCAGCCGATAGCGTCAGCGTCGCTGTGCAACATGAACGAGGAGCCTGAGAGCGACTTCACTCCCAACGGCAACATGCTGAAAGTCGATGTGCCAAAGAAAAGAGTCATTACTCTGGTTTTGAAATCGTGACCGAACGCGCATTATGGGGCGTTGTAAACATCTAGACTGAGAACAAGACTGTGCCCGGTCACAATAGCTCCGTTGATCCGGGCCAAACCCGTACGGACGGTTTCGTGGACTGTCCGCAGCTGGCACAGAAACTCAGAAAAAACCGAAGGGTTCGGAAATGGCTCATTTTGCACAGGAACGACCGATCATTACACGGCAGATAACCAAACGGCTGGAGCCGATTAGGTCCACAATCTTCAGCGACGCCCGGCCCATCGAGAACTGGGAGAGATCGGTGACGGGCAAAGGAACCGTGGCGCGGCAGCTTCCCCAAGGTGGCTGGGAGCCTTACGAACTCGGCACCAAGTGGGGTGGCCACGACAACATGCACTGGTTCAAAGCGCAGATCACGGTGCCAACGGAGTGGGTGGGGAAAAAAGTGGTCGCCAACCTGAATCCTGGCGGCGAGGCTTTGGCGTTCCTAGACGGCGTGCCGGTCCAGGGGTTGGACCCGAACCGCACCGAGATCGTGCTTATCGATGCTGCTGAAGGTGGCGAGTCCTGGGAGTTGACAATAGAGGCGCAGCCAGACGCACGGTTTGATACGATCAGGGAGTTTGGCTTGGCTGAGTTGGCCATTAGAAACGATGCGGCATGGGATTTTTCGTGGGACGTCAAAATAGCTATGACCGTCGTCGAGCAGCTTCCAGCCGAGAGTGCAGAGCGAGTCAGGATGTTGGAAGCGATTGATGAAAGCATAAAAAAGGCTGACATACAGGCGCTCAATCACGGCGACACCGACAGGTTCGCCGCGTCGTTGAATGTAGCCAGTCGTGCCCTCAAAAAACGTCTGGTGGAGTTTCCATCAGCGGAGATCGGCCGGATTCACTACGCCGGGCACTCGCACATAGATACAGCATGGTTGTGGCCGCTTAGGGAGACGATGAAAAAAGTGGGTCGCACTTGGACCACAGTAGTTAAGTACATGGAAGAGTACCCCGACTACGTCTTCAGCGCCTCTCAAGCGCAGCTTTATGATTACTGCAAGAATTACTACCCGGAGACGTACGACAAGATCAAGCAGTTTGTAAAAGAGGGCCGTTGGGAGGTCACCGGGGCGAGCTGGATCGAGCAGGACAACAACGTCCCTTCAGGCGAAGCGTTGGTTAGACAGTTCCTCTACGGTCGCCGTTTCTTTGAACGCGAGTTTGGCGTCGATGCCAAAGTCTCGTGGGTGCCAGACTGTTTTGGGTTTACGTTCGCGCTGCCGCAGATCATGAGCAAATCGGGTGTTGAGACATTCACGACTTCAAAAATATGGTGGAGCCAGTACACCGATTTTCCCTACTCCCTGTTTCGGTGGCGCGGCCTTGATGGCACTGAGATTCTTGTGTCGTTCCTGTGGGGCACATACAACGCGAGCCCAAGCCCAGGCACATCCAAGAGCCAGTGGTCCGCTTACAAACAGAAGAACATCAACGACACGGTATTGGTCAGCTTCGGTCACGGCGACGGCGGCGGCGGCCCGACCAAGGAGCACCTTGAGAACGTGAGGCGTCTTGGCAGCATCGCCGGGATTCCCAAATCCGAATTTGGGTTGGTTGAACCCCACGCCAAATATCTGCACGAAAATGTCGATTGGGATAAAATCCCGGTATACGAAGATGAGCTATATCTAGAGCTTCATCGCGGTTGCCAAACCACGCAAGCCAAGACCAAGAAGAACAACCGCAAGAGCGAGCTGCTCTACCGCGATGCTGAGATGCTTGGGGCGTTGGCGCAAGAGAGCGGCGGCTACCAGTTCCCTCAGGAAAATCTCTATGAGGGCTGGAAAATCATTCTGTGCAACCAGTTCCATGACATTCTGCCTGGTTCATCCATCAACGAGGTCTACAAAGTCACTGACGAAGAGTATAGAGAGGTGCTTGAGATCGGAGAAACTGTTCGCCAGGGAGCGCTTGATCACCTCGTAGGTGGTATTGACACCTCCGGCGAAGGGCAGGCGATGGTCCTGTTCAACACGCTTAGCTGGTCACGGAACGATGTCGCCACCGCCACAGTACCTGGGTCACTACCCAACGCAGCGGTAAAAGATCAGGACGGTAACTTAGTCCCGTCTCAGGTGGTCTCGACCGAAGGCGGGCATACCGAGATCGTGTTCGAGGTGAACGACCTGCCACCGCTTGGTTGGGCGGTCTATCGTGTTGTCGAGTCAGCGTCAGACCAGCCGACGATCAGACACAAGCCGGAGATAAGCAGCCGCCGACTGGAGAACCGGTTTTTCCGTTTGGAGATCGAACGTGGTGGTGTCATAAGCCGCGTCTACGACAAGATCGCCAAGAGGGAAGTCATCGCAGAGGGTGCCAAAGCCAACGACCTACAGCTCTTTGACGATATACCGTTTGCGCACGACGCCTGGGACATCGACTTCAACGTAGATGAGCTACCGCTCAAGTGGGACGAACTTGATGTGGCTGAGGTTGTGGAACAAGGGCCGGTAAGGGCGACAGTGAAAGTCTCGCGCCGCACGAAACATTCGACGGTCACGCAGTGGATCAGCATCTACCGCAATCAGCCCAAAGTCGATTTCAAGACCCATGTGGACTGGAACGAGACGCATGTCTTGATGAAGGCCGCGTTCCCTGTGGAGGTGCTTTCGAGGAAAGCGACCTACGAGATTCAGTTCGGTGCCATTGAGCGAGCGACCCACTACAGCAGCGCTCAGGACCGCGCGCGTTTTGAGGTCGCAGCCCACAAGTGGATCGATCTCTCAGAGGGCGACTACGGCGTAAGTCTCCTCAACGACTGCAAATATGGGTTCGATACCTACCAGAACCGGATGAGGATCAGCCTGCTTCGCTCGCCTACCGATCCCGATCCTGAAGCCGACAAGGGTGAACACTGGTTTACCTACAGCCTATGTCCGCACCAGGGCAGTTGGAGGGACGCCGAGACTGTTCGCCGGGGATATGAGTTGAACGTGCCTGTTCTCGCGGTTGCAGCGGACAGTAGCCCAGGCCAGCTTCCGTCCAGCAGCGGCTTCGCGTGCGTCGATAGACTTAATGTAGTCATCGACACTGTCAAGAAGGCTGAGGACTCAGACGACCTGATCGTTCGGTTGTACGAGGCGCACGGTGGGCGCGGTCCTGTCAAACTCAGTTTTGGACAGACGCCTGCGGCGGTCCGCGAGGTCAACTTGATGGAGACAGATGAGACCGAAATAGCGCTGAGTGGCAACGACGTTGAGTTTCACATCACGCCGCACGAGATACGTTCGTTCAAAGTGCGTTTTCGGTAGTCGATTCTTTAGGCGAATGGCGGGACTAGACGGTAGGGCACCCGCAAGGAGTACTCTTTGAAACCATCCAGGTGATCGGTGAGAAAGCGGTCTTCATCGATCACCTGATGAACAACAATGATAGCCGCCACCGCTGCAATCGCAGCAGAGATACCGCTGTTAAGGGCGATCTGCCCAGCGACGATTGTCAAAATAGCTCCGAGATCGCCAGGATGACGCACCAGCCGATAGGGTCCTAAGTCCACAACCCTGTGTTCTCGTTCGGTCTGTATGGTCGTAAACGGCGTGAAAAACGGGTTGACCTGCATCGCCCAAACCCTGAGCGCCATCCCGAATACCGCCACAGCCAGGGCTGAAAAACGCAGCCATACATCATAGCCATCAGTGATATGCAGATGGGCGAAGTCGATGGGTGCCACTATCAACGCTGCGTAGGTAAGGCCCGCTGCCCTCATCATCGCCCCACGTCCCTGGCCTTCCAGCTCAGCGAGCGCGTCACTGTCCACCGCCAATCCCTCCGCGATACCGTCCAACACGAGGGCTGCTGCGTACAGGTGCATGATGGGGTCCATCGCCGCCGCGCCGATGATGTAGAGCGGAAGCGCCGCTATGATACCAGCGGTAATGCCCCTAAAATTGTTTGGGGTGGCGTCGCTCACGCCTGCGGCTCCAACGTTTTTGCTGCCAACGCCTGAACCCAGTCCACGTCAACACCCTTCAACGTCTCAATCACCACATCTGCCGCGGACTGATCCTGACCGGCAAAATTGCCCACCTCCACCGCCACACAGACCGCCCCAGCCGCCTTGGCAGACGCGACTCCTGCCCACGAGTCCTCAAACACCAGACATCGGGCCGGATCGGATCGCATCAGTTTTGCGCCGATCAAGTAGGCATCTGGCGCTGGTTTGCCAGGGCCGTAATCCTCGCAACCGATGTATGATGGAATCTCGGCAGCCAGGTCCAAACGTGTAATAATATCCTCAATCTCACGACGGGTTGATCCTGACACTATTGTAAGCGGCCACTCCTGAGCCAGCCCCTGCACAGCCTCCACGGCTCCTGGCAATATCCTCAACCCTTCGCGGTCAATTACGCGGTCTTTCTCCTCCATAATCCCCAACTCGGCGTCATTCCTGCTAAACGGAATCTCAAGCTCGACAGCCAGTTTATCCCAGATATCCGACCAGGCACGACCTATTACGAACTGGCGCTGCTCGTCGCTCATTATATAGCCTCGGCCCCGAAGCCAGTCTGCGATGCACGTAGCTATGACCGCCTCGGTATCCACGAGGGTGCCATCCATGTCGAAAATAACCGCTTGAAACATCCTGTGCCTCCAAGTAAGGCGGCTAGTGGGAGTGTTAGAAGGGGGGCAGCGTATGACAGTGAAAAGGGGGCTGTAGCGTCAGGTGATCCCGCCGTTAGCTCTCTGCGTTTGCCGCTCTGTCTGAGCGATCATCAAGGTACTGCAGAATCGCCGGGAGTACTATGAGCGACATCACCAGACAAAAGCCAAGCCCGATAAGCGCCAGCTTGCCTATGGAGTTGAGCCCCTGATGGGCGGCGAACAACAGGCCGGAAAAACCGAGCATCGTTGTAAGCGTCGTCATCAGCACCGGCCCACCCGTGTTAACCAGCATCAGACGGACCGAACCTCGGCCTTCTTCTAAGTAGCGATGGTACAGATGAACGCCGCTGTCAACACCGATACCGATTATCGTCGGGATCACCACCATGTTGTAGAAGTTGAGCTTCATCCCCACAAGGACCAGGCTCCCACACATTAGCAGAACGCCACCGACCAGTGGTACCAGAACCAATAGCGCCGCCCGTTTGCTCTTGAAGTCGGCGAACAGTATGAGGAACACCACCAACAACGTCGAACTGACTGCGATCTTGCTATCCTCGAACATCACAGTGAGCATGTCAGCGAATATGACCGCGCTGCCTGAAGAGTGATATGTCTTCTTTTCGGTTTTTACAGTGCGGACCTCATCGGCGAACTTAATCACCAATTTGCCCTGGGTTAGCGGAACGCTAGGATAGATCGCCACAAACTCGCCCATCGATCCATCAGCTCCGCGAAACCTTCGTAATGCGTAGTCGGGCAGATCAGCCGCCACTATGGTTCCAGGGTTCAACCAACGCTCAAGCTGTTCAGGTGTGAGATCGGTACCGTCGGTGACGTGGTCCATTTTGCCTCTGAGCAGACGACGGATCGACGCCAAAACTTTCAGCTTGACATCCTGGCTGTCTGGGACGTACTGGTCCAACGTCTTGATCGACTCAATTGCGGTATCTGGGTCGTGCAGCCGCTCAGACAGAATCTCCACGATTCTGTGGCGTTCATCAGGGTCCTCTACAACAATGACCGCCGGGCTGTCAGGAGATGACTGAGTAATGCCTCTAATGGTCCGTTTGACCTGGGTATTGGCTGGATGATTGGCTCTCAGATTGCTGAAGTCGTACTGGAACGTCAGGTTTGGCAGCGCATACGCCGCGCCGACAGCGGCGATGGCTGCGACAATTAAGACCGCTCTAGGGGCAGGAAACCGTCCATTTCCAGTACCACGACTCTTGTGGATGATCGCCGTGTGGCGGATCAGATTTAGCCGCTCACCGATGAAAATAAACGCCGGAAATGTTAAGAACACCGAAGCCAAACTTAGAAGCACACCGGTGCCAGCGATGAACCCAAACTCCGAAAACCCTTTGAAGTCGTTGATTAGCAGCGAATAGAACGCCGCCGAGGTGGTCCATGCCGATGTCGCCATCGCCATCCCGGTGTGGTGGAGCGCGCTGCTCATGGCTTGGGTTGGGTCGGCACCTCCATTACGGTCCTCAGTGTATCGAGCAAATGTATGTATTCCGAAATCGATCCCAAGGCCTGCTAGAACAGCGACCAAAAAACCGGTGATAAGGTTCAGATTTCCGATAGTTATCGCTGTTATACCAAAAGTCCACGACATCCCCAAGATCAGCGGCAGCCCGATGAAGAACACCGCGAACGCCTGCCGGAAATAGAGTGCGATCAGGATCATCACCCCGATTAGAGCCGCGATGGCGGTGGACGCGATGTCATCCATGATGACTTTGTATTCGATCAGCTTATTTTTGAACTGCCCGCCGTACGAGAGCTGCATTTCAGGATGAAACGATTTTGGGTCGAGCCCCTCGGCGATCTGCTGGGCTGAAGCCAACAGCTTTCTTGCAAAACCGATATTCCCTTCTACGCCACCGGGATAGGCTACTACAAGCGCAGTCTTACCATCGTCAGATACCCGATTGGCGCTAAGACCGTTCGCCCGGTACTTGTCTTCAATGTCCGAGAAATCGAGCCCTGGGTCTTGCTGCTCGATAAAGAAAAGAGGATCGCGCTTGTTCTTTTCGAACCGCAATTTTTGTGCGATTCGCCGCCTTACAGTTTTGAGATCGCCGACATCAATGTACAGCAGTTTGCGATCCTCAAAAAAACTGAGGTCACGCTGATACTCCACTACGTTTATAAGTTCACTGGAGGCCAATGGCGTCATCAGAGCGCGGGCAAACCGGTCGTTTGCGGCGGAGTCTGGAGACTGCACTACAACCAGCAGTTTGCCGAGGCCGCCTATCTTCTTCTGCACCTGCTCAAGAATGCGGACGCTCAGTTGCTCTTCGGGCAGGAGTGCGGACAGGTTGGTTTTGAGGGTTAGGTGGGATGCGGCGAAAAGTGACGCCACCAAACTCACGATTGTGAGAGCTGCGACAAGCCAGTAGTGGCGGGCGACCACGGCCACCCACCGGCCGGATATGGCTCGAATGGTGCGCTTGAGCATTTATGGACTCGCGTTAGTGTAGGCTGCGAAGTTTACCTGCGGCGATGTGGCGGGCATAGCCATTAAGAATGCGGATAAATCCACATTAGGATCAAGGGTAGGGCGCACAGGGCGGTGAATGTGTGTCTCTGAAGCTTTGTGCGGCAGGTCGAGTCATAATCACAATATCGTCATAGTCTGCCGCAGCACTGGAGCGCGTGTTGTCCTGATCTGTAAACAGTCCGATGCCGACGGTGCGTCTGTTTGGGTCGTGGCCGAATATCGAGCGGTAGTGCTCCACCAGATCGACCTCCTCGGTGACCCACTCACCCAAATTCTCCTCGCCTGATTCCTCAACCCGCACTGTAAACCGATCAAATCCCCTGGAAGTCTGTGTACCCACCGGGGCCGAGGTGCTCCAGGTGTATTTGATAATAGTCGGCACTTTTTTCCACAGCAGGTTCTGCACTCTGAACACGACATAGATACCAGCAGCGCTGTCGTTGGTTTCGGATTCACGCTCATCGCCGCCAGACGGCAAGACGTGCGCCCGCCAGCGCCAACGCAGAATCGGGTAATGAAGGATATCCAACTTGATGTCCTTCATAATCATCTTGTTTCTTGTGTCGGTGCTCGCCGCCAGATAGGTAGCGCTGTCCTGGCCTGCGATGACGTAGAATCCACGAACCAGCGACCACTCGTTGCCGTGTCTCGCGGTCCATCCTTGGGGAAACTCGCCCAGATCAGATGACGAGAAATCGTCAATACTGAGGCAGGGGGGTGGGTGGACGGGTTGGTCAGCCTGGGATGCCACCGGGAGAAACAGGTAGGCACACACGAGCGTCGCCGACCAGCGGGCTATCAGCGATGTTGTCCGCACCATCATAAACCGGTCGTCTTGCCATATCACCTAAGTGCGACTCCCGCGCACGGTTTCGGCAACCGGTTTGGCCAGTTTGTCTCCAGGAGTGCCGGAAAGCCGCATGCCCTGTTTTTTGGCCAGCATGACCGCTCCGCTGATAACACCAACGAACGCCACGCTGTTCCCGACAATCATTCCCCAATATATCGCCCACGGGATGTTGACAATTGCAGCCAGACAGATCGCCATGGCTGTGACATCATGTTTTAGTAACATGCGGCCCAAGTTTATCGCCCGATTCACCAGATTCTCACCACGCGCTTTGACCTGGTTTTTGAAGGCGTTGTTGAACGCATTACCGTCGCCAGACCCTTGGCTCGCCGAGTAGGTCAGCATCACAGCGACGTACGCCACCGTGAGGACCATCGCAACAGCTCCTAGAGGCGCAACCCAGGCCAGTCCGGAGACCGCAAACATTCGCCAGGTGATTCCCACCAGAAAAGCGACATCGGTGGTGTAGTCGATCAGCGTATCGAGCCACTGGCCCCGCTCCGACTCCAAAAACTTCAACCGCGCGATCTCGCCATCGCATCCATCAACTACCGAGGCTGTCTGGAACAACAGGCCACCCAAAACAAGGTTCCAGTATCCAGGTTGCGCTATGTAGTACGCCGCGAGCAGCCCGGCAACCAGCGTTGATAGCGATATCAGATTGGGGGTCAGCGGAGTGTGAACCAGAAGGCGGCTTATAGCGACTGAGATCTTGCGGTTGATGTGACGCGACACTATTCCGCTAGTGGAGCTTACGAGGGACGAGAATAGCATATTACGTGCGGCGCTTAGCATCTCAGGTGTATCTACATCCTGCCATTTTCCATCGCCGATGTCGAACGCTTTCAGCCGCCCTGCCCGCGCCAAAATCCTTACGCCGTCACTCAGCCCCTCTCTGCCCTGAGAGACCGCCTGTTCCATCGCCTCGAACAGCGACCGATTGCCCAAGAACATCCCGCTATCAACCGCATCGAATCTATTCAGCTCCTTGGCGAGGTTACCTATGTTGCCGCCTCTGAGCTGGACTTTGGTGGCGTCGTCCATATCGACTATGGTATCGAGCTTTCTGTCAACCGCCAAAACGCACTCGCCGGGGGCGGTGGCAAGAGACATAAGTTCTGTGAGGGTTGCGCTCTCAAACAGGTGGTCGCCCATCAGTAGCACGAACGGTTCGTCGCCAACAACCTCCTGCGCTTTGAGCAGCGAAACACCGTTCGCTCTATCGAACTCATCGTTTACCACAAACTCGGTCATCTCACTTACCACACTGTCGGCTTCCATCACCTTTCGCACTCTGTCACTTTCGTGGCCTATTACGACAACACAACGCTTAATGCCGGCGCGTTTAGCGGTCAAGATCACCCGTCGCAACAGCGGCATCCCCACCACAGGTATAAGCGGCTTCGGCATGCCCTTGCCGCTTCCGTTGATGCGGCTTCCATAACCCGCCGCCAGTATCACCGCCGTTTTTACCATTTTTTGCCCCTTCTATCTTTCCTAAGCTACCCAGTACCATCGTACCGCAGCATCGGGCCTATTAGCGTGCATCAAATCGAACTTCTGTCTTGGCCTCTCCACAACACCCTTCGTCGCGACCGTGTCCGCCCATACCTACCAGTCTCTCTAACTCGACCCCGTTCACACCACCACCCCCCAGGCCTACTGCGCTCGTACTAGGCCCCAGGAGCCATCGGTAGAGCTGTCCCTGCGGCTATCGGTGGCAACGGCAAAGGTTTGACAGTCCCACCTGATATCAGCCGTCCGAACAGCGCCTGAGCACGATCCCTCACCTCTTTCGCGATGAACCTGACCGGATTTTTCGCGAAAAGCGACGCTGATATTACGCAGTAGACTCCACACCCAGACTGACAATCTTTCTTGGTGTAGAATCCGCGCAAGATTTCTGGCGTCACGTCCATAATCGAGATTCCTGGGTCGTGGCGCATGCTGCACAGCCAGAACTCGCCTGTGGCTGAGACAAAGAAAAACTTGTACCCCGCCATACAGGTCCAGTCTGGGGCTGTGCCGCCCAACATATCGCGTTGGTAACTCAAAATGGCGCTGTTGGTGTGTACCGGCTCGCCATTTCGCTTTTTCGCGAGTTGGAGGTCTACCATCGACATAAGGTCGTCGCGCTCGTCGGCGCCTACCCTAAATTCGCCTTCAGGATCGGCATGTACCAGGCGAGCCTGCGTCGGGATGTTTCTGCCAAGCCCATACTCCAACACCTCGCCAGCTTCGGCTACCGAGTCGTTAAAAAGCACACCGGATATGTGGTATTTGATGGACGAATTTTCCAAGAGGGCCATCTTAGGAATAACTGTTTTCAGCGATTTACGCGTCGAGTCGATGGGCGTCATCCGGTCCACGGAGAGCTGAAGAATGTCGAGCCCGGCCCTGTCGAGTTCAGCGACGAGATCCTTTGTAAGCAGAAACCCGTTGCTCGACATCGTGACACCCAAACCCAGGGATTTACTGTACCTAACGATCTCCACGATATCCGGGTGAAGAAGCGGCTCGCCACCTTGAAGGTTGAGGACCGACACTTCTAAATCAGCTATCTTTTTGATCCACCTCTTGAGGTCTTCTAGCTGCGGGTGGGGCACTGAGTTGTCGTACTCTGTACAGTAGTGGCAGTCCAGGTTGCACCTGTCTGTCACGTACAGATGGCACTCCATCGGTTTGCTGCCAACGACTCTTGTAATCATCCGCGACCAAAACCTCACCGATGCCATATCATCCTCCGCCAGGCCAGGCTATCCGCACTATCCGCGCCAGACGCGACCTGGATGCCTCTATAATCGCACTCTCTTCAGGTTCAGACCCGAACGCCGCCAAGAGCGCTGCGTATGAAATTAGGAACAGACCTAGATGCCACAGCGAAGTCACTACGCCACCGGTCGGTGTAACTGATGCTACAATAACGACCGTAAGCCACGCTATACCACCGGCGGCCAACGGCTTGACAAACGCGCGTCTGAACGGCTGAATACGCAATAAGAAGTACACCTGCGCGAACCGCACAACGTTAAGGAGCGTAAGGCTAGTGGCTACACTCACTGCTGCACCAAAAACTCCCCATCTCGGTATCACCAGAAGCTGAGAAACCGCCAAAAGAGCGGTGAAAGCGATGGTGTTTACCATGTTGAGCCGCTGTCTGCCCGACATTATCAACAGTGTGTCGGTGGGCCCAAAAGCGCCGTTGATTAGATATCCTGCCGCCAAAACCGTCAACGCAGAGGCAGCCGGGACAAACTCGGTACCATAGAGCTCCAACAGATCGCGCCCCAACAGCGATATCGCCGCAAAAACAGGCAGACCCAGCGCCAACACCCATCGCATCACCAACGAATATGAGCGCTCCAACCTGTCGGTCTGACCGCTGGTCGCCAGATCGGAGACGATGGGCGTGAATATCGGATCGAAAGACTGCTTGACCCGCCTAATCAAAACCGCAAACTGGAACGCAGCGGCATAGAGCGCCACATGCTGCTCGGTTAGGACGACAGCCATAATGAATACATCGAGGCGAGTCGCCAACGTGTAGGTCATGTCGCTCACTGAGATGGGCAGCGAAAACCCAAGCATACCGGGCCGCCAGCGGCCAATGGTTGTTGGTGCGTCACCAGGTTGGCGACCGACTATTTTGCACACCCCCCACCACGCCACCGCCAATCCAGCCGCAACAGCAGCCACCTGAGCCAGTGCCAAACCACCAAGCCCGAAACCCAACCAGTAGACCAACACCGAAGCCGAGACAAGCACGATGGGTTCGGCGAAACTTTTGACGTAGATGTCGAACTTCATGACCTTGAACGACTTGACCGCACCCAAAAAAATCGCGCTGATGGTCATCAGCGGCAGCGCCGCCATCATCACTCGCAGGTACGGACCGATTATAGGTTTGTCCAAGATCTCATTGGCTATAAATGGTGCCAGCGCAAAGCCGATCGCTGCGACTACCGAGCTTACCAGGAGACCGGTGACCACGGCATCCCCGACAGTCTGGCGCACGAGGTGTCTGTCGCCTGACTCTTTCCTCTGCGATATAAATTTGATGACGCCTTTGTCCAGCCCAGCGATTCCCACTTTGCTGAGGAACTCGATCGCCGACCATCCGATCATAAGAAAGCCGAACGTCGCCGACCCGAACAGGCGAGCGACAACTATCGTAAACAGTGGACGCATCGCCCCAGCCAGAATGCCGAGGAAGTTGACCACAGCGCCCTTGGCGATCATTTTGGTGTCGCCTGTATAGTGCGGCCTTCGCACGCTCGAAACGCGGCTTGGTCGTTTAGGTGTTTGCGCTACTACTGGAGTCATGGTTGATGCTCATATCCCGCTAAAACTCGCAAGCTACCGACCGCCAAAGTCTGGCGGATTGGGATGGCACACGGTCTGCAATGCTGAACTGTGAGCCGACCGAAAGAGCTTGTGCGTTGCAACTGGTATGCCATGCCCCATCAGCGTATTTTAGGCGCGGCTCCAGGCTAGGTGGCTATTTCAGGATTGATACAGTCCGTGTCACCATCTATCGTCCGTGATAGGCTCGCGATACAGACGACACCCGTGTCTGTGGGATAGATTTGAGGAACTGTTTAGTGGATGAGAATCAAACGCAATCCGCAGTAAAACCGCGACCACTTCTCTATGTTGTCGGGCCTTTCCCGGTGGCATCAGAAACGTTCGTCGCCAGGGAGATAAGAGGTGTCATCGATCACGGTTTGGCGGTTAATGTGCTCGCTCAAGCCCGGAGGTCTGATGAGCATCTTGAGGAAGCCGATCGCGCTTGGGCCAGCGATGTCATGTATGGGCCTAACCTTCTTTCGTTACAGGTGGTTGCGGCGAACATCATAACGCTGCTTAGACGACCTGGTCAGTTTGTCAGGATGTGGCGGTCACTGATAAGCCTGAAGCACGACCGATGGCGCTATCTGTTTCGCGCTGTCTCCATAGGGTTAAAAGCCCCGATCATCGCCAATAGAGTCGCACAAGCAGGTGGCGCAGCACACATCCACGCTCAGTTCGCCACAGGGCAGACCGAACTAGCGATCGCTCTTGGCGCACTTCTGTCATGCGGCTACAGCTTCACCGCCCACGCCAGGGATATCTACGCGGTACCCAACGCGCTGCCAGAGAAGATTCGCCGCGCCAGATTTGTGGTTACGTGCTCGCTCTACAACGTCGATTATCTCTCAAGGCTGAGCCCTGATACTGAGCCTAACCACGTTGTTCGTCTGTTCTACGGTGTGGACAACGACAGATTGGCCAGCGTCCGCCCCCAACTCGATTCGCCTAACGGATCGCCGCTGATATTCACTGCTGCACGACTGGTGGCAAAAAAAGGGTTTGACACTCTGATTGAGGCATGCGGAGTTCTGAGGGATCGTGGAGTTGATTTCCGGTGTGAGATCGGCGGCGACGGGCCGCTGTGTGAAGAGCTGGCAGCGCAAGTTGAGAGGCTGAAGCTTGAGGACCGCGTGCAACTGCTGGGGTGGCAGTCCCACGATGCGCTACTGGAGCGTTACGCGAGTGCGACCTGCTTCGCTCAACCGTGCCGCGTTACAGGCGACGGCGATCGCGACGGCATCCCTAACGCCCTCATAGAGGCGATGGGTGCAAGTCTTCCAACAATCGCCACACCGGTCTCTGGTATCCCCGAACTGATCTCAGACACAGAGAACGGTCTTCTCGTCCCGCCTGACGACATCGAAGCGCTAGTCGGTGCGCTCTCGCGGCTGCTGACTGAACCCGAATTGAGGGTCTCATTGGGCAATGCCGCTCGCAAGACCGTCTCCACCGAGTTCGACCTCAAGACAAACGCCTCTACCCTCGCAAAGATGTGCCAGAGCATGAGCCAAAACCCGATTGCGATGCAAGGCGATCAGTCGTGAGCCGACCGCTTAGAACAGCATTTCTATCGTCATGTGTCAGAGGCGGTGGCGCTGGCTGGAGCCTGTTCTATCTCCTAAAAAACATCGATCGCAGCCGGTTTGAGCCGGTGCCGCTGCTGCCGGACGCAGGCGTTTTTACCGACAGGTACGCCGATCTTGGCATAGAGGTCACAGTCGTCCCCGATATGCCTGAGCGGCTTAGAGGGAACAACGCCACAGGATTTGAGGTTGCGTCCAATGCGCTGAAACTGGCCAGTGCAGCCAGATGGGTTGAGCGGTTCTTGAGGGACCAGCACATCGACCTGCTCTACTGCAACAACATGATGGTCAAACCTGTAGGCGCTCTGGCTGCGGAGCAGGCAGCGGTTCCCTGCGTCCTCCACGCGCGCAATCTCCACGAGAAACGCACTCACGTTATGGGCTACGGCACCCTTGCCCGGTTGCCTGCAGTAAAACGGGTGATCGCGAATTCGATCGCCACCGCCGTCCCCTACCAGAGAGCTGCACCCAACAAAGTGCGGGTCGTCTACAACGGCGTCGATCTGGATGAGTACACTAACGGCGACTTCGCAAAAGGGGTTTTCCGAGAAGAGCTGGGGCTGTCGCCAGAAAAGACTGTCGTCGGTTTCACGGGTTGGCTGCAACCGCGCAAGGGGGTTGATACCTTGATCAAAGCGGCATCGCTGTTGACTGAGGGAAGACCCCATGTCGTGGTGGTCTTCGTCGGCACCGCACCGCCTGATGCAGACGGAAAATATGTTGCCCAGTGTGAGCGGTTGGTCGAGGAGTTGGGGTTGGCGAACCGGGTAATTTTTGCAGGCTTTCGGCGTGACGTAAGGCCAGCCGTGTCTGATTTCGATGTGCTGTGCCTGCCCTCCCGCCAGGAGCCGTTCGGCAGATCGATTGTCGAAGCGATGGCATTGGGCAAACCGGTGGTGGCGAGCGCAGTAGGGGGAATCCCAGAAGTAATCACTGACGGTGTCGACGGTCTTCTGGTGCCACCAGACGATCCTGATGCTCTAGCAGAAGCGCTATCTACCGTTGTGGATGATGCCGAATTCCGAGTAGCAATTGGTAAGCAGGCATTGCAGACCATCAGAAAAAGGTTCGATGTTGCGGTGCTCACACGCCAGATCGAGTCGGTTTTAACAGAGGCGGCATCTTTTACCTAATCTCCACCCTCCCACCACGACGGGTCTGCCCCGGCGGCAGTTAGAACGCCGTGGGCCTTGTGCATCGTCTCCTCCCACTCCCTAGTCGGATCAGAATCAGCAACAATCCCAGCTCCGACCTGGATATGCCCGGTCCCATCTCTAACCAGACACGTACGGATCACGATGTTGAGGTCCATATTTCCGCTGTCACTTATGTAGCCCACACTACCTGTATAGATTCCGCGACTAGTCGGTTCCAACTCGTCGATGATCTCCATGCACCGTATCTTGGGGCAGCCGGTGATTGTTCCTCCGGGAAATACCGCAGCTATCAGATCAAACGAGTCGCGATCGTTCTCAAGGTCGCCCACCACACTTGAGACTATGTGTGTGACATGCGAGAACTGCTCCAACACCATAAGCTCGTCCACCTGCACGGACCCCATCCTGCACACACGCCCCAGATCGTTGCGCTCCAGGTCCACCAACATCACGTGCTCGGCGCGCTCTTTCTCATTTAGCAGAAGTTCGGTCTTGAGCGCTTCATCGCGCATCGGGGTCCAGCCACGGGGTCGGGTACCTGCGATGGGGCGGGTATCCACACGCCCATGGTCCAACCTCACCAGCCGCTCAGGAGATGAGCTGACCAGTTCCAGATCGTCGGTGCGTATGTAGGCGGCGAACGGCGACGGGTTCACCTGTCTTAGCCTGCGATATAGATCCCAGCCCCCTACAGACAGAGGAAGATCGAGTCTTTGCGACAGGTTCACCTGATACACATCTCCAGAGGCGATGTACTCTTTTGCCCGGCGAACCGCCGCCTCAAATCCGGTCTGTGAGAATGTCGAACATACTCCAGGGTTGGAATTCCTGGTTGGCATGTCGAGGGCATCAGAGGTCGGGCCGACGGTCTTGATCCTGTCTGCCATCCACTTCAGCGCATGCTCGGCATCGCTTTTTGTCCGCTGGGCGTGTACGCCCGCAAACAGCCAAAGACACTCCTCCAGATGATCCACCACAGCAACATCGTCAAATATCCCGAACCAGATCGCAGGCTGCGGAATATCCTCAATAGTCGTGGAGGGCACATCCTCAAAAAGGCGACACGCGTTGTATGACAGAAATCCGATGGCACCACCAATGAACGGTGGCCACCCGTCAGGAACCGCTGTGAGCCGCTCTCGATGTAGGCGTCTGAGATCTGATATGGGATCGGCACCAGCCACCGCCTCAGCTGCAGACACCTGAAAAATCGAAGTTGGTCTGGTGGCGATGACCGAATAGCGCCCGGTAACCGGATGGGTTCTGGCGCTGTCCAGGAGCACCGCAGAGCCGCCTTCGTCGAATGCTTCAAATATCTCCACAGGCGTGATGCCGGTGGGCAGATTTTGGCAGCGCATGATCGGCGGATGGCTTCTGGTGTTTGTCACAGCTGCGCGAGCCTGTTTGATTTAGTGCGGTTGATCATGGATTTTGACTCTGGGAGACAGTACGTGGTGTTGCTGCGTTTTCTGATCATAGCCGTAACGTTTCTATCGGGCGGTACAGCCGCTCAAGAGAGCCGATATGTGCATCTGAGGATGCAGATGGTCGAGCGTGACATAGTCGCTCGCGGCATCTCTAACCCTTTGGTCCTCAACGCAATGCTGAGTGTACCGCGCCATCTCTTTGTCCCGATCAACGTGCGACGTGACGCCTACGCTGACCATCCGCTCCGTGTAGGATATAATCAGACAATTTCGCAGCCGTACATCGTGGCGCTAATGACTGAACTGCTCCAGTTAGAACCGGACCACAAGATACTTGAAATTGGTACCGGATCGGGATACCAGGCAGCCGTGCTCGCATCAATCGTGGATACTGTGTTCAGCGTTGAGATAATCCCAGAACTGACGACATTCGCCCAAAATAACCTCAAACGCTCCGGCATCACCAACGTAGTCACGGAGACGAGGGACGGATATCGGGGGTGGCCAGCCCACGCGCCGTTTGACGGAGTGATCGTCACCGCCGCGCCCGATCACGTTCCCCAACCCCTCATCGACCAGCTAAAACCAGGCGGTGTAATGGTTATCCCTGTGGGCGACCGGTACCAAGAGCTCGTCGTCATCAGAAAAAGCCGCGACGGCAGAACAACCCACGAAAAACAGATCGCCGTGAGGTTCGTACCCATGACCGGCGAGGCCATAACAGGTGAGCGGCAAAAATGAGCGATCAGTCGAAACTGCCAGACGGGAGTAAAGAGGTTAGAAATCTCGATAATTCAGGTCAACCTACCGAGATTTCCCGTATTTCAGGTTTTCAGTACGTGCTGGGGCTATTTCGGATATCGCCTGTGGAGTGGGTGTTGCTTGCGCTGCTGATTGCGGTTGCTGTGGGGGTCGGATGGCCGCAGTACGCAGGGTGGCGGGCAGCGCTGATGGTAAGGCAGGAGATAGAGGGGATAGCGGCGATTAGAACCGGGATCGCCAGTTGGGCAGCACTCAACAGTGAGCCGCCTGATACAGCCTATCCTTCTGCACTAGATTCGTGCCCAACAACCGTGGGGGGGTGCCGACCCTTCGCCGCCATCCTCAAGGAACCACCACCAGGCGGCTGGACCAAGACCGCGCCCATGGCCTACAAAAACGCCGCAGGTCGGGTCTTTTATTACACTCCGTCTACCGGGTCATGGATCGATTCCGACCCAAAAACCACCGGCATTGATTCACTCTTATATCTCCGTGGTGGCGATACACCTGAAGTGAATGGTGGATAATGTCTAGCCCAAACTGGGAAAGTGTGGAACTACTAAGAGACCAGCTCTGGCGTAGGAGTATCAGAGGCCAGATCACCGACGATGTGTCTGCTCTTGAGTATTTGGAAGATGTGGGGTTTGCCCTGGCGCTCAGCGGAAGCGTTGGCGGGCTTCCGTCAATGTGGGTGGCAGCGTGCGGTGAGAGAGACCCAGCGTTTCCAACACACACACATCACGATCCATACGTTGGGCTGTGCTGGGGCCTTAAGGACACTCTCGTGGCTGAAAAGCGCGCCTTCTATGGCCAGCTACTTCGAGGAAAACCGTCTTTCGTTTCATTGTCGTGGCTATCCACTCTACTGGCTGCGCACGACTCACCCAAACTCAGCGCCAACGCATCTAAAGCTGCCGACGCCTTGCGGTCGTCTTGCCCTCTTACGACAAATGAACTTCGCGAACACGCCGGGCTTCTCGACAGAAAAACCACCACGGCGGCTTTGGGAGAGGTCCAGCAGGCGTTGGTAGGAGTGAAGGTCGAAGAGCGGGCAAAGCCGTTTACGTTCGTGTGGGATAGTGTCGATGTGGCGTGGCCAGATCGGCTGTTCCGAATGTTGAAAGCATAGCGTGTCAGTTTTTCTAATCAAAAAACGAAAGAGGTTGAGGATGGTTCTGTCGGGCAAAGTCGCAATAGTGACCGGAGCGGGGCAAGGTATCGGTTGGGGGTGCGCAAAAATCTTGGCTGCGGCTGGGGCAGAGGTTGTCGTAGTGGATATCAACGGCAGTGTCGCCTCCAAGGCTGTGGCGGGATTTGTAGACGATGGTGGTAAATCCACCTACGTCAACTGCGACGTCCGCGACTGGGGCAGTGTCCAGCGGATGATCGGCGGTGTGATAGACGCCCACGGTCGTCTGGACATACTCGTAAACAACGCTGGAACCCACAAGCCTCATACCATCGACAGCCTGACCGAAGAGCAGTGGGACGGTTTTATCAGCCTCAACCTCAAAAGCCAATTCTTGTGCATAAAAGCCGCCGTCCCTCATCTTCGCCAGACCAGAGGCAGCATAATCAACATGTCCTCCATGACAGGTGTGGTAGGGCAGCCAGACGCTCTGGCCTACTGCGCTACCAAAGGCGGGATTTTGGCGATGACGAAAGCTTTGGCGATGGACCTAGCCGAAGACGGAGTGCGCGTCAACGCCGTATGCCCTGCGGCTGTCAGGACACCGCTTATGGAGCAGTGGATTGGGCAGCAAGACGATCCAGATGCTGTCCGAGAGCTGATGAACACCATGCAGCCGCTAGGGGAGATGGCCGAACCTGAACAGATCGGCGATGTGGTTCTGTTTCTCGCGTCAGAGGCCAGTTCTTTCATCACCGGCATCCATCTGCCGGTGGACGGCGGCGCGACTTTGGGCTACTAGATTGGTGATTTAGATAATCAGAGCGGGAATCTACATTAATTGCCGAACCGTAGGAGTTGTCGTGTCTGTCTCATGGCAGTAGATGACGCCTGGCATGGCGCTCCTGGGCTGAATGCCATTCTGCGGGTGCGTAGCTCAACTGAATGCACAGAGCACCAGCGTGAACCCGTTTACAATATGAGCTCTTATCTGGTCGTCATTCAGCAGGTGATTCGGCATTTTTTTCAAAAACCCCTCTCTGGCTCTGTGCATCTACGCCACGATTTTTTTCGATCTACAAGACCCGTTTTGCTGCCTCATCCCACTAACTCTATCATCCAACTTCGGTGTAGGCGGACTATCTGACGAACGCTTACTTGACGATAGTGTACAGAATTTTCCATCCTGCACGAAGTGTCCCTGATACCGTACCGGTGATTTTTGAAACACCAACCCGTTTGCGGTATTTGACGCTAACCTCCCTAAAGGAAAGCCCCATCCGCGCCGCTTTGATCTGCATCTCCACTGTAATCAACCGCATTAGAAAGCACGCCAAACGGTTGCCCCACCTAGCCTGCGGCAGCAGCGCTCCAGGTCCTGCGCCACCCAACATCCGCGATCCGATCACCATGTCCGCGCCGTGTTCGACTATGGGGCCCAAGAGGTCGGGCAACTGCTCGGGGTGGTCGCTGGAATCTGCGTCCATGAATACCACGATGTCAGTGTCGTTTTTGACATGCGCAATACCGGTGAGACGCGCCTGACCGTAGCCACGCCTGGGTTCGCTTACCACCTCTGCATAAGATGACTGAGCAACCTTTGCTGTGGTGTCAGTCGAGCCGTTGTCCACCACCACGATCTGATCCATCCACTTTTTTGGTATGGCCTCCAGCACCAGACCTACAGACGTCTCCTCGTTGTACGCTGGTATCATCACGGCTACCTTCGCTCGACTAGCGGACGTCGGCATACCACTTTGCCAGTCTTTTGGGAGAGACTCTCAGGAAATACATCCAGCGCAGAGACCACATCAAAAAAACCGTACGCACCGTCCCACCCTCCAGCCAGCGTCTGGCGCTGGTGGTGACACACGCTATGACCGCTCCGCCTGAAAAAGAACGATGAAGCCGTCGCGCTAAATCCAGGTCCTCCATGAGTGGCAGCTCTTCGTAGCCGCCAATCCTCCTGAACGTTTTGGTTGTGACGAAGATTCCCATGTCGCCGCTCGGTGTGGATGTCATGCGGCTGCGAAGCGATATCAGCCAGCCGATCAAGCGCAGCAGTATTCCATGACCATCAAGCCGCACATTAAACCAACCCCATTCCCAC
The DNA here is from genome assembly GCA_964627605.1 of uncultured bacterium. Taxonomy (GTDB): domain Bacteria; phylum Latescibacterota; class MWCZ01; order MWCZ01; family CAZVGZ01; genus CAZVGZ01. The sequence continues at coordinate 6,157 of CAZVGZ010000013.1, read as the reverse complement.
CCGTTCTGCACTATCGCCTGCCTAATCAGCTCCAGACCCCCATCGGGAAGCGCAGTGTCCGCGTGGAGAAATAGCAGCACATCGCCTGACGCTGCCTCTGCACCAGCATTCATCTGCATAGCTCGTCCCGGCTGTGACGTGATGAGCGTGACCTCTGGGAATTTGTTTGCGATCTCCCGTATCGAGTCACCGCTGCCGCCGTCAACAACTATCACCTCGACAACCTGCTGGCTTAGACTGCTCAACATGGAGCCGATGGTCTCGGCCTCGTTGAGCGTCGGTATGATTACGGTTATTCGTTCCACTGGAGATGTGTGACGGCGGCGGTGTCAGGCAGGTTGAAAACCAGATTCATTGCAACGCTATCTAAAGGAGGGATCGCCAGACCAACAACCCCAAACACTCTGTCTGTAGCGTAGGGCATGTACTCATCGCCATGTTCTGTCTGGAGCTGGAACTGCGGCATTAGGACCCGATGAGTGTCGGCATCGGTCGTTGCGATCACCACAGCGACCCATACGTCTACGCGACCGGAATCGACCCCGCTGGTGTCCTCCTGCACCGAAACCACCCGCATATCAAACGGCGGGCCTGTCAGCCCCCGCGTTATTATCCCCGCATCGCGCCACAGCCAGTACAGCACCAGCGCCAGAATGAGCGCATAGAGTCCCAATCGGACAGTCTTGAGGGTGCTCCTGGAACGCTGCTCTTCGCGACGACCGATCCGGCTGGCACCAATGCGTCGTTCATCTGACATTTTTTCCTTGTCAGCCCTCCAACGTCTGATACGCAGCGGCTAGTTTGGCGAGAGTCTGATCCAACCCCTCTGAGAGCACTTTGGTTTGTCCCAACACCGGCATAAAATTGGTATCGCCGGACCAACGGGGAACGATATGGAAATGAAGATGTTTATCAATTCCCGCACCGGCGGCCTGCCCCAAGTTCATCCCGACGTTAAACCCATCGGGGTTCATGGCTGTTTTTAGCGCCCTTATCGCCAGCTCAGCCTCGTTTATCATCTCTAGCCGGATCTCAGGGCTGAGTTCCCCCAGAGCGGATGTGTGCTGATAGGGAATAACCATCAAATGCCCGTTGTTGTACGGATAGATATTCAGAATGATGAAGGTGTTGTGGCTTCTGCGAACAACGTAGACCGCCTCGTCAGGTTTTTCTTCTACCGCGCAAAAGACACAAACTTTGTCGTCTCTGTCTTTGTCGTCTTCTGACAAAATCGAGAGATAGGCCGAACGCCACGGTGCCCAAAGACGGTCGTCGAACATAGCAATGCCACCAATGTTTCTATCTGATAACGGCCAGTTTGCCCATACCCGTTCTCCCGTCACCTCCGTCCACACGATACAGATACACACCGGCTGCGACCAGCCTCCCCGACCCGTTCCTCAGGTCCCAAGTTAGCCGGCCCAAGGGCAGACGCCTCACCAGATCACCACTTAGAGAGTGGATTGAGATCGACATGTCAGCAGTCACAACTCCTGAAAGCGTAGTCTGCGTCTCCTGCGAGCGAACCGGGTTGGGATGAAATCTGAAACTGGCTGTCTGCCCGACAGCAGGGGTCATTTCCAACTCCGCTGGCGACATCTGCGGAACTGTGATCGTTTCAAAAGAAGTATTGAACCCCAAAGCCGATGCGGCGACAGAGTGTTCTCCGGCACTGATCGCGCCAAGCACAAAGCGCCCGCGTTCGTCGGTGATCGCCGACAGTACACTGTCAGGCGTCGTCACATCAACACTCGCCCCTGCCACCGGCAACCCTTGCGCCAAGACGGTGCCAAACAGCCCGCCATCAAAATCCAGACGTACCGCAGTGGCGCCATCTACCAAGCCGTAGCCCGAGTAGTTGTCAGGCCCAGGGGTTCTTAAATCGCGTGCGGTCCAGACGAGAGCCTTTCTTATCTCAGCCGGACCCCAATCCTGGTGCGCTTCGAGCAGTAGTCCCACCAGACCAGACACCAGCGGACAGGAAAACGACGTCCCCTGACCTAGAGAGTAGGATGTCGGGTTTGACGGGTTTGCGAACGACACCGACTGACCAGGGGCTGCCAGGTCGGGCTTTATCCGTCCGTCGGCAGTAGGGCCGATGGAGCTAAAACTGGCGACATTGTCATCTGGCGTTGTCGCCCCGATGGTCAACACCTCCACCCCGTCTGCTGGAAACCCTATGCGCCCCTCCCACCCCACCGTCTGTTCCGCACCACGATCGTTCCCGGCAGACGCGATTACCACGATCCCTTTTGACACCGCTAGATCGGCGACGATGGTGATCGCAGCAGTCGCGCCGTCAAGGTCGTCCAGACTATAGTCAGGGTCCGGCGATCCTTCGTCCCAGATGGTGTAGCTCAGCGAAGAATTTAGGATGTCGGCTCCGAGCGAATCGGCCCACTCCGCGCCAGCAATCCAGTTGTCTTCCTCGGCCTTTATCTCCTTGTCAACAATCTCAGTTCGCCCGAGAGCGAATGACGCACCGAACGCTGGCCCGATGAGCGCTCCTGGCACAAACCCAGCGAGTGTCGACAGGACCGAAGTGCCGTGGTTGTGCCCTTCAACGGTGGTATGCGATACAAAATCTGATGTCGCCACGATATCAAGATCGACCAAAGATTCGTGATCCAATCCGTTGAAACCAGCATCCAGCACACAGATTAGCACGCCCTGTCCGGTCAGCCCGTCATCGTGCAGCTTCGTAACACCGATTCGCTCGACCTGCCAGAGGCTCGATCCGTAATCGAAACCTCCCGCCGACGTTCGCGTCGATTGCTTGAGCGCCGGTCCTACCTGTTTAGGAGGCACCGCTCTGGTGCCGCTGGCCACACCTCTGATACTCACCACAAAAGAGAGCGATCTAATCTCATCAATCTGTTTTTTGGTCGCTTCGACACTCACCGCATTTAGCCACCGTGACCGCGTTCTGATCTTTTCTACCATCTGCGCTATGGTCGCAACTCTGTCTGAAGAGACCGGGATGTCTCTTAAGTCCAGATTGACACCTAAGCGGTCGCGGCGTTCTAGCGATCTAGGGGAGAGCGCAGCCTGATTCCTGAGCGCCAAACGGCTCAGAGGAGGGTCCTTAGGTGCTAGCTGCACCCAAAAAATACCCGCTGCCGCTTGGGCTGTAACAAGAAAGCAGCCTATGACAGCCAAGCGCATCAACGCGAGACACTCACACTGGTAACAGCCGACCCCTGACCTGTTCTCAGCCGCACAAGATAGTATCCAGAAGCCACCGCGCGACCATCTCTGTCACGCCCATCCCAATCGACCGACCCGATCCTACCTGCCCCAAGTCGCCAACTCCGCACGACCTGACCAGTGAGGTCAAACAGACTCAAAACGCCAACCACGTCAGCCGATGGCATCCTATAGGCAAGGCGATTACCTGGATTGGCGGGGTTGGGCGACGCTGACACCGAGTGAACACCTTTTGGTTTCATGATCGACGCAACCCGATTTTCCAGTTCGGTGAGAGGTATCGCAATCTGTGTTGGTCTGTTTCCGGTTGTCACCGCCACGCTCTCCGTATCAAAGCCAGCCATCGTTGCCGTCACCGTGTGTTCCCCAACAGGAACTCCTATCAACCGAAACCAGCCGGTACTATTCGTGTAGAACGTGGTGTCGATCCCTCCGCCGGAAACTGAGATGGTGGCAGTTCGGTCCACCGCATTTTCGCCGATAACCTGTCCCAACAGACCCTTGTGGGCATCAAGCGCCAGCAACCCATCTATGACCCCCCAGCCCAACAGAGTGTCAGGCAGCGACGCCTGGTGTCCTGAGAACCTGAGCGCTGTGGCAATATCCGCTGGCCCCCAGTCGGGGTGCGCCTGTAGTAGCTGCGCTGCTACACCTGCTACGATCGGAGTGGCGAAGCTGGTGCCGATGTCCCCGCGGTATCCCGTGGTCGTTCCAGGCTGTATCATCACAACACTAGCCCCTGGTGCGCTTACATCGGGCTTAATCCGGCCATCAGCAGTCGGGCCGATCGACGCGAACCCCGCGACGTGGAAAGGCGGCCCGGACAGTTCAGTCGAAGCGCCGACGCTGATCACTCCAAACCCGTCGGCAGGCAACAACATCTTACCGTTCCACTCCTTGATCCCTGACGAAGCCCGCTCATTGCCCATGGCGGTAATCACTGTGACACCTTTTTCCACCGCTATGTCCGCTGCTATTGTGATCCGCGCAGTGACCCCATCGACATCGTTTACCGTATAGACCCGATCGGGGTAGAGAAACGGGTTATCCCAGGTGTTGTACCCGAGCGCAGTACAGACGATGTCCGCCCCAAGAGAGTCAGCCCACTCCAGCGCTGCGATGTAGTTATCCTCTTCAGCCGGCTCTTCCCTCGTATATATCTCCGTTCTCGCCAACATGTACTGCGCGGCGTATGCCGGACCGATGAGCGCACCTTGATCGAACCCCCCTATAACAGACAGGACAGTGGAGCCGTGGCTGTTGGAGATCAGGGTGTCTCTGCCAATCGGGAAATCAATGGTGTCTAAAATCTGTAGCGACTGAAACGCGTCGTGGCCCAGGTCGGAGAACCCGGCGTCGAACACCGCTATCTTTACACCTTGCCCGTTATACCCCAGGTCGTGGAGCGAGACCGCTCCCACGGTTCTGTTTTGAGCGTCGCTGGCTCCATAGTTCATGGATGCAGCAGGCTTGGTTCCACCCATAGGTTCGATAGCGGTCGGCGCAGATGTGTCATCTGCCGAACTCTTGAACCCGACAACCGATGACGTACGGCTGACGAACTCAAACGCTTCTATGGAATCTGCTGCGTCTGGCGTCGCGTCCACAGTAACAGCGTTGAACCACCTAAAACGGTGCCTCACCGTCGCCAGTTCTGCCACTAACTGGACGTATGGCTCGTAGACCGGAGCATCCAGATCATCTTGTCGCTCGCTTGGGCCTTTGTCGGCAAAGAACACCCATATCGGTCGCGCAGTCGCCATCAGCGGGACAACGCACAGCAGTACTGTGACTGCGAAAGATCGTTTGTGTTCTGATAATAATACCAATTTTATGTATACCTGCGAACCCGGCTTGTTCTATTAGGGTTCTGGAGAGGCGCTCGCTGCGACAAGAACTTCAGCTACAACAACTCAGCGGTAACCTCAATGGAATAGCACTGCATTGCAGGATATTTAGATGTGTCATAGGCGATCACGCGACCTCCAAACCAGAGCGTCGCCTGACACTCTCTTAAAATCGTGCCGCGCCTACAGACCGCTATCAGATATCAACCTACACCGCTAGACGCCCCAGAATCACGCAATAATCCGATCCACCACAAGCTGCCTGAACTCTTTGGAGAGGCTGGCGAAGTACGCGCTGAACCCGGTGACCCTGACCACCAAATCAGGGAACAGAGACGGGTCTTCATGTGCGGCAAGAACCTGTTCGCGATTAAGGACGTTCAGGTTAATCATCGTGCCTCCCATGTCGAAATGGGTGCGAATGAGAGCCGAGACTTTCTCCCTGGCTTCGTCACTCCGGCCCAAACCTGGGTCCATATCCAACTGTAGTGGCGACGTATTTCCATACCCGCATTGGGCTGTCGAAACCGAGCGAGCCATATCGGTGGGGGTGTGGGGCGCAGGATAGCCGGGGTCGGGGTTGGGACCGTGAGAGATCGGTGCGCCATCCAATCTTCCGTTAGGAGTCGCTCCTACCGGTTTGCCCATCCCTATAGTTGCCGCCCACGAAAATACACCAGGGATAATATTGAAACCCGCTGGCGTCGGTTTCGCTTTGGCGAACCTGACGAACGCATCGGTGATTCTCACGGCGAACTCGTCAGCCACAGTACCGCCATTTCCGAACTGTGGGGCGCTCTTCATCAGCAGACGAAGCGGCTCGGCGTCGTGGTAGTCGTCTTTTAGCAGCGATGCCAGCTCTCTCCACGATAGCCGCTCCTCATCCACGACTCTCGCTGCGATGGCACCGAACGAATCGGCGACTGTCGCCAGTCCAGCGACATCTATACAAAGATTGTAAAACTCGACGCCCCCATCCGTCACATCTCGGCCCTTTTCAATAGTGCCGTGACAGAACAGATCAAGGAGCATATCTGGAAAACCGTCTTTGCAGTGGGCCATGTGGACATCCAAGCCCTGGGCTGTAACATCGACAGAACGGG
>CAZVGZ010000012.1:6789-93656 GCA_964627605.1 uncultured bacterium | reverse complement strand
CCAGGGGCAACGTCATACTGGCGCGCCAGCGCTGCGCGGCTCACGCCCCCTGCCAAATATTCCCTGACAACCGCCAGCTTGAATTCCTGTGTGAATCTCCGTCTGACCGCCATAAGGGCGTCTCCTTCCGTCCCTCAGGCAAACTACAACCTTCATACGCTTTCTGTCCAGACCAGGGGGTGCACTCCAGCCAGATCAGACCTGGCAGCAGATTCACACGGGATGACGAGGGTGTTCACGACGTCTGGATCAGTGTCACCGACCAGAATGGAGCGGCAGATACCACGGTGTTTCAGTTGGCGATCATAGACCCCATGCCCAACGCCACGCCTCGAATCCTCACGACCTCAATCCGAAATGAAACGGTCTACCAGACCTATCGCGATACCCTGGCCGCCGCTGACAGTGACACCCACGACACTTTAACGTTCGAGCTGCTAGACCCGCCTGTGGAGGGGTTGGTGATAAGGGACAGTATTCTAGCCGCAGGGCTGTTTTTTCCTGGCGATGTAGGCGATCACGACCTAGTCGTCCGCGTTTTCGACGGTCATGGCGCTGCTGACACTGTGGTTTTCTCCTGGCGGATAATTGAGGCTGTCGGAATTAGGTTAGACCTGCATCCGATCGTCAGGGCAAAAGTACAGGTATCGCCAAATCCGTTCAACAGTAAATCTATTATCAGGTTCGATCTCACAAACAGCGCTTGGGTGACGTTGTCGATCTACAACGTCACCGAGCAGAGAGTTGCCGAACTGGTCGCGTCTCGGCATAAACGCGGTTATCACAGCGCTGTGTGGGACGGGCGCGACGGCAATGGCCGCGAGGTGGAGAGCGGTGTCTATCTCGTGCGATTGGTAGTCGGCGACGATGTGAGAACAGTGAGAGTGATTCTGCTCCACTGAGTGGGATGCGCTCCAGCGGCGCTTAACAGACCCACCTGTCCCTTTCCAAGATCGACCTCGCCGGGGTACCCTCTTAAAGCAACTTGATAGCAAGCCAGAATGGGATTACAACAAGGAGTTTCGCCAGTGACAATAGACGAAATTCGCAGCCGCGCTGAAAAGCTCAATTCGTCACTGGAACAGGAGTATTACGAAACCGATGGTGGTTTTAAGATCGAATCTAACGTCGCGGCAATAGTCGCTGTGTTTGCTGACCTGTGTCGCCCAACGACATACGACACGGTATGCGAGTCGCTTGACGCTGCGTCGGACCCTGATGAGGTCCGGCGGCTCACCCATCTAAGGGAGTTCATCGTCGAGCAGCGCCAACTTGCTGGTCTGGCGGATATCACCGACAGGATGAACGAAGCTGAAGCCACGGCTATGGTTGATGTAGGTGGCGAAAACATCCCATACAGGATGGTGCCCGGGCTGGTGCGAAACGAAGACGACCGCGCTAAGAGAACAGCGTCATACGATGCACGAAATGAGGCGGTTGAGGGCTTTCACGAACTGCTTAATACACGAGTGCGCCGAATGGTCCACGGAGCGGTGGACATGGGGTTTGCCGACTATCTGGCGATGTTTGAGGAGCTCTCTGGAATCGCTGTAGTGCCCATCGTAACCCAGATGCGAATCCTGATGGAAAAAACGACCGGACTCTACCGATCGTGCTTAGAAAAACGTCTGAGCGAGACTTCGGGGATATCGCTCAGTGAGGCCAAGCGAACGGACTCGATATACGCGTTTAGAGGTGAGGAGTTTGATGTCCTGTTTCCCAAGGGCGGTGAACAAGAGCTGGCTCAGCGTTTTACTGACGGCCTCGGGATTGATCTTACCGCAGGTGGAAACGTCACCATCGACACCGAACAGCGCGAACACAAATCGCCAAGGGCATTCTGCTGCACGGTGAATGTCCCTCACAACGTATATCTGGTGACAAAACCGTCTGGCGGTGCCAGCGACTACGGCGCGTTTTTCCACGAGCTTGGTCATGCGCTCCATTTCGGCAATGTGGGCGCCTCAGTTCCGTTCGAGCTGTCGGTGTTGGGGGACAACTCAGTAACCGAGAGTTTTGCATTTCTGTTTGAAAACCTTCTCATAGATCGAAGCTACTTGGAATTGGTATTCCCCGATCAGAATATGAACGCCTATCTCTCTGTGGCCCTGTTGGAGCAGCTTGACTACTATCGCCGCTACGGCGCTAAAATCGCCTACGAGGCACAGCTTTACGACGGTGTGGAGGATGGGCTTGATTTTCAGCGTCAGAGATATCAAGACCTGCTCTCTGAGGCGTCAATGTTGCCATGGCCATCTGAGCCGTACCTCGACGATGTTGATCCGTTCTACCACGCCACAAGGTATCTGCGCGCCTGGATGCTCTCGGCGCAGATGGCTCTCTATTTCCGCGAAACATTTGGCGATCGGTGGTTTGCAGACAAGCGGACCGGTCAGGCGCTGGTTGAGCTGTGGGGAATCGGGCAGGAGTTGAGCGCAGATGAGCTGTCCAAGCAGTTTGGCTTTGAAACGCTCAGTGTTGAGCCGATGTTGCAGCAAATCGCCCAGCTCGACTCGCTTTAAGACACGAGAAACTCATAAGAGGTTATAATTTTGAGTCAAATCCGCTGTGGTCTTATAGGGTGCGGAGGTATAGGCGGGACACACACCCGCTGTTTAGCGGAAGTTGATGGCATCGCGATGATCGCGTTCTGCGATGTTGTGGGAAGCTCCAGCAGATCGCTGTGCGATGAAGTCGATGGTGACTTCGCCACAACCGACGCCGACAAGATCTTCAGCGACGACTCGCTGGACGCGGTATATATAGCCACACACCACAACACCCACGCCGATCTGGCCATCAGGGCCGCTGAGGCTGGAAAGCACATCTTTCTCGAAAAGCCGCTTGCCCTCAGCGAGCCTGAGTGCGAAGCGGTAGTGGATGCCGTTGAGAAAGCCGGTGTGACTTTTATGCTGGGTTTCAAAATGCGCTACTACTCGCTGGTCCAAGAGGCGCATGAGTTCATCCCTCGTCCTCTGATTACTGTGGGACAGATGATGGACAACCGGTGGCCCGATGACAACTGGGCGCAAGACCCGATAAGGGGCGGCGGCAACGTGATTTCTCAGGGCTGCCACACAATGGATCTGGTAGCATATCTAAGTGGTTCACAGCCAAAACGGGTCTACGCTGAAGGCGGAGCGATGATCCATGACAACCCGAACGTAATCGACCAGGCGGTGGCGACTATACTGTTTGAGAACGGTTCGGTGGCGTCGGTGATACAGGGCGATGCAGGTTGCCCGCCACACAACTCCAAATTTCACTTCCAGATGTTCGACTGGCCCAAAACGTGCGAGCTATATGACCGGTTCACCCACGCGACATTCAACGACGGGACCGAGGTCGAAGAGCGGACCCGCTTGGATGAAGAGGGATTTTTGCTCGAAAACATCGATTTCGCCAACGCGCTCAAGCAAGGAACACCAGCCCCAAGCGATCACTTTGACGGCTTGCGTGCGACGATGATGGTGCTCAAAGTTTTTGACGCTATTCGCACGGGCCAGCCCCAAACACTCTAGCCCTAACGCCACACCGAGATGCGTCCGCTGAGAAAAAGCGATATCAAAAGTTTCCTGGTAAACTCGGCTCTGTTGTCCGTCGCTGCTACTGTCGGGTTGATCTTCCTTGAGATAGTCTGCCGACTGTTCTTGGTGCCGTCGCTGGTCAGGGGTCAGGAAGCGTTTATGGTTGGGTTCACCCACCGTTTGACGCCAGACCTGTTCGTGCTGCGGCCTGACACCACGATGGACTTGAGCGGTGGGGTGGCGACAACAAACCACATGGGCCTGAGGGAAGGGCCCTGGTTTGAACCTCCAGACTCGACTAAAGACCGCCTGCTCCACGTCGGCGATTCGGTGACTTTCGGCTTGGGTGTCGCCAAAGACTCCACTTTTCCACATCTGGTTGGGCAGACACTGTCAATATGGGACTCAAGCCGAGTCGTTGAGACGTTGGACGCATCGGTTTTGGGGTTTGATACTGGCCACGAGTTGGCGCTGCTGGAACACTACGACCTGCTGGACAGCAGTCTTAGCCTGGTGATAAATGTGTTCTGCTTTAACGATGTGCCTGTAGAGCTAACTGAGCAGCTCTACACTGCGGACTATGCAACTGCGCAGAAGATTTTCAGGTATGTACCAGCGCCGATCTACACTCTGATTACCAGTTAGCGCCTTGGGGAAGATCGTAAAGCCGGCGTTCTATGGGTTTCTTTCGTGGTTTAGGTCGGTAACAGCAGGAAGTAGCGACGAACCGCAGGTGAAGCGGAGCATCTCCGCATCGGTTTGGCCGCTACAGGTAGCCTCGATCTCCGAGGCGAGAAACGCGCAAGATGCGTCCAATGATCCGAGGAGAATGAGGTATCTGAAACCGTTTCGTGCGCTGGCGAGAGCGGTCAAAAACAGCGGTCTGCCGATGTTGGTGGTGATAGCTACCGCCCAAAGAGCAGGTTGTTCAAGCTGACGCCTCGATTGGAGTGCAGGCGGTGGTTTTGTCAGTTGCTTTGGAGAGCGGATGTGTTGTGTTTGACCCGCTGGAAAACATGAGAGACCAAGCCGGTCCAGCGTCGCTCTATAGAGACTCCCTACACCTCTCGGCCAGGGGGCACAGAGTCCTGGCAGGGCTGTTCACTGAGTTTCTTAAGTCTCACACCGATATGTGGCGGTGATGCGACAACGGCAGCACAGACCCATGTCCGGATTTGGCATGGTGATCCACTTGCCGGTTTAGCCGCTGTATGCCTAGATTCACTCGTCGCATGAGCCACAACTATCGCCGAACAGAACAGTTTTCCCTCCCTTAGGTGGATAGATCGCACGATGTTCGCTCATATTGTTGACGCATTAGCAGATTACGACGTGGTGCTGGAGCCCGACGAAAACACTCCTGAATGGTGGGCAGGAGCGCCTTCGGTCTGTAGGGGCGACGATGGTGTGTGGTATCTGGCTGCTAGGATGCGGGAAGGACGCTCTGTCCGGGGCAAACGGGGATATGAGATTCGCATATTGATGAGCGATGACGGTCGCCGGTATAAGCAGGTTCACAACGTCCATCGCGACGACGCAGGAGTTCCGGTATTTGAACGGCCGTGTCTGATGCGCCATCCTCAGTCGGGCAAATTTCGGCTATATGGGTGCGCAGGTCTTAAGGACGGATGGACAATCATAAAGTTCGATGATACCGACAGCCCAACAGAGATCAATCCTGAAACCCTGGCACCGGTGCTCGCCCCGTCACAGAGCACCGACCCTTTTGTGGGCACAATCGGATACAAAGACCCGGTTGTTTTGGTCGCCAGAGGCGAGTGGCACATGTTCGTCATCGGCACAGATAAGACCGAGCGAATATGGCATTTCACCAGCGGTGATGGCGTAGAGTGGGCATCGGCATCAGAGCATCCGGTGCTGGAGAACGCCGGATGGCACAACTACTTCACACGACCTGCGAGTGTAGTGCCGATGCCGTTGGGGTATCTGTTCGTCTATGAGGGGTCGCATACAAGGTGGCACGATCCGATCTATAACATCGCCACCGGGTTGGCGTACAGTCCTGACCTGAAGACGTTTATCGACCTGACCCCGGACCAGCCGCTTTTAAGGAGCACCACCCCAGGCGACAACCATACGTGGCGCTACTCGCATTGGATGGCGGTGGATGATAAGATGTGGGTATTCTGGGAGGCGGCGCGCCCGAACAACACCAATGAGTTGAGGGTCGCTACGTTCGATCTAGACACGATCGCGCCGCAAGTGATCGGCTAGCAGCTAACACAGACACAGAGGTCAAACCGGTATGTCATCAGAACCTGTGCGGATAGGCACGATCGATTTAGACACGTCGCACGCAGCGGTGTTTGCTCAACTGCTCCACGGAGGCGATCGGTGTCGAATCGCTGCGGTGTGGGATAGTGGGGACATCCATCCACCGGGCTATGCCCAACAGTTCGCGGATGAACATCAGATAGCCCAAGTATGCCAGAACTACGAGGAGATAACGGAGCTGGTGGACGCCGTGATGATCCACGGCGTCAGGTGGGAGACGCACATCGACAAAGCCGAAGGGTTTATCACAGCAGGATTGCCGGTTCTGATTGACAAGCCCATCGTCGGCTCCGTGGCAGAGGCGCAGCGGCTGCTCACGCTCTGCAACGACCACAACGCCCGTATCACCGGCGGCTCATCGCTCAGGTTTGCCAAAGAGATCATTGAGCTCAAGGACAGAGGCGATGATCTGGGGGAAGTAGTGACCGCATACGCCTCTGGGCCAGGTGATTTTTTCAGCTACGGCATTCACACCCACGAAATGGCTGCCGGGGTTTTGGGAAGCGGCGCAAAATCGGTGAGCTATCTCGGCGAGAACCGAGGGGTAGAGCTTTTTCAAGTCGATTACAGAAGCGGCGCTGTGCTTATGATGGAGCTCCACGCGCCGGTGCACACCTGGCATTTTACCGCGACTACCACCACAGGGGTGCATCATACCCCCATCGATGCATCGACGCTCTATCAAGGCCTGCTCGACCAGTTTGTGGCGCTCATTGAAGGCCAGACGCCGAGAGCGACCGTTGATGATCTGATAGAATCTGTTCTGGTGATGATAGCAGCGCAGAAATCGCGGCGGTACAGAACCGCGATCTTCCTTGAAGACCTTGAGATGGAAGACGGTTTTGACGGCGGGGTCTACACCGAGGAGTACCGCAGGCTGAAATATCCTGACGGCTGGACATGACGCTCATAAAGATCTGCGGGATCACCAATCTGCCTGACGCCATGGTGGTGGCTGACGCTGGTGCGGATTTTCTGGGGTTCATATTCGCCCCAAAAAGTCCGAGATACATCGAGCCATCTGAGGCAAAACGGCTAAGAGAGTCGCTTCCTGATAGGGTTACACCGGTTGGTGTGTTCGTAAACGAACCATTCGAGCGCGTCAACGAGATCGTCAAAGATGTCGGTTTGGGAGCGGTTCAGCTCCACGGTGATGAATCGCCAGGATACGCGATGCGAATGGTGGTGGATGTAATAAAAGTGTATAGAGTGTCCAGGCTGTTCCTGCCGGCTGACGTGGCGGACTATCCGTCCAAAGCGGTGCTGCTGGACAGCTACGTCAAAGACGTGCCTGGAGGCACAGGGAAGACGCTCAATTGGGGTGTGGCAAAGGCGACCAATCAGTACGCCAAGGTAATGCTTGCTGGGGGGCTGTCGCCTGACAACGCCGTTGAGGCGGTAGAGCACGTAAGTCCTTGGGCGATAGACGCCAGCAGCGGTGTTGAGCTGTCACCAGGCAAAAAGGACCACGCAGCGGTCGCGCGGCTTATCGAGCAGGTGCGTGCGGTTACAGAATAGCGATTCCACCAAACACGAAATATGTAGAGGTTTCCGAAAGATGACGACGACAGCCCAAATGACGGTGCCCAACGAGCGCGGACGGTTCGGGCCGTATGGCGGTCGGTTTGCCGCAGAGACGCTGATGCCGCTCCTTCTGGCGCTAGGCGATGAATACGACAGGGCGAAGGCCGATCCTGAGTTCGCAAAGGAGTTGGGGTCGTATCTCAAAGATTTCGTTGGACGCCCGACGCCAACATATTTCGCGCAGCGACTGAGTGAAAAGCTTGGTGGTGCCAAAATCTATCTCAAGCGCGAGGATCTGTGTCATACCGGAGCCCATAAGATCAACAACACAATGGGACAGATTCTGCTCGCGAGGCGGATGGGCAAAACCAGGATCATCGCTGAGACCGGAGCCGGACAACATGGCGTAGCGACCGCGACGGTGGCGGCGATGTTCGGAATGCCCTGCGTGGTCTATATGGGCACCGAAGATATGGAGCGTCAGGCGCTCAACGTCTTCAGAATGAGACTATTGGGGGCGACAGTAGCACCGGTCTCGTCTGGCAGTTGCACCCTGAAAGACGCGATTAGCGAAGCGATGCGCGACTGGGTCACAAACGTCGAAGACACCTACTACATTTTCGGCTCGGTCTTAGGGCCACACCCCTATCCGATGATGGTCCGCGATTTTCAGTCGGTGATCGGTCGTGAAGCCAAAGCCCAGATAGTCGAGCAGACCGGAGCGCTACCTGATGCGTGCATAGCATGTGTCGGCGGCGGCTCCAACTCGATAGGCCTGTTTTTTGAGTTTTTGGGAGATAAGGCCGTGCGGTTGATCGGCGTGGAGGCTGGTGGTGAGGGTCTCGAGACCGGACGCCATGCAGCGAGGTATCACAGCGGGAAACTCGGTGTACTTCAGGGAGCCAAAAGCTTTGTATTGCAGGACGATGACGGCCAGATAGCGCTGACACACTCGGTGTCCGCTGGCCTGGACTACGCCAGCGTTGGGCCTGAGCACAGCTATCTCAGGGACTTGGGTAGAACTGATTACACGTCCGCGACGGACGATGAAGCTCTGGACGCTTTCGAGACGCTCAGTCAGGTTGAAGGGGTGATGCCTGCGTTGGAGTCGGCACATGCGGTGGCTCACGCCATCAAGATCGCACCAACAATGCCTGGGGCGGTGCTGATAGTCAACCTGTCAGGGCGGGGCGACAAGGATGTTCACACCGTAGCAAAGTTCCGAGAAAGCCGATATGACCTTGACAGTGGTGAGCAGAAGGTCTGAGTTGAAATAGTGATGACTCAGCGAAGCCGCTCTCTGTGAGGCACATCGACAGATTCGGGCTGCTCTTCAGGCGGTACGAGCCAGACTTTCACACGGTCTGGCACCGGAAAAGCGTTTCTGTAGCCGATGGCTTTGGCCTCTAACACTTTCGCCTCGGCGTCTTGCTCAACCGTAAAATCGCCAACCCTGACGCGATAGGTCGCACCCCTTAGCACCACGTACACAGAATCCTGCGGGAACTGGGACGCTGCCTCTATTTTGCGTCTGAGCGCAGTCTGCCGGTCGAGGGTCTGAATCAGCTGCACCCTGTAGCCTCGTGGTGCCCATGTAAACAGCTGGACCTCCAGAGGCTCTCTAACGACTACCGAGTCGCTCTGGGCTGAATCAGGGGCCTCTATTAGAAACTCAGATGGGACATCAAGTTGGGCAAGCCGTTCCTGAGCCCGGTCGTACAGGTCATCGGCGCGGTGCAGCGCTGGATCGAACACCTCGCTCAAAGTCTGCGGCCTGCCAGGGGCGACTTCCTCAATCGGTGCGGTTTGTGTCGCCGGGGCGCACCCGTGTATAAGCGCGATCACGATTGTGAGTGTCAATGTGTGGGTCAGGTGCATGGCGAAATCAGTTCGCATCGGGCTGTCCGTTGGTGGTGAAAGCCGGGCCGTTGGGCACAGCGATCAGTTCGGCTTCAATGGCTCCAATGGGCACGCTTGATCGCATGAGAACCGGCAACCTGTCCCTATCGTCGGATATCCAGATCACCAATCTACCTTTAAGCTGGGCAACCCCGCTCGAACGGAGCGTCGGTTCGACTACAAAACAGTCGAATTCTCCGGCCTCCACTGATGCTTGCTCCCGCCTCAAGACGTTCACAGACAGAGAGTAGACCCGGCCATCGTCGTGAACTTCCACGGCTATCTCCGCTCCGACGAACAGCGATTCGGCCCTAACGATGTATAACGCAGAAAGTATGTCCCGAACATTACCCTCCACGACAGTATCGCCTCTGGACGAACTGATGGCACCTGTTTCGTGGTCGTATTCGGCCCACCGGTCATCGTGATAGGAGGCCTCGTGGAGCCGTTTGCGAAAGCTGATGGGGCGAAACGTCCGTCTATTGAGCAGAACGTCTATGGTGTCGCTCACAGGGTAGGCCCAATCTACGAAACCAACGGAGTGAGCCAGCGACCTCAGTTTCAGTGTGGCATCACCACCTATGCTGTCCCCTGGAGCGAGTTCGAACCGTGCAGTGCCTGCGGTGATCAAGTTCACACCGCCGACGCCCCAACTGAGGCGGTAGCTGAGCGTCTCTGGCACCCGATGCGCCAAGGTCAACTCAGACCGGGTCGCTGACGTTGTAACCAACACCGCCATAAACGCAAACAGACTGACTTCGAACCTGCTCATGCCGAGGACCGCGCCTGCGCCATCTCTTCGAGCACGGGCACCAACCTGATGAGCTCACGCTCAATCTCCTGGTAAGTCTGTTGATAGACCTCAAGAGACCCGCCGATGGGGTCGTCTATGTCTGGACCCATAGCCTCATCAGGAAACCCGGTCAGCGTCCAGACTCTATCCTTGTCGGTCATATCCGTCACAGCATACCAGTGAAATGCGGTCATCGTTAGTACGACATCCGCCCATTCGAGGTCCTCTTCACCGATCGACCTGGACCGATGGGAGGAGATATCTACTCCAGAGGCGGCTGCGGCTTTGATCGCGTTGTCCGTTGCGCGGCTACCCACTGCCCAGCCCACGCCACCTGACTGAACTCGGATATTGGTGATACCCCGGTCAAACAGGAGGGATTTGAGTGCTCCTGCGGCCATGGGACTACGACACGTATTACCGGTGCATACCATCAGTACATTCACGCACTAATCTTCCAGGGAGGTGAAGAAAAAGCAGTCCAGGCCGCAAAAGATAAAACACTGCAGCGACTAACGCAGTGTGCAGACGGTTGGAGAACCGTCATTCCGATCTGGCCCGCGGGCTCCTCAAGACCCTCTACTTTTATGATAGGCGGGCCGAGGGTGAGCCGACTCGACATAGTAAGTGTGGGCACTACAGCAGAGCCAGCGCCGAAATGCTCACCGCCCAGCAGTAGTAGGCAAACCAGCTTAGCCGCCCTCTGCGCACCATCTTGAGAAGAACCAGGATTGCAGCCAGACCAACGCCGTAAGAGACGACCATGCCCGCTCCGATAGCCGCAAGCGCCTCACTGGTAGGAGGGTGGTCAAAAAGCAGAACCGCCTCCAAAACTGTGGAACCGGCTATGACCGGAACCGCCAGCAGGAACGAGAAATCAGCGGCCTTCTCTCGCTCAACCCCCAAATAGATGCCAGCTGCGATGGTACTTCCGGAGCGCGAGATTCCAGGAAGAATAGCCGCCGCCTGTGCCAAACCGATCAGAATAGCACGAAAGGGCGATAGCGTGCCAAGTGTTTCGGATTTTCGTCCGGTGCCCCACAAGATCGCTCCTGTTATTAGCAGCATCGCCGACGCGAACATCGGGCTACTGAATGCTGTCTCTATCTGGTCTTTGAACGTGAGACCAACAGCCGCTGCTGGAACCGAGCCTGCGACTATGTAGAGCGCCCAGAAAAAACCCTCTTCGCCCACTGGCCATTGCCGACTTGCCAGCGACTTCAGGCCCGACCATGTGCCGCCAAGTACGAACGCTACCCGCGCTCGGAACACCGTAAGAACAGCCAGCACTGTGGCAAAATGGGTAAATACAACGAACGCAAGGCCGCCACTTGGCTCCAAACCCAGGAAATGGGAAGCGAGCACTAGGTGTCCGCTGCTTGATACCGGCAGAAACTCGGTGAGCCCTTGCACCAACCCCAACAGTGCGCCTTGCCACACGCTCATCGGCGCTGGCCTCTCAGGGCGATCATCGCCGCCATGCGCCCTGTCCGCCCGCCGCTGCCCCGGTGGGAGAAACATATCTCCTGGTTGCAGCAGGTGCATGTTGCCGCATCGTCTATCCTGTCACTCAAAACGCCTGCCTTGAGTAGATCGAGCCTGATTTTTTTCGCCAAATCCACATGCGGCCTTCCGCTGGTGCTCTCTTGGATTACCTCAGTCGGGAACTGCCCTGCTACCTCTGGGCCGACCTCAAAGCAGCAGGAGCCGATCCCTGGTCCAATGGCTGCAACCAGGTGATCGGGACTCGTGCCACCGGCGCTGCAAGTTTTTTCCACACCGTGTCGCACAATGTCCGCCACCACTCCGCTCCAACCGCAATGCACCGCTGCGACAGCCAACCCGTCGCCTGTCGCCAGGAGCAACGGAAAACAGTCCGCAACACCCACAATCACCGGTATGCCTACTTTGGATGTCACAAATCCATCACCCTCCAACGCGTCGCGTTCCAGGTCGGCTAGCTGGATCACATCGCAGCCATGAACCTGCGAATGAAACCCCATCAGTCTAGCCTCCACACCCATCAAGTCGGCGATCTTCTGTCGGTTTGCAACAACAGCCTGCTCTGAGTCTCCTACCACAGCGGACATGTTCAGCGAATCGAACGGTCCAACGCTTTGTCCGCCGATCCTTGAGGTGAAGCAGTGGGCAACCCCTGGTGTACCGCTTAGAATGCGCGATCTCCACAACTTCGCGCCCTGTCCCGCATCCACAAGTTCCACAGCGGCCCCCGTCAGTCGTCTCCAGGGGAGATCGGAAAGTCAGAT
Organism: uncultured bacterium; assembly: GCA_964627605.1. Lineage (GTDB taxonomy): Bacteria > Latescibacterota > MWCZ01 > MWCZ01 > CAZVGZ01 > CAZVGZ01. The sequence continues at coordinate 81,351 of CAZVGZ010000012.1, read as the reverse complement.
TCGTCCCTGAGAGCTTCTGGCCAGTCAGCGAGCTCCTCAGCAGTGATATCCACTGCCCGCTCCACCTGCTCGACTCCCCCTATCTGGCGCAACCGGTCCATCAGACGGTTCAGGTGATCGGCAGCCCTAACCCCCAGGGTCAGGTGCCCATAGTAGGTGTGTTCCTGAGCCTGAAACTCCATTGCGGTAATGTCAGCACGAAATGAGCTGATGACGCCGGTGACGTCGTGGACCAGACCTCTGCGGTCGCCGCCTTTGACCAGTATTTCAGCGCTGAACCCTTCTGGGTTGTCTATCTCTTGGCTGCGCCAACTGAGTTCTATGAGTCTTTCGCTGTCTGAGAGAAAGCGGCCGATATTGGGGCAGTCCATCCGGTGGACTGACAGTCCATGCCCCATGGTGACATGCCCGGCGATGGGATCGCCCATCACGGGTTTGCAGCACTTGGCAGAACGGACCCATTTGGGATCAACACCCTCAAGGTCGAGCATCTGCGCCAAAGATGGGGCATCTTTGAGTTCTTGGATGTCTTCTCTTTCGCTCCCTAGCCTCTCAATCTCTCTTGATCGGGGCACCGCCAAGTAAAGCACCTTAGGTAGAACCACGTCACCGGCACCGACGCCTGCAAACAGCTCTCTAGCCCCAGCAAAGCCCAACGCTTTGGCTATCTCTGGCCAGTCGCTATCAGGGAGCGCCACATAGAGCTTTGTCAGTTCGCGCTCAAGAAGCTGCTGTCCCAGCGATGCGCTCGCATCGTACTCCCGTGCCTTAACAAATTTGTTGATTCTGTTTTTGGCTTTGGTGGTGACGATCATCCCCAACCAATCGCGGGTCGGCTCCTGGCTGTCTGAAACAATTATCTCGACGCGATCGCCGCTGTTTAGAACATGATGTTTGGGCACAACCTGCCCGCCAACCTTTGCCATCAACGTTCTCTGACCCAGGTCAGAATGAACCGCAAACGCAAAATCGAGAGCAGTAGCTCCTTTCGGAAGCTCGAAGACATCACCGGCGGGGCTGAAGACATAGACCTCGGCTGTGGGAAGGTCGGACTTGAGCTGTGCCATAAACTCGGTGGGATCGGTAACGCCCTCTGACCAGTCGAGGAAGTGCCTGAGCCAACGCATCCCATGCTCAAAGGGCTCTGGCGAATCTTGGGCCTCCCCGTTCTTCTTGTAGGTCCAGTGGGCGGCTATCCCCTCTTCAGCGACCTGGTGCATCTGTTCGGTGCGAATCTGGACTTCTACATGGCGACCACCTCCAACGATGACGGTAGTATGCAGCGACTGATACCCGTTGGCTTTAGGTACACCGACATGGTCTCGAATACGGTCTGACACTGCGGTGAACTGCTCGTGAAGCATCCCCAAGACCTCATAGCAGTTCCTGGTGTTATGAAGGATGATCCGAACAGCCAGGAGATCGTAGATCTCGTCAAAAGTCACTCTCTGGCGTCGCATTTTTTGGTAGATACTGTAGAAATGCTTGGCTCTGCCCACGACTCGCCCCTCAATGCCCGCAGCCGCCAGTGACTCTCTTAGAGGTTGGGCGAACTCTTCAATCAGCCGCTCACGCTCCTTTCGACCCATGTCCACCCGCCGCGTGATTTCCGTATAGGATTCTGGGTCGAGAGTTTTGAGCGTCAAGTCTTCCAACTCCCACGCGATCCGCGCAATCCCCAAACGGTGGGCAAGCGGCGCGTATACATCGCGAGTCTCCCTGGCTATCTTCTCCTGTTTTGATTCTGGAAGGAACTTGAGGGTGCGCATATTGTGTAAGCGATCGGCGAATTTTACCAGTATGACCCTTATGTCCTGGGCCATGGACATCAACATTTTTCGAAAGTTCTCAGCCTGCTGGATCTCTCGGCTGTGAAGCTTTAGCGTGCTGATTTTCGTCATGCCCTCGACAATTATCGCAACCGCTGGACCGAAGCGGTCAGCTATCTCTTCGATCTTGGTCTCTGTGTCCTCAATTACGTCGTGCAGTAGGCCTGCGATAAGTGTGTCGATATCCATATGAAGCGCGTAGAGCGTGCGGGCCACCTCAACGCAGTGGTGGATATATGGGTGACCTGAGAGGCGGAAACCTGTATCGTGCCGCTCCTTCGAATAGGCGTAGGCGTCCCGCAGTCGCTCGATCGCCTCTGGCGAGGCGGACCGCTGAAAATCTTCGAGCAACTCTTGGAATAGCGCGTCCGGGTCATCCCGTATCGTAGAATCATGCGCGGCTATGGTCTCAACCATGTTCTGGGCTTTCTATCCGGTGACGTTGAGCGAGGCGAATCCACGATGACCGGCTCGTCGCTCGTGAAGAATAGATGGCTCTATGGCTTGCCAAATGCGGTCGTATATAGCTATTCTTTTGTGTTGACGCAGATAAGCGACGGTCCCTTCGTCTAGAGGCCTAGGACTCAGGGTTTTCATCCCTGCAACACGGGTTCGAACCCCGTAGGGACCACCATCTGTCGGCAACTTGTGGGGCGTCGCTAAATGCGGTGCCCCTTTTTTTGGCGATGACGAAGAGAGCGATCCCGCCACCATGCCCAACCCCTAAAAGGTAGCCGAGCCAGCGCCGGACCACAACACGATCGACTGATTCGCGCAACCAAATACGCACGAACCGCCACTCCTTCAATGGAGCGGCGGCTCAGTCAGCAATGCCTGAACTCTTCTTTGGTGTCTAGCGCACTAGCTGAAGCGCACGGGAGGTTTTGGTGCTTCTGGTCTCAAGAACGTAGAGATAGGCACCACTGCCTCCATCCCGCCTAGAGTCGTCGCGGCCATCCCATGGCACCGAATAGGAACCGGCAGCCAGGCTGCTGCTTGCGTAAAGCGGTTGCGCCTGTATTGGAAACCGCTCGAACACATGTTCTGTTGCGCCTATCAGCTTCACTTCGACATTAGACCAGAGCGGGTAGCGGTGAGATGTGATGACGTCACCCTACTGTAGCGCCAGAGAATCGTCTTCGTCGATCACACTCGCCCGCGATCGGCTTTTCTCAGCAAGCCATTTAGGATCAGGTATTTATAACCACCTAGCACAGTCGAAACAAAAACGGTACCAACCAACTTTTTTGTGGAGAGAGCATGATATTCCTCAAAAACCAACCGTCCTAATGTTCCGTCCTCAGCAAGACCGATTGACGCAGCGCCGGTTCTAGATTGCGCCAATACTCGGAATAACCCCCTACACGAACAACCAGATCACCGTACCGTTCCGGATGCTCCACCGCGCTTTCCAACATCGCCTGGTCGATGACGTTGATCTGTAGCTGGAGCCCACCCAGGGCAAAATAGCTTTCCACCAACGCTCTCAGTTTCTCGCGCTGCGATGTGCTCTGGAAGTGACTGCGCGCCAGACGGATGTTTACCACCAACGTCCCTGGGGCATGGCTCTGATCGAGATTGGCGGTGCTGCGAAGCATTGCTGTGGGGCCGTGGGTATCGCGCCCTTGGTAAGGTCCCGCAGAATCAGCTATCGGCTCCCCTGCAAGCCTACCATCTGGTGTAGCGCCTACGGCTCTGCCAAACCATGCGTAGGTGGTGAACATTAGACATGACGGCACAAATGGTCCACCGCGCCACGCGGTGCGTCCAAGCAGATTTTCGAAGACGAATGACGAGAGCTGGTTTGCTATCTTGTCGGGGTCGGGATCGCCATTGCCATACCTCGGAGCCCTCTCAAGCCGGACTCTGAGCTCCTCATACCCCTCAAAATCCGCGGCTAGAGCATCGGTGATCCCCTGACCGCTGACCTCTGCCTCATCGAAGACCAGTTTCTTGATCGCTGAAAGTGAATCGACCGCGTTTGCCAGACCCATGACATTAATAACCGACCAGTTGTACCTCGCGCCGCCATTGGAATATTCCACACCAGTATCGATGCAGTCGTCTATCAAAAGACTCCTGATAGGCTGCGGATGCCACTTGGACTTGCACTCCTGCCAGGTGTTGATGAGTGATGTCAGCGTCTCGACTGCACTGTTGAGGTCGGCCTGGTATGCACGGTAGAACTGTTCGAAATCTTCTGATCTGCTGAGATGGTTGGAGATGGTCTGAAAAAGAACCTCAGGAAGGTTCAGATCTCCGTCCAACGATCCCACGTTGGATTTGCCATCCACCATCAGCTCTGTGCATCCCCCAAAGGCGTACTCGTGCTTCTCATCGACAGGGATGGGGATTTCAGAAGAATCCATGGCGGCGTAGTAGTTGGGGTCCCAGTAGAGCGCCGGGAGGCCGCACCCGCTCTCAACGGTGTCCATCGCCGACTGCCAAACGTTCTCTGGGGTGGACGGACCGAGCCGCAGCGCCAGATTCGGTCGCCTCATACCCCTGGCGGCTTCAAGGCATATCTCTGTCAGATCGGACGAAAGGTCGCTCCCCTCTGTATCCACACCGCCGATAGCAGCATTCCAGCTAGTGGAGTCGTCCACATTTTTCCACTGAGCGCGCACCAGCCGCACCGCCTCGTCATGCTCCAACAACCCTAGATTGACATCCGCTTCAAAGAACGATCTTAAGTACTGGTCAAACCTGCCCAAATCGTCGCAGCCGTCCAGATAGAAAAGGAAATTGGTACTCACAAGCGCATCGAAAAACGTCTGTGGTGTCCCAAAGGGGACACGACTGTAGGCATCAAGCAGCCTCAGCCTGTTTGTCTCGGACTGATCGTCGGTTGTGACCGCTAATTCCAAGAGCGCCACGACTCGCCGATGAAGGATATGCGCGGTATTGAGGGTCGTCTCCATCGCGCCGTAGAACTCTGATCGTGCGGATTCGCGGTTGGCGCTGGCTTCCTTGGCACCGGACTCCATGCGGGTCTGAAACCCGTCGAGACCTTCAGCAAGCGCTCGGCGGTAGTTGGGGATAGAGTGTGTGTAGCCGCCTGGAAACTCGTACGCCCGCCACAGGTCAGCCATCGCCTCCAGTGCGCGTTTCTCCTCGTCATCCGCCGTCGCGAGTTTGCGGTCGTATACATCGGTCTTTAGGGGTGTCGCACAGACATAGAACCAGCCCACAGCCATGTCTGACTGATCCCAAAACGATGGTCCGTGGGGATAGAGATCGCCGCCGTCGTACTCAGGCAGGGTTAGGTGGGTGGCCCACTGAGAGAGACCTTTGGCAAAACTTTGGGCGACAGAGTCGCTCCCATCATCAAACAGTCCGGCGGCGAAATATTCGCCCACATCGACCAGTCGATGCGGATTTTTCACTGTTCGCTCAATCACGTCTGGCCCTCTGTGTAGATCATCTGAAAACTGGACCTCTCCCCCAGGCAAGATAATGTCTCACAATGCTCCACACCAGTGCTCACCGCTCCAACATTCACAGAGACTCGATCAAGCAGGAAAACTGATCGTCTCGACCAGTCGCACCTGATCTGCATCCACGTCCAATACATCCAGACGTTTCTGTGTGTAGGTAGAACCGACGTTGAGGGCGGTGATATGCCCAACCTGAGTGTGAACGCGGTCGTGCGAGTGGCCGCAGATGAGCGCTGCAACTTTGGGTTCGGCACTAAGCAGCCGCCCAAACCGCTGCGAACCCATAAACGCGTTGCCAAACGTCCACTCTCTATCATCGCGGTGCGTAATCAGTTCGGCAAATGGCAGATGATGAGTCACAGCTACAATGGTATCAACGTCAGAACGCACCTGCTCAATATGCTCGTCCAGTATCTCGACTGCGGCATTCGTAAACGACTGATCGGTGTGGTCCCATTTTATGAAATTCACATCGTTCCACTGCCATCTGCGGTAGGTCTTGCTGATGTACTGCCATAGAGGCGCACCTAGCGCCGGATCGGCAAAGCTGTAGTCGTACCAACCAACCGAGCCAACGAATGCACATCCACCGAGCGTGAAGGGCGCTCTGTCCAGACAGTGGAAGCCAGCTAATTTGGCTGATTCAGGAAACAGGCGGTTCCAGATGCGCCACGAGTCGAACCGTTTTGTCCACAAGTCGTGATTGCCAGGGACGACCAGTTTGGCACCTGAGAATTCGGAAAAAAGCTCAAGACATTCGACGACTTTGCGCGGGTCTGCGATGGCCACATCCCCGGCGATGACAACAGCGTCAGCGTCGATCTGACAAGCTGCTTTAGCAAGCTGCGTCGTCGCCAGATCGGCTTCCCCACTACGACCGAAGTGCAGGTCCGCAATGGCCAGGATTCTCGTCAACCGGCGCTGTCCGGCTCAAGGAGCGGCATCAGACCCTGTGTGACAGCGGGGTCGTCCAAATCCGCGCCATAGACCCTCTCGGCGTCTTTGATCAGTCTGCGGACAGTAACCTGCTGCGCCGATCTTAGCCGTTCGGAGTTGGTGGTAAGGGTCTCGGCTGCCTGGTTGAGATCGCGCTTGACATGCCGGTTAGGTGCGCGTCCCGCTGCTGACTTGAGCGTTGTGGGAAGTCGATCCATGCGCTCGGTTACGTCGGCCAGTCCAACTATCCACGCCACCGCATCGTCGAACGTCTGCCGCCGCCGTTCAGCGCCGATGGAACCACCAGACGCTTCCATCAGCGATCGGCGTGAACCGATAATGTCGTTGGACAGCTGAAGCAGCGCAGTGAGTAGCGTATCGCTGTTGAGCCAGATCAGACGAAGCGTCTCATCGCGGGTGGCTAGATAACGCTTCACCAGCGAGTCACCCCCGCCGCCGTCACGCTGCGGGGTAAATGCCTCCAGCACACGGCGAAATGACGCCATTTCGGACTGCACCTGCGCCATCTCGGTCTCGTACTGTCTGCGTTCGGTGACGTACTCGAATGCCAAAGTCTGGCTCGGATCGCCCCACATCGCCTGCCCTTCCTGTTGCGCCAGACCTGCCAGGTAACCCATGTCGTCCTCTGTTGGTAGTGGCTCAAAGAGCGTCTCCAGGCCGTTCGGAAGCGACTGACCGAGATGACTCCAGGTCTGTAAGTGGGCTTGAAGCGTATCCGGTGCGCGGCGGGCATCATCTATGGCCGCGCTCATCAGGTTGGCCTCCACGCGCCGCCGCTCCCATGCCACATCTGACTCCCATTCACGACGGAGTGCTACCCAGTCATGCGGCATCACCATCGCTGCTGTGCTCGCAGCGCTGTCGTGGGAGTCGAATACCGACAGCGGACCCTCAAACATCCTTGGTGCGACAGCTCTGTCAAAAAAGCTCTTGGGCAGTAGCGCGTCACCAAACGGATCGGTAGCTCCTGATCCCCTAGTCCTAAGCTCGGCGATCTTGGTTTCCATTGTCCGTTTGAGGTCTGGATACCAGGCGTCGAATCGCTGTTCTATAATCATCGCCTGGATCGCTTCGGCGCGGGCATGGAGCGTGTCCTGCTTGAGCGATACCTCGTGTTGCCTATCTTGGGCTACGCTCACCCATCGGCTCACATCAAGATCAGGGGCTTCGCCCAGACCCTCTCTGTCCTTCAGCACCACCACCGCCGCGTACTCCGAGTCGGCCTGTGCCGTCAAGTTCACGGCTACATTCAGATCGGATAGTGCGGTTGTCAGCGACCGCAAGTCGCCTACTTCGAGTGCAGCCGAATCAAGCGAACCCGTGTCCCACATCTCGAACATGTAGGCCCTCTGCACTGCGGCCTCGGCTACGACCGGCGCAAACTGCTCCTGCGTTAGCAACGCAAACTGGTCCCTGACGTCCCGAAGCAGCTCCCATCTGGCTAGAGAGTCTGATGAGTATGATTTCAGACGTATAGGCTGATCGAGATAGAGCTCCATATCGAGTATGGCGGTACCCATCAGTGCGCGTCTGCGAAATGGGTCCGCCAACGGACGCTGGCCAGCAGGGACGCTGTTGGCGATGTCTACAACCTGCTTATATACGAGCCTGGCGGCTTCGTACCGTTTGGACGAGATCGCCAGATTGCCTAAGTAGAACGACTGCCTGATGGCGTTTATGCTCTGCCCCTGCCGCGCTCTGATCTGTTCGAGTTCGCCACGGATGTCGATCGCAGGTTCGTCAAGGTCCATCTGCGCGCCCCCGTTGGCGATCATGGCAATCAAAGCGACAGCAACCACTAGCATCGGCCAGAGACGGTTCATGATCCTGCTCCTTGTGAGCGGTACCTGAGTTCTTGAACGCGGTTGTGAACGTCGGCTGCGTCAGTAGCCTCGCGACGGTAGCGCAGATAGAGTTCGAACGCGTCTGCCGCGCCGGTGTAGTCACCTTGGGCCTCCAACACAAGACCCAGATTATAGTTCGCCACAGGATGTCGTGGATTGATCCTGAGTGCTCGACCAAGCATCGTTTTCGCCAGAAGTTTTTTCGACTGGTGATAATAGACCAGCCCCAGATTATTAAGCGCATCCACGTTTCTCGGTGCGAGCCCTAGAGCGATCAGGTATTGGTCACTCGAATCGTCAAGTCTTCCCTGATCCTGATAGGCGCTACCAAGGTTGTAGTGGGCGGTAACGTCGGAGGAGTCGGCTTCAATGGCGGCAAGGCATTCGTTGACGCCCTCTTCGAGCTTGCCCATCTGCACGAACGTGTAACACATGTTGTTGTAGATCGTGGCGCTTTTGGGCGCGCTATCAAGGGCCTGTCGCAACTGCCTGAGCCTCTCGGCGGGGTCGTCGGTTACAACCGCCAGATTGTTGCGGGCAGGGCCGTAGGTGGGGTCTAACAGGAGCGCCCGGCGGAAACGGCTGATGGCTAAATCTCTCCTGCCGGTCCGGTAGTAGCTCTGTCCTAAGTTGTTCTGGGCTTCAGGGGAGTACGGGTTGATCTCCAACGACTTGCGAAACTTGACTATCGCCTCCATAAACATGCCACGGCGGAAGTATTCATTACCGAGCTGAAGATGGAACTGGGCAAAGTCGGTCTCTGAAGAAAACTCGTCCGACTCGACAATCTCTTCGACCTGATAAGCAGGGGTTGTCACCCTGAGCGCGCATGACAGTAAGAGCGATGAGGTCAGCAACGCTGCGGCTAGATTGCAGGCGATGGTCAGTTGGCGTTGGTTCGGAGGGGGAGGTGGCACGAACGGTTCTTTCAACGGTTGGGCCAGAGGTCGAATCGAAGCAGGATCAATGAGCCTAGACTGCTACTAAATATGCGCCTAGACCGGGCAGGTGTCAAATGGCGCTTGTTGGAGGACGACCGCGTTCCGGACGTTAGAACACAGGCTCATTTCGCAGCGGTCTCAGCGGTTTTGGACATGACCGAAATCCAGTCCGGCGAACCGCCGTGCCCGACACTTGGATGTGCGCGGCCAAGCAGATGTTCTGGGCTTCGGCGCTGTACGGATATGCCATTTTGGCACAGTGCGTAACTCACAGCATATCCGTCTGCTGTAGCAACTAGGGAAACAGAACCGATGGACTCATTTGCGTCGTCTAGGGCAAATGTATTCGGCCAAGTCTCGCCATCGTCGTAGGAAGCGGCGACCTGCACAACGCCATCTCGGACCGAGGCCATCACGAGGGTCGGTGGGTCGTTAGGCGATAGCAAGAGTTTTGCTACATCAAGGATCAATCCAAATCGCTCTTGGCGCTTTGAGACGACCCACGACTTGCCTTCGTCGCGTGATTCGATCCAACAGGCGGTCGTTCCGTCGCCGCTCCAACAGATGCCGCGCGTCGCACCGTCGGATCGCCACAACGACGCATGGTTGAGGTCTGCGGGAGGCAGATTAAGTGCGCTGCCTATCTCCCAGGTGTCTGAGTCTGATGTGGCGGTGGCTGTCACAAGCCGTCCGTTGAGCAATGCCAGCGCGATTGAGGAGCCGTCTTCGATGATCAGCGGGCGGGAGCGAAGCTCAATACCAAAATCCATTACACACCAAGAACCGCTACCATCATCACTGCGCCAACCTGTTTTTCCGGCGTACAGATAGAGAGCTGGCGGCTCGTCCTGCTCGACAGACTGTCCGCTGTCGAAATGCTCTTCAATCCCCTCGGCGAACATACGGCGCGAGTCGGCCAACCACAGAAGAACACTGGCTGGAGCATCATCTGTTGATCGGTGGATGAGAGACGGTTCGCACCAGTCTGCTTCGCTCTGTATCGCTGTATTGAGATGCCAGCCATTGTTGTCGGATTCAACCCATGCGCATACCTGATCGCCTGACGGTAGCAGTGCCAAGGATGTCGAGAGGATAGTGGTGGCGCCGTTCGAAGCGATTGATTCCACCGACCCCCGTTTTGCGCGCAGGTAGTTTGTGGATGCTCCACCCAGTGTTCTTCTGTGGTTGTAGGGCGCTAAGTCAAACCGAACGCCGTTCTGGCGCAAGACCGACTGTAGTTTGGGAATTTCAAGCCCATCCAGCGAACCCCCTTTGCTGACGGCGATCCCAGCAGCAACACCAGCACCGAAACCTGTCTGAGCGCACGTGCCCATCACACGAAAAGAGCTCATCGCAAGCTGCTCACCTGACACCGACCGGCCAGCGGCCAGAACGTTGGACGACCCCATAGGACGCAGCGCCCTCAAAGGGATCTGGTATGGCGGACACTGGGTGGTAACACCTGTGCCAGCGCGCTGAACCACCGTCGGCCAGTGGTAGTCAACATGGTAGCTGCCCACGCCGATCGCATCGTCAAAATGGCGTCCTCTGAACAGGTCATCAACCGACATCTCGTATATCGCACTTACTCTGCGCCCTTCACGGATGCCGATGTGCGGTGCCACCCATCCCAACGTATATGTATCGTATTTTGCGCCGCCGTAGCCTTTGGTCTGTAGATAGTGGACGAGACCCATCATCTGCCTACGAGCCGCCATCTCACTGTGGGACAGCGACCCCCCGTCTGATGCGTCGTGGCCGATGACTTTCATCTTGACAACCGCTGTGATGCCGTCGGCGGTGACGGTGGTCATTGGAAGGTTTTCGTCGCTATCCCATTTAGGACAGCCGTCTGGCAGGTAGGGGGTGACCGGTTGATGGGTGTTTAACAGAGTGAAATAGAGGCTCATGGGAAGCTGGAGCGAGCCAGCGTCGTGGTCTACTGTCGGCGGGTCGCCTGGGGCGAGTACGGCACCGCCTTTAAGGGTCGCCCAGCCTGCGCGGTGAACCAGGTCGGCCTCGCCTGTGGCGTCGATGGCTTGCATGCAGTTGAGGCGACAGAACCCGGTCTTGTTGAAGAGAATGAACGACGATATGCTGTCCCCAATCCGCTCAACGTCCACCAGACTTGTGTGAAGCAACAGCTCCACACCCGCTTCGATCAGCATCTCTTGCAGCACAAATTTGAGGGCTTCGATCTCGAATCGTCGCCCATCCCGCGTCGAGGAATACTCCTCTATGCCTCCCAACTCCTTCAGACGGGAAAGCATCAGACGCCACGGGTTGTTTACGAGCCTGGTCTCGCCGCAGAAGGTGTGTACGCCCCCTGCCGTGCCCTGCCCGCCAACGAACGCATGCTGCTCTACTAGGACGGTTTTTGCATCCTGACCGGCGGCACCAAGCGCAGCGAACACGCCTGCGATGCCTCCGCCAGCGACAACTACGTCGCAGTCGGATTCAAGTTTGATCTGTGCGGTGAATTGTTGCGGTTCTGTTTTCAATTTTTTTCAGATGTTGGGGGCGCATTTGAGGACACTACGTCGCGGCCCCAGCCGTATCACAACGGTCACACTGGGGCCGCAACGTGGTTTTCCCTTCTGAGCAAGAGCTAGTTCGATGTCGCCCATGGCGCAGGGTCGCCGTATTTCATAAATGCGTTGCAGGCGGTCTGCTGATACTCAGGCGTCAGGCCCACGGCTTCATGCCCTTTGTAAAACCCAGCGATAAACCCACCGCCATAGGGCGCTGCGAGCTTCTCGATATACTCTTTCGCCGCGCCGTCAATCGTAGTGTGATCCCTGGTCTGAAGTGTTGTCTGGATGTCCACCGGGCTCTCAAAGTGCATCCGCCCACCGAAATGGTCGTGCAGATAGTCGATGTCATGGAGTTCTGGCTGATCGAACTGGCAGATGTTTATACCGACCTCAATCCAATCCTCAATTACGTCCCTAACCCAACCGCAGGAGTGTAGGCGGACCGGCAGCCCGCGGCTGTGTGCCGCACCACAGAGACGCCTGAAGACCGGTTTGAAAAGCTCACGGAACATCGTTGGGCTGACAAGTAGCCTGTCCTGCGTTCCCCAGTCCTCGCCGCCACTGATGCCGTCTACGCCGATGTCAGCGTAGCGGAGAATCTCGCGTTCGAGGTTGTCGGTTACTCTGGACAGTAGTGCAGCAACCCGGTCGGGACTCTCGGCGCAGTCCGCCAAGAACACCTCCATGCGGCGCATATATCTGGCGGTATCAAACGGCCAACCGACACTGCCCCAAACGAAAAAACCCTCATCGTGAAACTGCTTTACTCTTTCGGCTGCTTCGTCGTATAGAGACAGATCGTCTGTTGCAGGCCAATCATAGGACTCAAGCTGATCCCAACTCTCTTCGATAACCCCTCTATACACCTCGCCCTTGGTGATGCTCTCCAGCCGCCGCCACTCGTTTCCCCACTCGTCGATCATATTCCAGTAGCCGTCGCGCTCGGTCCAGTCCTGCATAATCCGGTTGGGGGCGGCTTTGCGGCGCACTCCCCTAAAATCGCTGGGAAACCCTCCACCCATCGCGTAAGGGATTCTCGGAGGTCCGGCAAACGCCAGACTTGTCTGCACTATCTCTCGGCTGGTCATGGGCTATTCCCTTCAGATTATTCGTGTCCGGCGCTCTACCGTTCAGGTTAAGATCTGCAACATAGCGATCTCAATAAACATGCAATTCACATCCAGATGTCAACCGCAACCGACAGGCCAACTTAGATTTTGGGCGAGGAGGTCCTGTTCGATCGATTTCATGCCATCCCAGTACCACCACAGATCAGGACCGACATTGTCGTAGTCTTGCTTTATAGAAACCCGCCGCCATCCGGTCAGCAGAATCATCCGAACCCGCTCGGTGATGTTGTGCCCCACAGTATGCAGCAGCCAGGGGTGTATGACGACCAGATCACCCGCCTCGCCAGTGACTTCGACCCCTGTACCGGTCGGCCAGGGCGAGGGGCCAAACATTGAGATCGGGCTCGTTTTGACATCTCGGTTCAGGAACACCTGATGATGCATCAGATGGCTGCCTGGCCAGACGGTATAGCCACCACCTTTGGGCTCGACTGTGTCCAGAAGCACTCCGGTCGCCATCGATGTGCCCCAGGTCGAGTCGAGATGGCCGCTGTCAGGCGGATTCCACTGCGTCTCGCCGCTGGGAAATCGAAGCATTACGTACCCAGGGGTCGGTGGAACGAGCTTGTCCCCCAACATCTGCTCGGCGAAGGGACGCTGAAGCTCCATCATCTCTACGAAAGGCCGCTCCAACGCCCACGGAGAATAGGCGTCGTCGCTTTTGAGCGTCCGAAAGACAGCGTGCGCTCCGTCTGTCCAACTCTCCGGGTCGTCCTTGGATTCCGGAATGTTCGCCCAGACGTTATCACGGCACATAGCCACCGCATCGGAGTCTATGGCACCGCGTTTTATCACATAGCCGTTCACCTTGAAAAACGCGATCTCTTGCTCTATCAACAGCGGCATTGTTCTGCTCTCTCTCCGGCTGGAATAATGTAGAACTCATCTTTCCTCAATAACCTTTTCCGTAATCCAGGGGCGCCGACCAGTCAGCACTAAGGTTTTTCACCTGGCGGGTCTCAACCGCCTTTGACAACTCGCTTTCGACATCCAACTCGTCGTATTGTCTGATTTTCTTGTAACCAGCGCGGGTTACCGGGTGTCGCGCAACCATATATTGGCAGCAGTCTTCGCCAGGTTGGATTGAGATGGAATACGTCCCGATCGCTCTGGCACGCTTCACTATCGTCTCTTTGGAATGTCCTGCCAATGGGCAGAGTATCGGCCAATCCGTGGCGGTGAAGGTTGCCCTCAGGTTTTCGAGCGTCTGCGAGGAGACCTGCCCCACGCTATCGCCTGTGACGATGGCTTTGCCCTTAACGTCCAGCATAACCCGTTCGGCGATCTTGACCATCAGCCTTCGGTAGATAAGCATCCGCATGTCCGCTGGCACACCGGCTACTATCGCGCGCTGCAATTCTCCGAACGGCACCATGTGGAGTCTGGTGGTTCCCTGCGAGCGGGCGAGAACTTTGCTGATTTCGGTCAGCTTGTCCCAAACGTCGAGTTTGTCCGGTATGACACTGGCGCAGTGAACCAGGTCCACATTGCAGCCGCGATGCAGCATATCCCACGCCGCAACAGGCGAGTCGATACCCCCCGATGTCAGCGCCACTATGCGCCCGGCAGTGCCAACGGGAAGCCCATCAGCACCCTTCTGCCTGGACGCGTAGACGAATGCGCTGTCTTCGGTGATTTCGATATGGTAGATCTCTTGCGGATCGTCCAGGCTCACCGGGCGTCCGGTGGCATCGACGATGATCTGCCCAACATGGGCATTCATGTCAGGTGAGCTGATGGGGAAACGTTTGTCTGAGCGACGTGTTGCGATCCGAAATGAGCCTTGTCCACTCTCGGCGAGCCTCAATATCTCCTCTGAGATCGCCGAAACGGTGGGTTCGGCAGCGGTAGCCAAGGCTACGGAGGCGAATCCAGGGACATAACCAGCGCGCTCAAGGACTTGGTGCGCAGGCGATTTTGGTGTCAACCGCACGACAAAACGGCCGCCTTCCCTGCTGACGCCACCGATGGAGAGTCCCTTTAGACTCTTTTCTAAATTCTGTTTGAGCGTCCGCTCGAACATCCCCCGGTTGTTGCCTTTAACCCCGATCTCCCCGCTTACGTGGAGGACTACCGAATCTGGATTTTCTCGGGAGGTTTCCGCACTCGCCGTTGGTGTCGACGGTTCTGTCAGCGTGCTTGCCTGCATGGTCACTTTCTTATTTGGGCGCGTGTTTTGAGTAGTGAACCTGAACGATCTGACTCTCTGTAACGATGATATTCACCGGCTGATCGTGAGGCCCTGTTGGCACCGCATCTACGATCTGCCAATCAGATGCGAGCGCAATACGCACGCCAGCAGTCTCAGCAAAGAACCGGTCATAATACCCGCCACCCATCCCCAACCTGCGCCCACAGCGATCAAACGCCAATCCTGGTGTAATGACAACATCGTAGTCGCCGCCATACCACTGTTCCTGGTCATTGCCTTCAGGCTCCAGCAATCCAAAAGAGGTTCGCTTGAGCGCTCCAAGTGACTTCAGTTCGCAGTGGGTAAGGGTTTTGCGTTCATTGTTGACGACCGGTACCACGACAGTTCTGTTGTTCTCAAGACACCATTCCATGAGCGGTATGGTGTCGATCTCTCCTGGCAGCGCAGAGGCGTATGTGTGTACCACCTCGGCGGTTCGCCACACACTCATCTCCTCTAGTCGCAGCAAAATGTCCTGCGAAACCGACTCCACATCGCTCTGTGATTCACTACGGCGACGTTGGAGCATGTCCGCTCTCAACGCGGCTTTTGCATCGGTAAGAGATTCGACCATAGCGCTGGAACTGGATGGTGTCATTCGTTTCGAACTCACCCCTGGGTTGGCCGACAGGCGTCATCGCGTGTCATATTCGTAAATGTACGCCACCAAGAGCCAGGTCGTAACGGGTGTTTCCTAAAACCGAAGACGGGCCGTGTTCGACAAGTCAGCAATCTGGTACGACGCGATCTACTCCACGGGCAAAGATTACGCTCGCGCGGCGACGGATATTCGGGAACTCATCAATAAGCACTCCCGCCGCCCCGCTAAGGCTATCTTGGACGCGGCTTGTGGCACTGGGAAACATACCGAGCAATTGATGGAGAGTTACGACGAGTTGCAGGGCATCGATATCAACTCCGAATTCGTCGATATCGCCTCGAAACGGTGTCCCGATGGAAGTTTTCAAGTTGTAGACATGACGCAGTTCGATCTGGGCCAAACGTTCGACGTGGTGACATGCCTTTTCGGTTCGATAGGTTACGTTCGCACCGCAGAACTGTTGAGATAGACCCTCAGATGCTTTGCGCGCCACCTCAGCCCAGGTGGGGTTCTTTTGGTGGAGCCATGGTTCACCCCTGAGCAGTGGATACAGGGCAAAACAGACGTGACGTCGGTAGAGCTGGGCGACCAAAGGGTCGTGCGCGTGGGGCGCTCGTGCATTGTGGACGGCCTTTAGAATCTTGAGTTTTATTGCCTCGTGGCGTCGTCGGATGGTATTCAACACCTGACAGAGACGCATGAACTCGGCATCTTCACGCACGGCGAGTATATGGGCGCATTCACCGATGCAGGACTGGATGTGGTTCACGATCCCGAGACGATGACGCGGGGGATGTACATCGGATGCAAGAAACTTGATAACGATTAGGAGCAGACTGTGAACGACCGTGAACGGATGTTGACATTTTTGAAAGGCGAAGTGCCTGACCGGGTACCCTGGTTCGGCGACCTGACCTATTGGGCGGGGGCGAGGGAGAACGACGGTGATCTACCTGAAGGTTTTGGGTCATCGGATGAGTACTACGACTTCCATCGCGATCTTGGGGTCGGCTTCTATCTCCAGGGCTACCAACCCTCCATCGGATCGCTCGACGATACTATCACCGCAGAAGGTGACAGGACCGGAGTGCGGATTGAGCACACCGTAAATACCCCTGTCGGTTCGCTCACCCAGATTCAGCAGGCGCTTCCTGACTCTGCGACTGTCGCATGCCTCAAGCATTACGTGGACGGCCCTGAAGATTTGGCGGCTTTGAGATGGTGGTTTGAGCATACCGAGTTCTCGGCTAATTACAGTGAAGCTGTCAAGCGGCAAGGGCTGGTCGAGGACCTTGGTGTTGTGCTGTGCTATCTGCCCAAATCGCCATTTATGCAGATGATGGTGGTCTATGCTGGAGTGGAGACTGTCATTGATCTGTGGATGGACGTCCGCGACGAGTTCGAAGCGACCCTGGCGGTTATGGAAGCGAAGGTCGCCGAAGATGCCCAGATATGTGTCGACAGCCCAGCAGAGTGTCTGATGATCCCTGAAAACCTGTCATCAGAAGTGGTTGGCAAGAACTTTTATGAATCGTACGTGCGCTCCTATCACGAGCGGTGGACCGACGCGATCCGTTCCGCTGGCAAAACGTCCTTCATACATGTCGATGGCACAGTTGAGGGGTTGGGAGCAGAGGTGGCGCAATCGGGGTTTGACGTCATTGAGGCTGTTACCCCGAAGCCGGTAGGGGATATATCGCTTCAGCAGATGCGGGACTTGGTGGGCGAGAAAACGATTCTGTGGGGCGGTCTACCAGGCATCTATTTCACTCCGCACGTCAGCGACGAGGAGTTTGAATCCTACACTCGCCAGACGCTTGAGCTGATGCGTCAAACGCCCAACTACGTCTTGGGCGTCGCCGATCAAGTTCCCCCCGACGGCACTAGGGAGCGCATAGCTCGCGTGGTTGAACTAGCCAAAGAGAGCGGACGCTATTGAGCGACCGTCTAATCATCCACCGACTGGCCCCCCCTGGCGTAACGGCTACCTGGTGTCGAGGGTAGTTGGAGAGCGGTTGTATAACCGAATATCAAGAACCGGCGCACCGAAGATAGCTGTACGCCATGGGCTTAGCTCCTCCTGGTAGCTTCAATATATATACGGCATGAAATGCACCTAACGCCTTGACACTAACAGTCGCTGTTGTATACGCGTGTCGCGCAATACGATTTTCTGTCAAGGGGGGGGGCGCTACTATGTCTGATACTTTTTACTTGGTCTACTCCATCGTCATCGGAGCGCTAGGCGCATCCATAATCGCGATCTATGGGTACGTGATCCTTCGTAAACAGCGTCACAAACGCAAAGGCCATCACAAGCACGCTCATTTCAAATTCCTTGGGGCCGAGATAAAAGGGCAGAATAAGATTGTCGTGTTCGGAATCGGGGCTGTTCTCGTGCTGATGCCGCTGCAGATGGCCTTGAATCCCCCTAAAGTTCACCACCCGATATCCATCGTCCCCCTAAAGACAAGGACATTGTAGAACCGATATCAGCAGACGAATATGAACACCCCACCTAATGAAGGGCTCGAATTCGTCAAAGATTTCAGAGTCATCGATTTGAGGTCTCGCATTCCGGTGCCAGAGGACAGAAAGACCGAGAAGATCAGCCCGGTTACCTGGACGCGCTATAGCCTGTTTATAAAACAGTCGATGGCCGATACCGCAGTGGGAATCGAATTCGCGTCCAGCGGCGCGGACTTAGATCCAAGATGTTTGACCCACGAAGCCAGACACGTAGAGGTGGTGGGGACGCATCGGGATGGCGATGTCCCTATGAAACACACCCGGGTGATTTTTGCCGACATAAAAGAAGCGCAACAAGGTGGAGTGATTATTGTTATAAACGAGGCAACCTACTGGAATTCGTTTAGCGGAGAGGACAAAGACTGGGCGGCCATGCATGTTGCAGAAGCCACCGGAACCATCGCTCTTGTGGTAATATTTCCCGTGGACAAACCTTTCAAGAGCTCAGAACGGTACTCCTATCCCGCCGGATCGAAGCGCAGAGTCTGCCGTGAGCCTACGGTGTTGATCGCAAACAAAAATCGTCAGGCGCTTCTGGGGAAATCGATTCTCCACGAGTGGACTTCATCTACCACCTGGAGTGGACATAGTAAGTCGCTTTTGTGTTGGGAGTGGCGGAGAACTAACGAGCTCCTCTCAGCGCTCGTTGGTGCTGGCTTGATATAGGACAGCCGACGCGGCGCTTCGTAGGCTCGACTTCAAGTCCTCCGATCAACTTCGACAGTTTGCCCCCCTGGCTCTTCAATAATCTCACATCCACCGTAGTTGGGTTGTGGGAACTCGGTGTACGATATTATCAGGTACTCGTCGGCTAATCTATAAGACAGGGGATGCAGAACAGTGTTACAGGGACGCACAGTTGCGGTTCTGTCAGATATCCACGGGAATCTGGCGGCATTGGAAGCGGTGTTGAACAACATCGAAAGCCAAAACATTGATGAGATAGTGGTGGCTGGCGATCTTCTGGCGTTTGGGCTGGAGCCTTTCGGCTGCTTGGCGCTGCTTTTGGAACTAGATGCGCCGACAATCCGAGGAAACACAGAGTGGTATCTGACAGACGGGTCGCACGAGAAATTCGGCGAACCGGCGATGGTCTGGGTGAGGGAGCGGATTGAGGACAAAGGAATGCAGTACCTGGCAGGATTGGAGTTCGATCACCGTATCACGCCGCCAGGGGGCAGTTCGCCAGACGACGATCTACTGGTGGTACACGCATCGCCTACAGACGTCGAGTCCGCCCCGCTGGGGTTTGGGCCGGTGGACATCCCATCAACAGAAACTCGGACGTTGATCGGTGATGCCAACGCCAACCTGATACTGTTCGGCCACATCCACTTTGCAGTCGAAGGTCAGGTCCGAGGGCAACGTCTGTCGTCGATCGGATCGGTAGGACTGCCGTTTGATGGGGACCACAGGGCAGCATACGCGCTGGTGTCTTGGGATGGAGAACTGTGGAGTGTCGCTCACCAACGCGTGATGTATGATTACCAGAGCGCGATCCAACGGCTGGAGACGTCTGACGCTCCATTCGCCGAGCGCTCCGCAGGGATATTGCGAAGCGCTAAGCCGCCACAGTAACTCGCCTACCGCACGAGCGCCACTCGTCGGGTCTGTAAGTAATCACCTGCGGTCATTCTCACTATGTAGACCCCGCTGAACGGCTCAGATCTGATCTCGAAAATGAGCTCTCCACTGTCTGACCCATCATGATCGCTAGCGCGCTGTGTGTCTGTGGACGCCTGCGCCACAGTTGCCTGCTGTAGAGTCGCTGTGGTGTCCCACGACGGTGTATAGTTGGTGTCTACTACGATGATGTAGTAGCTCGACTGTGGAGTCGCTCCTCCCCCCGCCACCGTCACTGCCAGCGGATGTGGCGTGCGCCACAACAGACTGCTCGATGGTCAGCTGGGCGTCCACGCCAGCAGCAATTTCATCGCCGCCACTGTTGTTAGTTATCGAGCAGTCTTCCATCACAAAAGTGGAGTCCGTAGCGTATATACCACCTACGCTGTTACCATCAAACTGGCTGTTGCGAATTATCAGATGCGCTTGCTCTCCCCTAAGTCCTCCGCCATCATTCGGTGCTACGTCATTGTCGGGCACATGGCTGATGTTCTTGGAGAGAATGCAGGAGTCAACAACCACCCGACCGCCAACCACGGTCAGACCGCCGCCACGCCGATTGGGGTTGGTGTTGTCAGACATAACGCTGCGCCTAATTCCTAAGCGGGTGTTTGCACCAAGCACCGCCAATCCGCCAAAAGGATCGGTATTGTTGACTCCCCTGTCAACTGATAGGGGCTGTTCGATTGTGTCCACGTCTGGCTTCCGATTGCGCCGCTAACGTCAGTCGCCCATGATGGCACAGTTGTGGCGAGTGCGACTATGGCGGTGATCAGTACAGTTTTGCTAGTACGCACGATTCCTCCTAAGCATTCGTCCCCGGCGGTTTTGGAGATCAAGTCAGCAATGATACATATAAACTGTGACTGAAGGGAGTTCAGTAACACAGAGAAGGTTTCAGGATCATCAATCCAGCGGGATCAGTCGGTCGATCTAATGTAGGCCCATCAGAGTCACCACGTCGTCAAAACCCCCGACAGTGCGGTTCACCACCAAAGCGCCCAACGCCACGTCAAACAGCCCCAGGCCGGTGAAATACGCAAGCGTCATCTCACCCGACTGAGGTATCCGTTCCGCTGCTGCATCAGCCACCGTAAACACAGCGCCGTCATCGTTTGAATGCAGACCGAAGTGTTCCAGTTCGCCGATGTCAATGGCGTGGATAAACTCACCTGACTCCTGCGCCTGCTCGTAATGATCGGGAATGACCAGCGCGTCGCGCATCACCTCGTGGGACACCTGTCTTGTCCGGGGATCACCAGCGATAACACCCAGATGTCTGACACCACCCAAATGTTCGTGTAGAATGATGGGGGTTGGAGATGGTACAGCGGCAAACACGACATCGGCGCTCTGGGTCAAAACACCGATATCGCTCTGATCTGCTTTCAGTTCCGCGTGAACCAAAGGGGTAATATCATCAATGAAAGCACGGCATCGCTCGCTGGTCCGGCTCGTGGCGCTAATTAAATCTGGACGGAGCTGTTCGTCCACCCCCATAGCGATCGATTCTGCTGTCCTGCCTGTTCCCACAATGGCTACACGGCTCACCGGACCGCTGGTCAGGTAGCCTGCTGCTAACGCTGCTACTGCACCGGTTCGCCAGTTCGTTATTGTTTCGGCATCTACCGTGAAGGCTGGCTGACCCGTCGCAGGGTTGTCGAGAACAACCGCAGCCTCGCGTACCCCAAGCGCACGACCTCTTTCGGCGTCGGAAGCGTTGCGCTCGTCTATGACTTTCTTTCCGCTGGCCAACAGTCTCCCGTCGGCGACTCTAATTTCGGCGCTCATCTCCAGGTGAAAGCCATCTTCTGTGATGCTCTGTTTGCGCGGCGGATTTTTCGCTTGGCCGTTTGCAAGAGCAAGAAGAGCGTGGTGGCAGACCACAAGGACATCCGACATCGTGATAACACCACGTACCTGATCGCCGGAAATTTTTTCTTTCATCTTCTCTGACCGTAGTTGAACTCGGCGGTTGACGTTCAGATTTTCGACCAAAGTGGTAGAGGTTATCTAGCCAAAATCGTGGCGCAGGTCTGGGCTGCGGGCGGCGCGAACCTCGTCCAGTCTGCCCACAGGGGTGTTGTGAGGTGCTGTAAGAACGACCTCACTATCGGAATCGACCTCGGCTGCGATCTGTTCGATGATCTCAGCAAACCTGTCCAGTGTCTCTCTGGTCTCGCTCTCCGTAGGTTCGATCATCATCGCTTCAGGGACGACCAGAGGAAAGTATACCGTTGGGGCATAGACGCCAAAATCGAGCACCCGCTTGGCGATGTCGAGCATCCCGACACTCTTGGCTTTCTGGCGCGAACCCGAAAACACGACCTCGTGCATGCACGGGCGGTCGTAGGGAAGCGCCATGACATGTTTCAGCTTGCAGCGCAGATAGTTGGCGTTTATGATCGCTGTTTTTGATATGCGAGCAAGCCCTTCAGCACCCATCATCCTTATGTAGGCGTACGCCCTCGTCATGACGCCTACATTACCCCAAAACCCGTGAATTTTTCCAACGCTCTGTGGCGCATCCCACGACAGATCGTATCGACCATCGGACTCAACAACTCTCGGGGTTGGCAGAAATTTCCCCAGCGATCCTGTGACAGCCAGACAACCACCCCCAGGGCCGCCGCCACCGTGGGGTGTCGAAAACGTTTTGTGGAGATTCACATGAACCATATCGACACCGGTGAGAGCTGGTATGGCGATGGACAGAATTGCGTTGAGGTTCGCCCCGTCCATATATATCAGCCCATCAACACTGTGGATCACTTCGGCTATCTCTTCAATATCTTTCTCAAACAGCCCTAATGTATTAGGGTTCGTAATCATCAGCCCCGCAGTCTCGTCGTTGACGGCTTTCTTGAGCGCATCCAGGTCCACGAGGCCTTCGGAATTGGTGGGGATCGAGACGCTGTCGTAGCCAGCTAGCGTCGCGCTCGCCGGATTTGTTCCATGGGCAGAGTCCGGCTGCAGCATGTGCGTCTTGGTGTTGTTCCGGGAGTGGTGATAGGCTCGTATTACCAGCAGCCCGGTCAGTTCGCTCTGCGCCCCTGCCGCAGGCTGTAGAGTAATCGCATCAAAACCGGTTATCGATTTCAGCAGCTCCCCTAGCTCGTAGATCAATCGCAGAGGTCCCTGGGCGAATTCTGGTGGAGATAGCGGATGAGCAGACGCGATTGTGGGAAGCCGAGCGATCCTCTCGTTTATTTTGGGGTTGTATTTCATTGTGCACGATCCGAGCGGATAGATGTCTTTGTCGATGTGGTGATTCATCACCGACAGGCGTGTAAAATGCCTTACGGCGGTGCCTTCACTGACCTCTGGCAACCTGAGTGGTGTCGATCTAAGGAACTTGGGCGGTATCAGTTCGTCTATAGGACGGACCGGAACCTCTGGCTTGGGGAAGCTAGCACCGGTTCGTCCGGGCCTCGATTCGTCAAAAATGAGCGGCACAGTCATACAGCCCTCTGGCCTTGCGTTTTTGGATGGCTACGGTGTCGGTTCGTGGCATTAGAAGGTAATGAATTGGGTCACGAGCTTGTCAAAACGAATGTCGGGATCAACCCGGTTCGGCAGCCGCTGACACGGCGATGGACACTCGGAGCGTTGAGAACGGCCACCTGTGAGAGTATTTTTCTATGCTGTGCTGGTGATTTCAAGCTAAGAGCAGGTCTCTATAATGTTTCGTGACATTAAGGCGGTGTTCGACCGAGACCCTGCTGCCAGAGGTTTCTGGGGGCTGTTCGAGGTCGTCTTTACCTATGCGGGCCTTCACGCCCTTTGGGCGCACAGGATAGCCCATACTCTTTCAAAGTGGGGTCTGCCGTTTATCCCTCGGCTGATCTCGCAGGTCGCCCGTTTTGTCACCGGCATTGAAATCCATCCAGCCGCCAGGATAGGCGCTGGGTTTTTCATCGATCACGGGATGGGGATAGTTATCGGTGAGACTGCGGAGATAGGTGACGACTGCACCCTGTTTCAGGGGGTGACATTGGGGGGCACCGGGAAAGAGACCGGCAAGCGCCATCCAACCCTGGCAAATGGGATTGTGGTGGGAGCTGGAGCCAAAATCTTGGGGAACATCACCATTGGCGACAATGTTCTTATCGGAGCCAATACGGTGGTGTTGGACGACGTTCCTCCAGACAGCACTGTGGTGGGTGTCAGAGGCCGGGTGGTCCGACACAAAGGCAAACGTATAGTGATGAACGAGCTCGACCACAGCGATCTGCCTGATCCGATAATACAGCGGTTGGACGCTCTTCACAGGGAGATTCTCTCAGCGGAGGAGGAGGTCGCCAAGTGGAGAAACTCAGAGCCGAGGGCTTGAATGCGAAACGGATAAGGGGTGGATGGTAGAAACTCCTGGCGAACGCGGTAGCGACAACACTATTCGCGCTCTGGATGGCGCGCTCTACCCGCTGCCAGACTACCGGTTCTGCCCCAAGTGCGGTGGCGGACTGGCTATAAAGAGCGACGGTGATGTTCGGCGGCCTATTTGCCAAGACTGCGGTTTCGTCTACTACGTAAATCCGTCCCCCGCCGTAGGTGGAGTACTCGTAGAAAGTGGCAAGGTGCTACTTGTTGAGAGGGCTATAGAGCCGTATCTCGGTGACTGGTGCCTTCCAGCCGGGTTCATGGAGTATGGGGAGCGTCCTCAAGATACTCTTGCCAGGGAGATAGCCGAAGAGACAGCTTTGGTTTTGGAGGGTCCGCCGGTGATGCTGGATGTCAAGACCGGCACAGATGACCCCAGAACACATGCGCTGTTTATAGTCTATTGGGTCGATGGATGGAGCGGTGACCTCAAAGCTGGGGATGACGCATCAGACGCCCGATGGTTTGATCTTAGATCGCCCCCAGCCAATGTCGCGTTTACCGCCCACAGAGAAGTGTTGAACGAGATCAGGTCAGGAGTTTACGCCCATGTCTATTCTGGGTGTTGATTATGGAACCAGGCGGGTAGGCATCGCAGTGAGCGATCCGCTTGGGATAGATGCCCATCCAAGGCCAACGCTTATTGTCACCGGCACTAAAGACGCTGTGCGGCAGATCGTGGGATTGGTGCAAGAGCTGGACGACCTAAAAACAATCGTAGTCGGCTTGCCGCTTCATCTCGACGGTGGAGAGTCAGAGCAGACTCTGATTACCAGAAAGTTCGCCGAAGCGCTCGAAACCCAGGTTTCAGTGCCCGTCGTTTTCATGGACGAGGGGCTGACAAGCTGGGCAGCCGAGCAAGAGATGATAGAAGCCGCAGCGGCTGAGGAGGCGTTTGCGGTGGCGGCGATGGACGGGCAGCGACGCAAAAGCCGAGGTAAGCGTCGCGCAATCCGCTCAAAGCAGGTGGTTGACCAGAGGGCTGCTGTGCTGATTCTGCGGGACTACCTAAAGGGCCATGCAGGGTAGCGGCTTCTTCAAAATGGCGGCGGCGACAGCTCTGTCGCTATTGTGGATTCTGATCCTCACGCCGCTTTTGGCAGTTTTCCGGCTGTTGTTGCTCTTTGTGGTGGCGCTCCACCGAGTGCGATTACTCCTTGCAGGCGACCCCGTGAGTTCTGAGGGGACGGGGATCGTGAATAAAAGGCGGGTATGGGTTTGGGGGTTGGGGGCGGGGGTGATCTCTGTTGCTGTCGGTGGTGTCGCGGCGACGCTGGTCTCAAATCACCTCAACAGCCCGGTGTCGGACGTCGCAAACCTCTCAAGTTTCCAAATAGATAACGGGATGACCGCCCTGACTGTATCCAAGCGGCTTGAGAGTATGGGCCTGATCCGCAGCGCCACTTTTTTCCGGCTTCGCGCCCGGTATGATGGTTCGGGACAGAATCTTCGCGCCGGGATTCACGAGATCGACCAGTCGTGGCCCACCGACCGGATTTTGAGCCAGCTACTCAAAGGCGGCGCGATCCTCCATCGCGTAACCGTCCGCGAGGGCCTGACGATACCAGAGACAGCCGGCGTATTAGGCAACAGTCTGAAAAACATCGATTCTGCGGAGGTTGCTGATCTGGCTTTCGACAGCCTGTTCTCTAGCTCTTTGGGATCGGATTCCGCATCGCTTGAAGGGTATCTGTTTCCTGATACCTACTCGTTTGGCGAGCACATGAGCGCCAAGCAGGTGATAGTCCGCATGGTTGAGAGATTTGATGCGATCGTTACCCAAGAGTGGCGAGCGCAGGCCGACTCCTTGGGCATGTCGGTGCATCAGGTTCTTACTCTGGCGTCGATCGTTGAAAAAGAGGCGCAGACCACCGGTGAAAAAGCGATTATTTCACAAGTGTTCCACACGCGCCTTGAGCGCAACATGCTCCTGGGGTCGGACCCGACAGTCAAATACATCACAGCCACCGCCCGCAAAAAGCAGTGGCTCAGCACCAGGGACGTGACAATCGACTCGCCGTACAACACCTATCTTTACGAGGGGCTGCCGCCAGGGCCGATCTGTAGTCCTGGAGCGGAGGCCATTGAAGCAGCGCTCTGGCCTGACTCCACTGACTACGTATATTTTGTAGCGAACTGGGACGGCACTCACACATTCAGCCGCACCCTTCGCCAACACAACCGAGCCAAGAAAAAGAGTCGCCGCATATATCTTGAGATGCGCCGAGCGCAACGACGCACGGCAGCCAAAGGATAGTCTTCGCTATGCACGATCCACGTCTCGACCGGTTAGCAGAAGTGTTGACCTGCCACTCCACAGAGCTCCAACCAGGTGAGACCGTACTTATCGAAGCGTTTGATGTTCCTGATGAACTGGTCGTTTCCATCATGCGCGCTGCCAGCGCCAGGGGCGCGAGACCGATGGTGAGCCTCAAGCACAACAGGGTCCTAAGAGAGCTGTACATGTCCGCCGAAGAGCCGCAGATGGCAATGATCGGAGACATTGAGAAGTACCGGATGGAGAAAGCAGACGCCTACATCGGGGTCAGAGGAACTCTAAACGTCACCGAACTCTCTGATGTCTCGAACGAGCAGATGAGCCTCTATAAAAAGCACTGGTGGCATCCGGTCCACACCGAGATTCGCGTCCGCGAGACGAAATGGGTGGTCCTCAGATACCCGACGCCGTCGATGGCACAGCAGGCTTCAATGAGCACCGAAGCGTTTGAGGATTTCTATTTTCAGGTCTGCACAATGGACTACGAAAAGATGTCCAATGCGATGGCACCGCTTGTGGAGCTTCTGGATAGAACAGACGAAGTAAGAATAGTCGGCTCTGGCACCGATCTTCGCTTTTCCATCGCTGGTATCCCCACGGTAAGTTGTGGTGGCGACAGAAATATCCCTGACGGTGAGGTGTTTACTAGCCCGGTGAAGGACTCCGTCAGCGGTACAATCTCGTTCAATGCCAAGACCATCAACCAGGGCATAACGTTCGAGAATATTACACTATCGTTCGAGGCCGGTAAGATTGTCGAGGCATCGGCTGGAGACAAAACCGAAGCGCTAAACAGTATTCTGGACACCGACGAAGGCGCTCGGTACATCGGCGAGTTCGCCATCGGGTGCAACCCCTACATCACCGAACCGCTGCTGGACCCGCTGTTTGACGAAAAGATCGCTGGATCGTTTCATTTCACGCCAGGCAACGCCTATGACGAAGCGGACAACTCCAACCGCTCCCAGGTCCATTGGGATATGGTGATGCTCCAAGACGAGGGTCACGGCGGCGGCGAGATGTTCTTCGACGGAGTTCTGGTTCGTCAGGATGGGATCTTTGTGCTGGACGAGTTGGCAGGGCTCAACCCTGAGACGGTGATGTCGTAATCACGGCGGCGATAGCTGGAGCGACAGAACGATAGGCAAGATGGTATGAGAGAACCCATAGGGGTCGGACAGACAGGAGAGGTTTCGCTCACGGTTGGCGACGCCCACTCAATCCGCCTTGGTACTGGTGGTGGCGTCGCGGTGTTTTCCACGCCGTCGATGATAGACCTGATGGAGCACGCCGCCAGAGCTGCCATCGCAGACAATCTGGAACCAGGTGAAGAGCCGGTGGGAATGTCGATGGACATATAGCACACCGCTGCGACGCTGGTGGGTGGGGAGGTGAGGGCGGTCGCCACAGTCACCTCGATTGAAGGCACTGTGGTCGATTTTGAGGTGTCAGCATATGACCAGTATGAACAGATCGGCAGCGGCGCTCATCGTCGTGCGGTGATTGAACTCAGCAGGTTCCAAAACAGGGTCGCCCGCAAGTCTGGTCGTTCAGACGAGATGCAGCCGCAGGATGATCTCAACTCCGACGATGTGGCAGTAATCGGCGGTAACCTGCCTCAACTGGTTACCATTTCAGTAGCGGTAGCAGGTCAGACAGCCACCATCACCCTCAACCGACCACAGTCGCTCAACGCCGTCAATCAGCAGATGACCGATGAGTGGCAAAATGTGTTGTCGTGGCTAAAGGGTCATCCCGACGATGTCCGTGTGGTGATCGTCACCGGCTCCGGTTCGGCGTTCTGCGCAGGGGACGATGTCAAAGAACTGGCGTCACTGACCACTGAAGAGGTGCGCGAATTGAGTCTAGAGCAGGCTCAGATATATCTAGGCTTCGAGAGTCTTCCGCAAGTAGTGATCGGCGCGATTAACGGAGATGCGTTGGGTGCAGGCTGCGTTTGTGCGGTGGCTTGTGATATGCGCATAGCCGGGCAGATGGCGCGTTTCGGAATGCCTGAGATCGCTCTGGGATGGGCACCGGGCTACGGGATCGCGCAACTGACGGCACTCGTTGGGAAAGCGCGTGCGCTGAAGATGTGCCTCACCGCTGAGCCGATTACAGCCAAACAGGCGCTTGATTGGGGCTTGGTGAACGAGGTAGTGCCCCAAAATCAGCTCATGGAGCGCGCCAGGGCGGTGTCAGAGCGGCTTCTTTCGATGCCGCCAATAGCCTTGAGAGAGACAAAGAACCTCATTCACGCCGATGAGGGGCCGTGGACGAAAAGCAGTTACGTCCGCGATACCGAAGCGTATATGCGATGCCTGATGACTGATGATGCTAAGGAAGGCATCAAAGCGTTCAAGCAAAAGCGGCAGCCCAATTTCTAGGGACGGTGAGGTAGCACCGCGAAGCCTTGAAAAGACCGTCAAACCCAAGCAACAACCAACATCGGAGAAGCCTGTGCCAGATCGCCCAAATCTCGTTTTCGTTCTCGCCGATCAAATGCGCGCCAAGGATATGGGCTGCTCCGGCAACCCGCAGGTCAAAACACCCAACCTTGATCGGATGGCTGAAAGCGGCGTCAGATTCGTAAACGGAACAACGAACATGCCGGTCTGCACACCGGCGCGGGCGAGTCTTTTGACCGGCCGATATGCCCAATCGACTGGCGTTTTTCTAAACGACATTCAGATGTCCATCGATGAGATCACGATCGCCCATGTTCTAAGGGACGAAGGCTACGATACCGGCTACGTGGGCAAGTGGCATTTGGACGGCCCAGGACGCTATACATTTACGCCACCAGGCCCGCGACGGTTTGGGTTTGATTTCTGGCATGCCATCAACTGCGACCACCGCGACTACCTGTCGCCATACTATTACGAAGACACCGATTCGCTTATCATGACCGACGAATACTGCGTCGACTACGAAACTGACGTGGCTCTGCGTTGGATCGAATCACGCGAAAATCCGTTCTGCCTGTTTCTGTCCTGGTCGCCTCCCCACAACCCTTACGACCAGCTCCCTGACAGGTGGATTGACAGTTACGATCCCGATGAAATAGAGCTTCCTGAAAACACACCGGATACACCGGACAACAGACGCGATCTGGCTGGATATTACGCCCACATAAGCGCCATTGACGACAACATCGGGCGGATTCCAGACAGTCTTGAGGCACAGGGGTTGAGCGATGATACGATCGTGGTGTTTACCTCCGATCATGGCGATATGTTGGGGGCGCACGGGCGGTATCGCAAACAGTGGCCGTGGGACGAGTCGGTTCTTGTGCCTCTGATTGTCAGCCATCCAGGAGCGCTGGAAAGCGGCGATGTATCCGGAGTGTTGGTGAACATACCAGACCTGATGCCGACGCTTCTGTCGTGGATGGACATTGAGTGCCCCCGAAGTGTCGAAGGGGCGGATCTATCAGGCGTGATTGCAGGTAATCAGAGCGGACCATCATCGGCGTTTATCTCGATAATGGTGCCGTTTGCAGAGCAGGTTGAGAAGCCGTGGAGGATGGTGCGCACGGAGCAGTACACGTATGCGCGTGATCCAGGTGGACCGTGGCTACTGTTTGACAACATCAGCGACCCCGATCAGCTAAACAACCTCATCGGCAACCCGGAGATGGCTGAGATTGAGCGGGGGTTGGATAGAGAGCTCGACGATTGGCTCGAACGTCTTGATGACGGTTTTCTGCCACCGGAAGAACATCTGGACCAGTATGGGTACGAAGTCGATGAGCAGCACCGGATGGCCCCCTACACCTACGCGCTTAGTGAACCTGACGGCGGTTGGCCCAAGCATCAGATCGCCAAATCTCGACTGCTCGCTTGATCGACCACAGATACTCCACACCCTGCCAAAGACAAAAACCCGGAGAAGGTCACTACCACCTCCTCCGGGTTTTTGTGTTTTTGATTGGACAGCCGCCCACCTATGCGCTGGGAATAACCGGTCTTCGCGATACCAAGGGCCGCGTCGATTCGATGGAACTTGCCGATCACGTCAAGGCCAAACGTGTGTTGGAGATAGGCTGCAATTCAGGGTTTCTGTCGCTGTCGGTAGCCGCAGCCAAGACTGATGGATTCGACCTCAACCCTTTTTTGATCAACATCGACATCGGCATTGCCGCCGCTGACAATCTAGGTGTAGACAACGCCCATTTTTGGACATCCAGTTTTGAAGAGTTAGACGCCAAACCCGAATACGACTTCGTTCTTTCGTTCGCCAACCACTCCACTTTTGACGAGAATACATCTCAGGATATCGAGTCGTATTTCTCGAAATGCGCGGCGTTTTTGGTGCCAGAGGGTACGCTTTTTTTGAATCGCACCCACCAGCCCACGAAGGTGACGGGCTTGTAGGGTACTGGATGTAATCGACACACTCTTCTCAATTGACGAGAAGCGGCTGATGTCGTACGGTACATTCCTTGACCGGGACCGGACATTCGTCGTCGCCACCAAGCGAAGTTGACCGAAGCGCCATACCGCTCCGTCGTGGTGCAGCTTTAGTCATGTCTGTGAAGGTGTTGCCCAGCGAGTTGCTGACGCATACAGTTCAATACCCATATCTGGATGCCCACTTCCACGCCACACCAACCAAACCTGCGGATCTAACCTATGCCTAGTAGTTCAACGCCGATGGCAGACCTCAGCGGGTCGCAGCGATTTCTTCGTGCACTCAGAACTCACCGCCTCCTTTCGCGTGTCAGATATCCACTTCTTTTCACAATTGCCGCTTTAATATGTTTGACGGGTCCGGCCAACGCCGCTGACACAACACTGGTGGTATGGGGCATAGGCGAGGGCGAGGGCAGGGTCGGGTTTTTCGCTGCGGTGGACGCGTTCGAGCAGGCCAACCCCGGCGTCAAAGTCGAAACCAGTCCTGCCGGGGGCGGTCAAAACCCCCAAAAAATGCTTACTGCGGTAGTTGGGGGAGCAGCGCCGGATGTGATCAATCAGGACCGGTTCACAGTGTCGAGCTGGGCGGCGCGGGATGCGTTCCTTACTCTCGACGACTTTCTAAAGAGCCAAACCGGACCACACGCCATCCAGCAGAGCAGTTTTTTCGATGCCTGTTGGAATGAAACTGTTTATAACAACAAGACTTACGCCATTCCCAATGGCACAGATGACAGGGCGCTTTTCTACAGCTCTAGCGAGCTTCGCCGCGTAGACCTGATCGACAGCCTGGGCAACCCTCAGCCGCCAAAATCCTGGCGGGAGTTGGGCCAGTGGAGTCTGCGCTTGGCGGTGACCGATGTAGCGATCACAGCGGGCCTCTTGGATGAAAAAGGCGGTCTGATCAGCCCGGCTACTTGGCGCGACGTGGAAGTGTTCAACCTTCTGGTGGCTATGCCCGACTCGGAAGCCAGAGCGTTGATTTTGGATGACCCCCGCAATCTGGTGCTTCCGGTAGAGTGGTCCAGCGAGATGGTGAACGCGCACAGGTTTACGATCACTGACCGACGCCAAGGGATAGTTGACGACGACGGGATCGCTCATCCGCCAGAGGCGTGGCGGTACCTGCGGATCGGGTTTATTCCTATCTATGGCAACGTCTGGCTCCACATGTACGCATGGCAGAACCACGGGCGGTTTATGAGTGGGGATGGGCGAACATGCACGTTGGATGATCCCGCGATAGTCGAGGCGCTGACGTGGATGACACAGTTCTACGACATGTTCGGCGGGCGGCCTCGAATCGAAGGTTTTAGCTCCAGCTTCCAGGGCGAGTTTCTAAACCCTTTTCTCACCGGCCAGCTCGCGATGGTGGTCTCCACAAACGGCTTCCTGGGCACTATTGCGCGATACAAACCACAGACCGAATTCGGAGTGATGCCCACGCCACTGCCACCGGGAGGAAAACCCACAACGTGGTCCGGTGGCTTCTCCTACGCGATCCCACGGAACGCTCGGCACCCCAAACTGGCGTGGCGGTTCATACAGTTCATGACAAGCATTGAAGCCGCCAGTCTAAGCACGCGCACTCAGCTTAATTACAACAGAAGCAGAGGTAGACCCTATGTGATGGGCATACCCGCCAACCGAAAAATAGGCCGCACGCTCGCTGAAATTTTCATCGACGCCAATCCCGATCTTCCCCAACGACTGAAGCAGGGGTACCACGATTGCGCGGCGATGATGGAGTACTCTGATTTCAGGGATGTAACTCCTGCATCACAAGTGCTTTGGGACGAGATAGGGCGTGCCATCAATATGGCGACCTATCACAAACTGACGCCTGAAACCGCTCTCAAATTGGGCACCGCCACAATACAGGCCGAACTCGACCGGCTCATCAACTCCAGCGCTGGCGGTCTTGTCGACTGGACTAGCGTCGCTCTGACCTGCGTTGCGCTCATTATCTTGGCCATCGCCGCGATGTGGATATTCAAACGCAAGCGGTTTCATCTGGGCCGAGTTCAACGCCGCGACTTAGCAGCGGGCGTCGGGTTCATTTCGCCCTGGATTTTCGGCTTCGTGCTGCTTATGGCAGGGCCGTTCGTGGTGTCGATAGTGATGAGTTTCGCCGAATACAACGTGCTCAGTCCAGCCAAATGGATCGGAGTAGAGCACTATGTCGAGCTGTTTACAAACGATCCGATCTTCTGGAAATCCCTGTGGAATACCGTTTTTATGATGATCGGAGTGCCTGTGGGAATGGCGGCGGGCTTGGCGATCGCTATGCTCCTCAACGCCAACATCAAGGGGATGTCGTTCTACCGGACGGTCTACTACCTGCCAGCGATAGTGCCTGCAGTAGCGTCATCAATCCTCTGGATATGGGTACTCCATCCGTCCAGTGGGATGCTAAACATTCTTCTGGACAACTTTGGCATCGGCCAACCGCTTTGGCTTCAGAGCGAGGACTGGTCCAAGCCCGCTATCGTAGTCATGGGGCTTTGGGGTGCTGGGTCAAGCATGATAATCTGGCTTGCAGGGCTGAAAGGGATTCCCGACCATCTCTACGAAGCCGCACAGATTGACGGTGCAGGCCACTGGTCTCAGTTCGTCCACGTCACGCTGCCGATGCTGAGCCCCTACATTTTTTTCAACCTGATAATGGGCGTCATCGGCACTCTACAGGTGTTCACTCAGGCGTTTATAATGACCGCAGGCGGCCCGGTGGACAGCACGCTATTCTACGTCTACTACCTGTTCAACAACGCATTCCAGTATCTGCGCATGGGCTACGCCTCGGCGATGGCGTGGATTCTCTTCGTAATCATCCTCCTCCTAACAATGGTCCAACTCAAACTCGCGCCGCGCTGGGTCCACTACGAAGGCGGCGAAAGGTAATGATAGATGAGCGTATATTTGACACTGGTACTGATGCCGCCAACCGGGATTCTCACACTGGCGGCATGGTGAGCTGGTCGACGGATTCATCAAAACGGAGCTTTCGTCCGTCTATATTGGTAGTGACAGGATTTTCGTTGAGAGACACCGGCGGAATTCACCAATCGGGGGAACGATTGGGAGGTGTGAGATGCATTGTTGTTGCGAGTTGACGGTGCGATGCGGACTGATGTTGGCTTTGGTGGGGGCGACTGATTCCGCGACCGAAATCCAGAAACTCCTTGCCTCCGACGACGCGGAACGTCACCAGTTCGGCGGTTCGGTGTCATTATCCGGCGACGTTGCCGTGATTGGTGCGGTTGGTGATGACTACGATGTCTTCAACACTGGCTCAGCGTATGTGTTCGAGCGTCAGGCTGATGGCAGCTGGACTGAGCAGCAAAAGCTGTCGGCGTCCGACGGTTCGGCGGATGACCAGTTCAGTTCTTCGGTGTCGGTGTTCGGCGACGTTGCCGTGATGGGCACCTACCTTGACGACGACAATTACAGCAATGCTGGCGCGGTTTACGTGTACGAGCGTCAGACAGACAGCAGTTGGACAGAGGAGGCGAAGCTCCTGACCTCCGACGGCGCGGAAGACGATTTTTTGGTTTTTCAGTGTCGGCGTCCGGCGACGTTGCGGTGATTGGCGTCTGGGTACTCCCGGAGTAGGTCTCGATTCCAAACGCCCGCAGCGCCTTTGATGACGATATGCAGCTAAAGGACGACGACGTGCGCGAGAGAGTTATGAGCATTGGCAGTCGGGTCGCCAAATTCGCAGCGCTTCACAGCCGGTCAGAATAACGTAGACACTATAGAACGAAGGAAAAAAAGAAAAAAATGCCGAGCCAGAAGAGCGCAAAAAATCGCCAGCGATTGGGAGTTCACGTCATGCTGTGGACAGGCTGCATCCTGTTCTCACTGCCGTTTTTCTGGCTGATTACCACCAGCTTCAAAGCGGACAAGGAGATGTTCGTCCTGCCGCCGCAGTGGATTCCAGAAGTGCCTCAAAAGGTCGAGCAGTCGCCATATATGTATACATGGCGTGGCGAAACCACCGAGCAGTTTTTCGGTTTGGGCGCTATCACCGTTCAGGATATAACGCTGTCTGACTACCCGGTAGAAAGCGCTTCATCACTATGGCGTGTGGTTACGCCTGAAATCGAGGCGGCGAGCGATACGTTTGAGTCGCGTAGCATTCTGCGCATCCCCTACGATTTCAGGCAGGCTGATGCGGTGGTCATGGAAGCCACTTTCGATTCCCCTGTTCCGGTGGAGCGATTGCGCCGCGTGGAGGTGACTTTCAAGTCCGACCATTCGTTCCACGAGCTTCAAGCAGAGGTCGCCACCAGCGTCGGCACCTGGGTTTCAGACGATCATGCGCTCCTGAGCACCGAAGCGCTCAAGAGTGCGTCGTGGCAGTTGACGACACCGCGTCAGGAGGAGCGTGAGGTGCTTCGGCTGACGCGCCAAAACACTGAAGCAGACGTAAATCCAGGCGTGATCGCGCTGCGCATTACCCTCTCAAAAGTGTCGTGGTTAGGAGCGGTCTGGCGTAAATACACCGACAACTACAAAGATGCGTTGTCCTACATTCCGTTTGGGCGTTTCATGTTTAACACCGTGGTGTTGACGCTGCTGAACATCACACTCCAACTGCTTAGTTGCTCCCTGATAGCTTACGGCTTCAGTCGCATCAGTTGGCCTGGAAGGAACGTCGTTTTTGGCGTTCTGCTGGCGACAATGATGGTCCCCGGGCAGGTGGTGATGATCCCCCAGTTCCTGATATGGCGCGAACTGGGGCTCTACAACACCTGGGGACCGCTGTTTCTAGGAAGCACGTTCGGCTCAGGTTTCTTCATATTTCTATTGAGGCAGTTCATGCTCTCGATTCCCAACGATCTCGAAGATGCCGCAAAAATCGACGGTGCCGGATATCTTAGCGTCTGGCGAATGGTGATGTTGCCGCTCATCAAGCCAGCTCTGGCGGCAATTGCGATTTTTCAGTTTATGGGCACCTGGAACGACTTTTTTGGGCCGCTCTTGTACGTCAACTCCAAAGAGCTGATGCCCATCAGCCTGGGCCTCTACATGTTCAAAGACTCCCACAGCGCCGAGTACGGGATGCTCATGGCGGCGTCAGTAGTGATGGTCGCCCCGGTAGTCGCGCTCTTTTTCTTCGCGCAGCGCTATTTCATCCAGGGCGTGACTCTGACAGGTCTGAAAGGTTGATTACCGAAAGTGGCCGTCAGATACCTAACCCCACTGGTTGCGACAGTCTTATTAATCCATTTGGGATGCGCCAGGAGATCGGATGAGATGCCGGATTCACAGAGAAAGCGGATCGTCACAATCGCCCACAGGGGAGCGCATCAGGCAGCCGCGCAGAATACGTTGTCGTCGTTTCAGGCGGCGATAGATTTGGGGATTGATTACGTTTTAGGATCACCGGAGAAACTATAAGCCGCTTTGGATATTGCCGCATCAGTGGCGGCTCGGCTCACGATGGTGGGGGCCTGTATCTCGACACCCACAGGCAAGGGGGCGTGGAGATGGCTAATTCAGTCATCATAGATAACAGCGCCTACTACGGTGGGGGCGTTTTCGCCGCATATAATGGTACGGTGTCGATGGACTCATGCACGGTCGAAAAGAACCGCGCTTTAGTGGGAGGTGGTGGTTTTCACCTGAAGGGATCTACAGCCGAGTTAACACAGTGCGTTGTTCAAAACAATCGAGCAGGGGTCATCGGTGGATCGACCCTCAGCCGCGAAGGTGGTGGCCTGGCTATTATTGGGAGTCAGGTGGTCATGACAGGCTGCGTGATTCGATCGAATGAAGCGAACAAAAGAGGTGGTGTGATGTATGTGAAGCGCTCGAATTCAGTCGTCAACATGGAATTTTGTGCAGTATACGACAACGTTGCCAAAGAGGGAGCCGGAGGCGTTCACGCCTACCTGTCCCCTGAAATCACCGTGCGCAGCAGCGTCATACACAGTAACATTCCGAACGACGTTCAGGAATTCTCCATGACCACCACAGGCATAGGCGCGGAGGTAACGCCCGACGCCATCACTGCCAAACTGCACCCAAACACCCCCAACCCTTTCAACCCGACCACAACCATCCATTTCAGCACTCCATCAAACGAGAGGATGAGTCTTGCGGTGTACAACCTCGGTGGCCAGCTTGTACGAACGTTGAGCGACGGCCCTGTAGACCAAGTTCACCACACGGTAGTGTGGGACGGTCTTGACCACGCTGGCCACCCAGCCGCCAGCGGGGTGTATCTCTATCGCCTGAAGGGAGATGGTTGGGAACTGACGAGGCGGATGGTCCTGATTCGGTAGCGACGGCTAGGACCAGGTGCCCGCTTCACAGTATCTTTGGCATCGTGACTACCACAGAATCCCCCCAATCAGCCGCAGACCCCATCGCGCGGGAACTGTCCGCTATATGCTCGGACGTCCGCGAAAACGAACCGCTGTCAGACCACACCACTCTGCGCATTGGCGGCCCTGCAAGATGGTTGGCTCGCGCAGCGACTCCCGACGAACTCACGGGCCTGCTTCTCGTTGCCAGGCGTGTTGGGATTGAGACCTATTGCATCGGCGGTGGAAGCAACGTGCTGGCTTCTGATAGCGGGTATGACGGTCTGGTGATTGTCAACGGGCTCACCGACATCTGCTGGCAAGGCGATGGAGCCATATCTGTAGGTGCTGGTGTGATTTGGGACGATCTTGTCGTGGCGGCTATCGAGCGATGCTATGATGGGTTTACCGCCGGTTCCGGGATTCCAGGCACGGTCGGCGGGGCGATCTACGGCAACGCTGGGGCTTACGGCGAGTCAGTTTCCGACTATCTCGTAGGTGCCACCGTGTGCGACTTGGACGGTGCAAGCCGGGATGTAACCGCCGCTGACCTAAAATTCAAGTACCGCTCTAGCGCATTGGAAAACACCAGCCAGATCATCCTCGACGCTACGTTTTCGCTTCCTGGTGGCGACAGAGAACAGATGCGGAAACGGAGGCGCGATATTCTAGGAATCCGACACTCCAAACATCCGACGGTGCTAGAACCGACCGCCGGATCGTTCTTCAAGAACATCGAACGCGAAGGGGATCGAGTGAGGCTGTTGGAGGAGCTTGGACTGGCGGATGACGGCAAGAGGCTCGCAGCGGCGGTGCTGCTGGACAGGGTTGGTGCGCGTGGGCAGAGCGAGGGCGGCGCTGCGGTCTCGGACAAGCACGCGAATATTATTGTCAACCGCTCCCAAGCCACCGCATCGGATCTGCTTAGATTGACCCGGAGATTAGCGACTGCGGTTAATGAACGTTTTGGGATTGAGCTTGAAACTGAGGTCTGCCGCCTAGGCAGGTTCGAAGCGGACATAGAGGAATAACAGATGCCATGAGGATACTGCTAACCAACGACGACGGCCATTTCGCCGAAGGGCTGCAAACTTTGAGGGGTGTGCTGAGCGAGCGGTGGGAGGTCGTTGTCGTGGCACCTGACAGGGAGCAGAGCGCCTCTAGCCACGCGCTCACCCTGCACCACCCACTGCGGGTAGACCAGGTTGAAAACGACGTATGGCGCGTGGATGGCACACCGACTGACTGCGTGCTTTTGGGGATGCTCGGGGCCATCGACGGCGAACGACCAGACTTCGTGGTCTCCGGTGTCAATGCCGGATCGAACCTTGGGGACGATATCACCTACTCCGGCACCGTCGCCGCTGCGATGGAGGGCACACTTTTGGGACATCCATCTTTGGCAGTCAGTCTGTTCGGCAACACACGCTACGACACCGCCGCACAAGTAACCGCAGAGCTGGTGGCCCTGGTGCAGGATAATGGGATGCCGCCAGACACACTGCTCAACGTCAACGTGCCTGATGTCGGCTGGGAGGAGCTGAGCGGCATCAAGTTAACTCACCAGGGCAAGAGAACCTATTCAGAGCAGATCGTCAAGAAACGCGATCCCAGTGGCCGCCCTTACTACTGGGTCGCAGGTGAAGGTCCCTATTGGGAGACCGACGAAGGTGCAGATTTTTCTGCTGTAGAGGCTGGCTATGTCTCGGTGACGCCGCTGCACCTGGACCTCACAAATCACAGAGCGATAGAAACGATGAAAGACTGGGAATTTGGCAAGCGCTGACTTTGAGAAATCATACAAAAAACCTTGCTCACACTGATATGTCATCCGCTCGCGATCGGTAGAACGTGACCACCGGTATTTCAGGTGGACACCAAAGCCTCAACGGCAGGCCGGTCCATCCTATCCCTCTGCTCATCACTTGCGCTGTGCCATTACTCCACTGCAGGCCTGTGATTTCGCCCATCGGTAAAAGAACATTGCTCACTACAGCGCGACCTCCTGGCAAACACACCTGCCCGCCGTGGGTGTGGCCGCTGAATATCACGTCCACACCTCGTCCTTCTATCACCAACCGGGTGTCTGGGTGGTGTGCAAGAAGCAACACCACACAATCGGGGGGAGCGTTCGCCAGAGCGCCATCAAGGTCGATTATATCTTGATCCAGGTCCCCCACCCCGCATACCCAAACGCCGCTGTTGTTGTCAGACGCCAGCCGACCCCGGCCTTCTAGTATCTCCACACCACCTGACACCAGCGCCCGCTCGACCTCTGCGGCTCCGGTAATATGGTCGTGGTTACCGAAGACAGCTATCACCCCATCAGGCGCAGCGATCCCATCGGCGAACTCTCCTAACCGCGCGAAAGTCTGTGGGTCAGTTCGGTCAGTAAAATCTCCCGTCATTGCGACCAGATTAGCGTTGACCGAATCAACCTGTTCGACGAGATCGGCTAAGTCTTGAAAGGTGATAGATGGGCGGCAGTGAAAATCGGACAGGTGCGCTATCCGGTAGCCGTCCATATCTTGTGGCCAGTTCGGCAGTTGGATGGTATGGTGCGACAAGGTTGGCACGCCAGACCCCCAATCGATGGACAGACGATTCCTGATCGCACTGAGTATCCCAGATTCGGACAAAATCGTTCCTTTTGGCGGGTCGAAAGTGTTGCCGCAAGAGGATGATAGAACTGTAATCGTTATACGTGCTAGTTGACCATCAGACCCGCGAGTCCATAATAGCCCCGGTCGTCGTCCCCACCCAATAACGCCATGATCGCTAGAACATCATCACAGCGCTTAGCGGGGTGTAGGTAAATATCGAACCGCCAACGTCGATTCGGTGCAGCGCGAACTCAATGGCGACGGTACGGCCAAGGTTTAGCCCCAACCCACCGTGAACGCTCCACGCCCAGTTGGTCACCCCTACAAACCGGTTGACACGATCTGTCGTGACAAAAAACTCCCCTTGAGAATCCCTAAGCCGACCAATACCGCCAAAAACACGAATACGGTCGAGTTTACCAAGAGCTTCCAGATAGCCACCACTAAGTGTCCGGTCGCCCCCGCTAGCGGTTACCCCAGGAGGGTCGTAAAAGTTTATCGCCCAGGTCGAATCGGTGGTAAGCGAGGCAACTTCAGCGCGGGCGCGGATGTGCAGCGCTCCTCTAACCGGGATTGACAGCCCTACCCCGACACCGAACCCTCGCCGCCACCGACCGCTGCGAACAGTGGTCTCCTCCAAGGGAAACACGGCTGCTGCGCGCACCTCGATGGAGGAGTGTGTTGGCAGCAGCGAGCGTCCCAACACGAGCGTCGGCGCGATTGTCAGAAATATCAGACCGTATCGCCACAGGTGACCTAATCTCAATCCTGGCATCATCGCTCCTTTCACCGCCTACCCTGCATAGAGGGAGCTGGTCGGGCGCAGCCACTGCGAAAACGTTCTGATGAATACAAGGAGCATCTGGTTGACGATGGCGGGATCGTTTTTCATCATCCTGTCAAACGCCACCTTCGTAACAACCAGGAACTCGCCCGACTCTTTGATGCGAGCGGTGGCTGACCGTTCCTGATGCTCAAATAGAGACATCTCATCGAAGAACGCATTCTGCCTAAGAGTGGTAAGAGGCCCGTTGTTTCCAGCTTTGTCGCGTTTCAATATCTCCACAGCTCCTGACAGGACTACATACATCACCTGGCCGACGCGCTTGCCTTCGGTGAACAGAGTTACATCGGTTTCGAACTCTTCGACAATCGCAAACCGAAGTAACCGCTCCCTCTCTTATTCACTTAGATCCCTAAACAGCGAGATCTCGCCTATCTGATCTGCTACACTCAACTCTCGCTCTAGGTTATAGGAGACGCGTCAGCGGCGCAAACTGCACTAAACCAATACTATACTTTTCGGAGCCTCCCGACGCCAACCGCCTTCGCTATTCCAGACACCAACGACACCGGTCACATCACAGATCAGTCGGGGCAACCTAACCGGCGGTGATCTCGTCGAACGACCTGGTTTCGACGTTCCAGACAAATTTCTTGACCTCTTTCGCCTGGCCCTTTTTCACCGAAACTACGACATGCACGGCTCGTGGGTAGATCGGTTCATCAAAAAACATGGCGCGCTCATGGTCTTCATCGGAAAAATAGGCCCCAACGTCTGGATGGGAGTGGTAAAAACCAACGACCTCTCCACTGTCTTTTTCGGTCTGCTCCAGGATGGCCCGAAGCTGATCGGGGTCGATGTAGTACCCGTTCGCCGAATCTCGTGGATAGCCCTCTGGGTCCTGTGCGTGGAGATCGTCCAAAATATTGCGGCACTGGTGGACGGTGATTTCGCCTTCTCGCAGTGTGATGACACCGCAGCACTCATTGGGATATTCGGACACTGAGTGTGCGGCGATGATATTGTGCGGCTCTCCTGAAAGCTCCAGGTTCACGACCGGTTCCATTCCCACATCCCGGTGCTCAAATATCTGTCGCCACAGTCGCAAAAAATACAGACAATGACCGCATCTTCAAGGGACTGAGCAATCTGAAAGGCCGCACACAGCGCGGCACCAGACGACTGACCACACATAAGCCCCTCTTCGCGGGAGAGTCGCCGCGTCATCTCGTAAGCGCACTCAGTATCAACAAAGATCGTCTCGTCAGGCACCGTGTCATCATAAATGCCTGGCACCAGCGAAGACGGCAGATGTTTTAGACCTTCGATACCATGAAACCCGTCATCAGGCTGAACCGCAACAGTTCTGACGCCCGGCGAAAACTCCTTGAGCCGCCTACCGGTTCCGATGCAGGTGCCGGTCGTGCCTAGAGCCGACACCAGGTGCGTGACCCGCCCTTCGGTCTGCTCCCATATCTCTTTGCCGGTGGTGTCGTAGTGTGCCTGCCAGTTAGACGGGTTGTTGTACTGATCGAGCTTTACGTAGTCATTCCCACGCTCCGCCATCAACTCCTGGGACATCACAATCGCTCCGTCAGAACCAGCCATCGGGTCGCTGTAGTGAACTTTTGCGCCGAACGCCTTTATAATCGACACCCTTTCACGACTCACGTTGCCAGGCATCACCAGCTCGACAGGGATGCGGTGTGCCGCACCGAGTATGGCGTAGGCGATCCCGGTGTTGCCCGATGTGGAGTCCAGCAGTGTGGTGCCATCTTTGATGCGACCGTCGGCTTTGGCGTCGCCGATCATCCGCGACACCGCGCGATCCTTGACCGACCCGCCTGGATTAAACGCCTCCAGCTTGCCATAAATCTCTACACCAGGGTTGTCTGGTAACACCCGGTTGAGACGCACAATCGGGGTATCGCCGACTAGATCGCAAACATCGTCCGCTGATTTGAGGTCTCTGGAATTCTCATCCCAATAGGCTAGAAGCCTGCGCTCTGCTTCGGCGTCTGTCGCCGTGTTCTGATTAGCTTGCATGTTCTTGTTGTTCCGTTAGGTTGATATAAGATCGATGTTTGGCGATAGGCTAGATCAGAGGACTAGAGGTTTGGCGTTATCATTGCCGCCAACTGCCTCTCGTTCAGCCCACGCTCCACAACCGATTTCAGCTTCCCATCGCGGTCGTATAGCAGGCTCGTTGGTATGGCCCCTGAGAGATTGGCGTCAAACGACTCAAGCAGCAGCATCGGGTCGCTCCAGTCCTTCACCAGCACGTCAAACGGGGCGTTGTGCCTGGTGACGAAAGGGATAACAGCGCTCTCTACGACATTTGGCTGATCCACTGAGACCGCCACCACCCTAAGTCCTCTATCGGCGTAGTCGCGAGCTACTTTGGTCAAGTGCGGGAATTCGGCTACGCACGGCCCACACCATGTCGCCCACAGGTTGACAAGCACTACGTTGCCTCTAAGTGAGTCGATGTGGGCATGGATCTGCTCCGGGCTCGCTATTCTCACAGAAACTGAGCTATTGGTAACCTCGGATTGTCCGCACGCTGCGATCAATGTCAGCGATCCCGCGACCGCCGCCACTAGAATGTACTTAGAAAAAAAATATCTCACTGATCCACCCTCTTTATACTGCATCCAAACGCACGAGCCTCTGATCTAGGCGGATCGTCGCCCGCCAAGAGCGCAT
Organism: uncultured bacterium; assembly: GCA_964627605.1. Classification (GTDB taxonomy): domain Bacteria; phylum Latescibacterota; class MWCZ01; order MWCZ01; family CAZVGZ01; genus CAZVGZ01. The sequence goes on along the minus strand of CAZVGZ010000012.1, from coordinate 38,258 downwards.
CCAAAGCCGCACGAAGATCGTGGGCCTTTACGCGGGAAATCTCGCGTGAATCGTCGATCCTGCCATGATACTTGACAACCCGCTTCGAGTCCAGGACAAACACCTCAGGCGTCACTCTAGCACCGTACTGATCTGCAACCCGGTTACCGTCGTCCTTTACCACAGCGAATGAAAATCCATGTATCTGGGCGTGTTGTACACACTCCTCAGTCGATTCGGTCTTGTTGGCATTGACGCCGACGAAGGCTACACCCTTGTCCCTGTAGTCATCAGCGAGAGCTTCCATTCGCTCGTTGTAGTCATTCGACACCGGGCAACGAGTTGCTATCCACATCACCACAGTGAGGTTGCTGTCGGCGAATTCCGACAGTGTGACATCGCCGCTCTGACCTATTGATGGCAGCGTGAAATCTGGTGCGGTAGCACCTACGCCCACTGTGGCTATATCAGCCGAGGCGACTGTGCATAACAGCGAGAAAGTTGCCAGGATGGCGGTTGTGGTTCCGCTGTTCATCTGTTCCCCTCCGCTGTGTCTTCCGGCGTTCTGTCATGGCCTATGTGCCTGTTACCTCATTCAGTTCGCGCCTGATCGAATTGGCCGTGCTCAAAACCGATTCGAGCGCAGCCTCATTGATAAAGGACTGGTCGAGTGATACGAACTCAATCAAAATGTGCCGCCACCAGTGGTCCATGACAAGATGTTCAAACGCTGATTTCTCTTCGGATAAGAGCGGTCCAACGATGTTTACGTAGCCGTCGAACACCACTTTTGTCCGACCATAGTCGAGTCCTGATAGGTCTCGCCAATCGCGTTTAATCAGGTCTCGTCCCGTCGCTGTGGAGCACAGAACATCGGCCAGGTCGCCCAGCCGTGGGCCAACATGAAGCGTATCGAAGTCCACCAACGCTGCGACATCTCCGCCTCGAACAAGCCAGTTACCTAGCCACAGGTCGCCGTGCACCGGTCCCACAGGCGGTCCAACCGCCAAAAACCGCTCGACGCGCTGGCACATGAGACCAATCTGGTTTCTGATTTCTGCTATCAGTGATGGTAACACGCGTCCGCTGGCTCTAAATTCCAGCTTGTCAAGAATCATGGTGTATTCACCGCGATCAAACCATCCGGCGTTGGACGGGATATCTGCTTCCGCAAGCTCACGACTGACCAGCGCTGTGATCTCCGCCATTCGTCTAGCAAGGTTGATGTCAACCGATTCTGGCGGTTTGGCGTCAACCGCATCGAACACTTCAGCGAGCCAATCTTGATGCTCATACCAGGTGTTGCCGTCGATGAGTCCGAGCGGCTGTAACACAGGGAGCCCAGCGGTTGCCAGTCGCTTTTGGTATTCGTGCACCCATCGACGGACAACCGCCGGATGATGTTTCTTTTGGAAATACGAGCCGCGTGTCGTATCGACCAAACATCGGTCGCGCTGAGTGTCACAACCCAGAGCTGGAACCGGCTCACCTCTGAGCGACCCCAACCCGTATGAGCGACATACCTGCTCAATCTCCTCAAGTGTCCAGGGACCGACTGGATGTGCGTCTAGTGACATTGGCCACGCCTGCCCTGGTTGATGTTCTCTTTCACCAAATGCGCCGCCGCGCATATTTTGGCGCACCACGCGCATTTTTGGTGCGCGAGCTATATCAAAATTCTTTATGAAGCGAATCCAGGCTCCCCAACCGCTTGTCCTGGTAGCCAGTTACACCCCACAAAAGCTCTCAAAACTCCCGCGGCGCGTCTTCAGGAATCAATAAACCTGATAAACTCTTGCCGCTTTGAGTGAAGCAGCCCCGACCTCTTCACCGTCCTCAGTGCTGCGTCGATGTTGGACCCATCCGAACTGAATGCCGCCACCCGCATGATCTGGCAGTTGGATTGGGCCTCCTCATCGAGTTTGAGGACCCTGTTTAGCACCTGCGACGGGTTGGCGTTATGTCCATTGGGGTCGTTGGTTGCAGCTGTGAGGACCAGGCGTGTGTGGGCCTCTGAGGATTCCACGACTTTCAGTTTGCGAACCCCGCGAGCCAGATCAACCGTTTTTGTCTTGTCAGGAGTGATTTTTTGGACCTGAAAGATGGTTTGGCGAGCGAAGTGCTCCACCTGCTCTTCTATCTCTTGGTGACCGGCTACTGAAGCTGGCACCGTCAACTCGTAGGCGAGTTCTGCGATCAGAGCCATCAGCGATGGAGCGGCGTTGCCCAACCTTTTCGCTGACTTTATGACAATGCCTGACACGAGATGGGCATTGACTTCAAAGACAACATCATCCACAGCATCGCTGAGGGTAATATCGGCGTATTCTGCGTCACTGGACATCCCTAGTGACAGGGGAGGGCCGAAAGCGATCTTTTTTCGCGGCCGTTTTCCGCTGGTCATCGCAACACCCAGTCCAGCCGATGTAAGCGCCGCCTCAATCGCTGCTGCGGTCTCCTGTCTGCCCCAAAAGGAGACCTCCGCGCTGACGCTTAGCCGAAGTCGTATCCTTCCGCCACCATAGGGAAGCGCCACCGGTTTCTGCTTTGGGCTTTGCGGTGCCGAATCAGTCATTGTCCCCAGGTTCTTCGTCGTAGGAGGAGGCGTCGTGTAATCGATCTAGATCAAGCGCCTCGATGACCTGCAGGGCGCTGTTAACGTCGGATTCTATGACACACACCTGGACAGACCGAATCACGACACCAAACAGGCCATCTAAATGTCTGCCTCAAACAGGTGCCGAACTACTATCGCCGCGAAATCGGCTTCAATGGAAACCTGCCGGGCATAGACCGTCGTCAGCCCCAGGGCCAAAACAGCCACCGCCACCAACTCACGTCCTCAGTGGTCGGTTCGAGCACCCGATCCAAGTCTAGTTCGTCTATCACCTGACGAGCGCCTTCAACATCTGACTCAGCTACGCACACTCTGATCCGGGCGAACGGCATCATGCCTCCAAATAGGTCTCCAACGCGCTTGTCTTCCACGAACGCAGGGAACCCTTCGCTGCGAAGCGCACTGGCGACGAATCCCGCTTCGATTGAGTTCGATGCTGTATGAACCGGCGCCACCTGACCATCTGTGTCCAGGTTGTGGGATAGGAGGCTGTCGCGCTCCTGGTAGGTCAAGACCCGCTTATCCACAAGCTGGTCCAAAACCTCTTCGACATGCCCGAACGTCGGTTGATCTTCGGTCTCAGCAACAATGCGAACGATCTCCTCAAATATCTCGTCAGACGACATTCGGTCAAGATCGTTCGTCTGTTCATCAGATAGAGCGGTCATTCCTGCTCCTTTGCGTCGCTGCGGTGTCTGTTCCAAACGAGTGGAGCTAGAGAACCACGCTGGTCTCAAGCCATTTTGAAATAGCTACCCCAACCTCTTGTGCCGCTTCCGTCGGCGAATATTGAGCTGCTCCTTCAATCCACACCATCTCCACGTTTGAACGTTCGAGCACCCCAAGATGTTCTCTCGACGGAATCGGCCCACCACGATCGCCGTACATCTCAAGCACCGGAAGGTGTGTTGCCATCAACGTTTGTGATCCATCAGCAGACTTGACAGTCTCCCAGAAACTTTCGTGTACCCTTTCTGGGCATCTTGCGTAGGTGTCCCGACTCTTTTTGCGGGTAGACTCGATCAGTTCGTTAGATAGCGTTCCGTACATCTCTTTGCGCGCTTCCCATTTGAGGCCACTAAGTAAGGTCCATCCCTCGATTAGAGCAGCGCCTGCAACCCTTTGGGGCCATCGTCCCACGATCCGCAGCGCCAACATCCCGCCCAAGCTGTGACCCACCAGCACCGGTGACTCCATCGACAGATGGTCCACAAGCGCAAGCAGGTCTTCGGCCATCAGATCAAGCGTGATGCCATCGCCTACACTACTCTCACCATGGCCGAAAAGATCACAAGCTGCGAGCCGCAGGTCGCCTAGAAGATGTGGTAATACCGGGTCCCAATGTCTCGAATTGCAGCCTGAGCTGTGGATCAGCAAAAGCGGCGGTTGGCGGCTATCTGGACTTTTTCTGACCCGGTAGGCCATATCGCCCCACGGACGTTGACAGTACCCCCGTGTCATGTTTGACAGCTCCCTTCCAGCGCCAAACGAAGCTCAGTGGCCACTGATGGCTCGTTTTCGACCTGGGAGCGGCTTCTAATCGCATTCAGGGCCTCCAGGGTTCCAAGTCGCCCCAGCGCCCAAGCGACATGGGCGCGGACCAGCGGCTCCGGGTCGTCCAGCGCCTCTACAAGCGCTGGAACAGCCGATGGGTCGCCTTGATTGCCAAGAACAACCGCGATGTTCCTAAAAAACCCTCGGCGTTTGGTTCGCTCGAACGAGCTGTTTTTGAAAGTCGCTTTGAACACTCGACTGTCCATCTTGAGCCAACTGGCGATATCTCTGTCACGAACCACAGGCAGTGGCGAAAACGCCTCGTCAGTGGTGGTTTCTGCTTTTCGGTTCCAAGGACACACATCCTGGCAGATGTCACAGCCAAAGACGTTGCCACCGATCAACGGACGCAGATCGCGGGGAATCTCGTCCTTGTTTTCGATTGTCAGGTAAGAGATGCACCGCCGGGCGTCTAGCTCGTACGGACCGACGAAAGCTTCTGTGGGACAGGCCTTAAGACACCTCTCGCAGGAACCGCAGTGGGCGCTGGTCGGTCGGTCCACCTCCAATACGAGTGATGTGATTATCTCGCCCAGGAATAGCCACGACCCCACATTTCTGTTGATGAGCCCTGTATGTTTGCCTATCCAGCCTAGTCCAGCACGAGCCGAAAAATCCCTCTCCAGTATCGGTCCGGTATCGACGTAGGACATGAACTCAGAGGTGGATGGGGTTGCAGATCGGATGCGATGAATCAGTTCCTCCATTCGCTCGATCAGGACCGGGTGGTAATCCTCTGACAGAGCGTAGCGGGCGAGTCTGCCCGATTCTGTGTTGTAAAAAAGCGCTGATTCCGTATGGTTGTAGTTTGTGCCCAAAACTATCACCGACTCTGCGGCGGGCATGATCTGGCGGACGTCACGCCTCTCCTCGCTCCTTCGCTCCAGATACGCCATACCATCGGCATAATCGTTCTCTAGCCAATCGTTGTAAGCACCCCAAGTTCCAACTGATCGAACATCGGTAATGCCCACCAAAGGAAAGCCGATGTCGATCGCCCAAACCTTGACATCTTCGGCAGTCACTTCCCCGGTCATGAAGGAGGGCGCTGGTGGGTGTTAAACTCGTCGGTAATATCGAGTATGAAACTCACCATCCTGTCGCGGGTCGTAGTGAAACGAAAGCCGCGAAACATGGGCGCTCCACCTTCAGGTAAGGGCACCCCCATCATCCGATCCCACTCGAACCATATCGCGACCCCAGCCAGACCTTGGGGCTCTGGATGGATTTGGACGTGAAACCCCAGCGACGAATTGGGCTGGAACGACACCTCCTGCCCTTCGGTCACCGCCGATCTTAGACTCGCTAGCCAGTTGCGGACGTCGGTGTTGGTTATCTGGCCGTCGTATTGAACGGTCGGCTGAGACGGGATGTCAGCTGCATCGAACCGTGCGTGAATTGCGCAGGTGAATGTGAACTCTTCGGGTTCGAACGCCTCGTCAGCAACAAAGGTGCGTTCGTTGAGCGTCCAGGACATGGCTAGGCGACCGTCTACGCTCAGGATAGTCGCCATCACATGATCCTGGGTGGGCAGGGTGCAGGTCTACTTCTATTCAAACTGCGCCTGAAACCGGGAAACCAGTCTGGGCAGCACTTGAAGCAACAGTTTCACTCGATCGGCGACAGCGGATTTTGCGGCTTCCTCGATCTGCCGACCGATATCCGAGAGCGCTGGAAACCTCATCGCCTGACCTGACCCCTTCATCTGATGCGCGAATCCCTGAATAGGCTCGAGATCGTCAGGCGTGGTCTCAACGTGGGCGATCATCTCCTCCACGCGAGCCGCGGTGTTCGCCAGATAGCCATTCTGAATCTCTTGGGCGGCAGGATCATCAAAAAGGTTCGCCATGTAGGGGGTGCCTTTCACCGACCATTCTGGCCAACTGCCAAATGATGTCAATCGAGGGTTTATCAGCGTGAACCGACGGGTCAAAGATACGCCGCTTGGAGACGATCACCAAGCGTGAGGCCACACTGGAGGTTCGTTGGCGAAAGCGCCGTGGTGGCGGTAACCTGTTGGCTGCACGATTGGACCTGAAACCGGTGGAGCCAACGATGTACAAAGCTACGATATTGACTGCGCCTGGAGATATTGAGATCACCTCGCGCGACGACATCGCTCCTCAACCGTACGAGGCGGTGGTCCTGGTAAGGTGGTGCGGTGTATGCGGCACTGACATCTCGCTGTTTGACGGACGTCTTCAGACCTCGCTGCCGATAGTACCGGGCCATGAGTTCGAAGGGATCGTCTCATCTGTCGGTGACGAGGTGGACCTCAAATGGATGGGAAAGAGGGTAACGGCTGAAATCAATAACACCTGCGTAGTATGCCATCGCGATCCTGTCTGCCCATCGTGCAGATACATGCCAAACCACTGTAACCAGCGCACGGTTCTGGGAATCGACCGAGCTGACGGTGTTTTTGCCGAACAGGTCGCTGATGCAGGTGGCGTTGACACCCGATTGTCTGGGACGGTATATTGGTCCTCTTAGACAACTAATACTCGAAATCAAAGAGTATGAAGGAGGTCGCCCCGTGGGTCTTGTGGAATTCGTGACCAACCTGTTCGCCGGTTTCTACAGCGCTGCCCCTGAAATCGGCGGCACTAAGATGTGGGGATTTTTCGTCTTCTCGCTGCTGTTTATCGGGCTGCTTGATGTTCTGTTTTTCGGTTGGCGGCCACTGGTGAAGAAACTGGCCCCTGACAGCTATCCCAAAGTGGATCACATTGTTGTGAACGCTTTTAATGTCATCGCCGGAATCGGGCTGCTGTATATAGTGGTCTCGATCTGCGTTGAGTTTGGCACACTTTGGCCAGGGGTGATGGTTCTGGCGATAGTAGGTGGGATGTTTGGCTGGCGTTTGGTCCGCAGTAAGATGGCCGCCTGATACTGTCCTACAGATAGACGTAATAAATCAATGCCGCCCGGTCATCTCGTGATGACCGGGTATTTTTTTGTTGATGCTAGGGGTCCACGAGGCCAAATTTGACCGTTCTTGAGAGCTCATCTGAACCGTTGGCGTCTTTGAGCGTCACTGTGAATTCATAGCGGCCCTGGCTCATATTCGCCGTGTCGAACGACAGATGCGTCTTCTCGTTGGCCCTGATCCCACGCCGTCTGCCGCCGATACCCACCTCCCGCTCCGTCGCTAACATCGTCTGCCCACTTATACGACATGTCCGAAGCAATAGAAACAACCGGTTGTTTTCATTTCGCTGTTCTTTGTGACGGATCAGGTTACGGCTCCTGTGCCACCAGGGCGAACGAGACTGTTCGCGACTCTAGCGCTCCGCTGTTGGCGTCAGTAGCCGTCACCATAAGCTCGTAACGGCCTTCACTCATATTGAATGTATCGAACGACAGGTGGGTCTTCTCGGTGCCCCTGATCCCGCGCCGCCTGCCACCAATTCCCACTTCGCGCCGTCGTCGGAAGAGATCAAACAACGCACCAACCCCTGGCGAACCACCAACCGCGCGCACCGCGAACTCCAATTCGTAGTCGGTGCGCCCAAAGCGATCCTTCGTGAGGTTGTAAAGCTCCAGGTAGACGAAGACCGGCTGACCAACACCGAACAGTTGGAAAGGTTGTAGCTTCATCCTTAGACCGCTGCGGGAAAATACGTCCTTCCCCCCGCTAGTGTCAGGTTCGATAGTGGAGGCGAGGCGAACGTCGCTCATAGTCAGTTCGCCAGGGGTGAATTCACTGATGGTAAGAGCGTGGCGGTAGACCTGTGCGTGACCGCTGCGCCTGTCGGTGGCCTGAATCGAGAGGGTGTAGTCTCCTGGTTCAGGGGAAAGCCCTAGCCGTGCCGAGGTAAAGCCGGGGGCATCAGGGCCTGGCACCTCATCCACGAACATGATTTTGCGTTCCCACTGCCTATCTATCTCCCGCCAGGCGGTGTCGTGCAGCGCGAAGCCCACCTGAAGATCAGCGACCTGGACCCCGCGCTCCGGCTCGAACGACAGCTCATTTAGCGGGATGAGGTAGTCGACCTCAAGCTCAGCGTGGCCGTTTTCGTCGCGAAACTCGGCGACCTCGTAGTCGAGTGTCAGCGGCTCGATAACGCCAAAAGATGCCTCGGGCGTTTCGGCGATGGCCACCTCAACCGCGTCGATCTGTTCCAACCCGGGAATAGCGACATCCAACAACGCCAACACATCATAGGTGCTGGGGATGGATTGGGGAGAAGTGGTTACCGATGCCGGGGGCTGCGCGTAGTCGAAATCGCCCTGTCCCCTATAGTCGGTGAACGAGATCTCGATACCTCCTGCCACATCCACATATACCCACGATTCCCACTCCGCTTCGGCGGCGTCGCCTCCCAACCCCAGCCCTTCTCCTGGGCGCTCAGTCGGCAGCGGGTAGAGCGGCAGCCCCTGGCGGCTCGGTGCGTTCGGCCCATGAACCTGCTTTGTCAGCCTTCGCCTAACCTCTAGGACATCGGGATCCGTCACAATCTGTGGGGAACTGGAAACTCCGGCGAAGTCGGGTTCGCCGTAGCGTATGTAGATGTCCCCGCGTGTATCCCACGGCGTCCGTGCCCAAGAGTAGCGCTCGCGGGCATACCAGACGCGTCGGTAGTGTTCCAAGCGGCGCTCGTTGATGGATGTTAGAGGTGTCGAGTCGAGGCGATCCCAGAAACGGTTGACCAGCTCAACACGGTTGGCTTCCGTGGCACGGGCTAGCCGATCGTTCTCTTCCTCCGTCATCAGACCCGTCACATCGTCGTAGAGTTCTCGTTCGTGGTCATCAAGATGCTGGAGTGTCTCGGCGAAAAGTTCGTCGGCGCGTTCAAACTGTCTGTCGCCGACATATGTTGCCGCCAACGCCAGCGGTACACACGAGCCGCACCACGGCGGCGGCTCGGCGAACATCGCTCTGTAGAGAAGGTCGCGCGCGTCCTCCCAACGTTGTCCTATGATGAGGTCCACTGCTACTCTTTCAAGCGCGGGGCCGAAGTTTTTGTCGACGCGCAACTGGTCCTGGTAGTGATGCAGTGCGGTGGTGTAATCTCCCATACCCGCATCGGAGAACCATCCCAGCTCAAAATTGGCTGTGGGGTGGTCTGGTGTTCTGCCAAGGACCGTTTCAAAAGAGTTGACGGCATCAAATTGACGCCACTGCTTATTGAACGATAGCGGGCTGGTAACGCGGCTATACCACGCCAGCCACCTTGTTTTGGCCAGAAGCGCTGGCCCCCAGCGCCACCGGCGGCGCAGCGACTCATCAAACCCCCATTTCGCCTGTGCGGTGTCATCGGGAAGTGTCGCAAGGCCGAGCAGATATGGCGGCCACGGGGACCGCCAGTTTGTCCTACCCGAGCTTTCGAATATCTCTCGCGCTGAAGCGTAGTCGCCCCGACACATCGCCATAAGACCTTGGCGAATCTCGCGCTCTACGATGGTACCGGTATCAGGAAAAAGGGCCATATATATGGCCGCAGCGGAGTCCACCGTACCCCGCCAGAGTTCCAATTCAGCGCTTCTGTTGGTCCTGGCGGCCAAGCTGGTATCCTTGGCTTGGGCTTCGCTTTCTGGGCCTGCCAACAGGGCCTCGACATCAACATCGCCGCTTGGGTCAACGCCATCAAGCGCGGCCTCAATCTCGGCGATCCGTTTCTGTGTCGGGCTGAATTTTGGATTGACGACCAGTTGTCTCTGGTAGCTTGCCAGCGCCGCTGCCAGATCGGACAGGTCAGATTCCAGGAACTGCCCCAGTTCATAGTTGATCGTGGGATGATCGGCCACCAAATCGGCGACGCTCCTAAGCGCTGCGACGGCCTCGATCGCGAGTTGCGGGCGCAGGAACACTCGCCATCCCGGCTCCTGGTAGCGCAGCACCCGCCATCTGGCTCTAGCCACGAGCGCTGGGCCCCAATCCGAACTGCGGTTGAGCGCTTCTTCAAACCACATTCTGGAGTTGGGCATGTCCGCTGGATACAGCGACAACCCCACGAGATAGGGGGGCCAAGGAGAACGCACATTGAGGCGACCAGCCTCTATGAACGGCCGTTTTGCGCCTGCGAAGTCGCCACCGGCCATTGACTCCAGACCGGTGCGCAGGAGCCGCTCTGATCGGGTTCCCGGATCTGACAGTAGTACCAAGTAGATCGCCGCAGCGGAGTCCCTGGCTCCTTGCCACAACTGGTAATCGGCTTGTCTTTGCAGAGTGTAGGATGCTGATCTTTGTGAATCTGGCGGCTGCGGGGCAGTATGAGCAACGCTGGCGGCAGTAGGTATTTCGAAGACGTTCTTTGCCGGTTGCACAAAACCCGGATTTACAATGAGTTGTTCGGCGTAGTGTGGTGATGCCGAAGGGGGATCGGATAGATCGGAATCGAGAAACTGACCCAGTTCAAAGTGTGCGGTGGGATGATCTGGAAGCTGTTCGGTGACCGCTGTCAAGGTTGCAATCGCTTCAGTCGCCATGAGCGGCCTTAGGATCGCACGCCACCCCGGTTGCTGGTAGCGCCACACCCGCCACCTTGCACTAGCAACAAGCGCTGGCCCCCAGTTGGCCTCCCGGTTCAGCGCTTCTTTGAACCAGTCGAGCGCGTTAGGCGCATCGTCAGGAATCGTCGCCAGCCCCATGAGATATGGGGGCCATGGCGAATGCGAATCGATCTGCACAGCACTGGAAAACGCCTGCCTCGCAGTAGCAAATTCGTTTTCGCCCATCGCGCCCAAACCATCAAAAGCATGAGTGTGGGCAGCACCACCTGAATTTTCCAACAGGTCCATGTATATCGCAGCGGCGGAGTCGAGAGACCCTCTCCAAAGATGTGTTTCGGCATCTCTTAGGCGTTGTTGAGTTGAGTCGCTGGCCGCAGCGCGAAGCCAAATGGGGCCTGGGTTCTCAACGATAGGGAGCCATCTGCCGCAGCCCATCAAGCAGGCGGCACAGAAAAACCAGGTTACGCAGCTTTTCAAGTTCTCACGAAGTATCCGCTCAGCGATACAACCCCCTCAAGAATTGCGCCCACACACTGCGATTGATAGCCTACTCGCTTATGTGAAACGGAACCGCCTTGTTGATGGTTCTTCCACTTACGTGATCGTCCACGGTCACCCGAAGTTCGTAAGTGCCGACTTCCAGCGATGCGGTGTCGAGCGAAAAATGGCGATAGGCGGTAGATCTGATGTCCCTAAGCAGTGATCCAATCCCCAATTCTGGGTCTTTGCCAGCCCCTAACCACCGCCCCAACTCATCGGTAAGCGACTGGTCTGTCCGGCGAATAGCGTAGTCGGTCTCGTATGACGTGGCTCCGTAGCGGTTTTTTACCAGGTGGTATATCTCAAAATATACATAGCTCGTCTGACCTTTTCTAAGCGAGCCGTTGGGAATCGGAATAATCCGCAGATCGCGAATGACGAACCTGTCGTCTGCGGGTAGAGGTACTCGGTCGATGGCTGCTGCCATGATTACGTCGCTCATCGCCAATCTCGGTCGGTCGTAGGCCGCGATTGACAGTTTTTCGCGGTAGACCTGCGTTCTTCCGCTCCGAGTGTCGGTCGCTTGAACCGAGAGGTTGTACTCACCGCTAGGCGCGACCAACCTTTTGTGATCCAGATGAATCCGACCGATGTTCGTTGAATCTTTTGCGACGATCTCAAAGGATGTTCTGTCTTTGCGCCGTTCGACCTCACCCCACTGGTTGTCGTGCAGCGTAAACCCTAGCGTCACTTGGGCTGACTGCCGATCACCATCTGGTTCAAAAGCCAGTTTTGATGTGGGAAGGCCGTAGTATATCTCAACGACGCTTTCGGTGGTATCTCCTCTGTGCTGAACCACGTCATAGTAGAAATCGAGCGGCTTTAGCGTATCGCCTGGAACGAACTGCTCAGGATCTGATTCTGCGGCTCTCGAAACGATCAACTCCGGCGCGTACAGGTCGCCTTGACGGTAGTCCGGCTCCATAAACTCGAACAGACCGGTTTTCCACTGGTCTACGAAATCGAGCCTGATTCCTCCGTAGACCTCCTTGTATACCCACATCTCCCACGACTCATCGTATTTGCCGTGCCCACGGTAGGTGGACATGTCGCCAGCGAACTGCTTCCAACGCTCCAAGAGCCGGTCTATCGCAGGTGGAATCTCAAGATTAGGATTTGTCGAGGTGGAGCGGAAATCCGGCTCGCCCCACCTTATATAGAGATCACCCCTGGCATCCCACGGCCAACGGCGGCGGCCAAACTGATGGATCGCCAACCAGACCCGTCGGTAGTGCTCCAAGCGCCGTTCGTTCAGCAGTGTGATTGGGGTCGGGTCGAGGCGTGCCCACACCCTATCTGCGCGTGTGGAGCGGTTCACGGAGCCGGATGATGGTTGCCGTGCCTCGCCTGGCGATGTGATCAGGTCAACGTTCTCGTAGACAGTGCGGTGCGACGGTGGTATCACTGTCCAAGCGCTATCGAAAGCCTCTGCTGCCAGGTTCATCATTCCGTCGCCGACAAAGCTCGCAGCTAATGCTGGATATATCACCGAGCTGTCCGGTTCCCTGGCTGACAGCGCTCTGAGGAGGTATTCACGCCCCACAGAGTCGCGGCGCGCAAGAACGTTTATCACTCCCAAACCGGTGAGGGATGGCCCGTGCGATGGATTTGCCTCGAGTTGCCGCTCGAAATGACTAGACGCGGCTCCCGAATAGAGGTGTCCACGTTGGTCCGCTAGTCCCAGCTCGTAAGATGCTGTGGGATGATCACCCTTGAGACTCACAACCATTCGATAGGCGCGCTCGGCTGGGACGTACTGTTTGGATTTCAGGTGTTGGCGCGCAACCGCCAGGCGTGCTGGTAGGTAGCGTGGATCCCAGATGTTGGCAGTCTCGAAGGAGCGCAGTGCGGCACCGGGTCGGTAGCCTTGAATCGCGAGCCCGTAGAGATAGTAAGGCCACGGCGATCGTGACGCCGATTGTTGCGCACTAAGGAAACGCTCTTCGGCTTGGGAGTTGCGACCCTCACGAAGCTCAACGAGGCCAGCGTGAATCTGCCTCCGGGCAGGCAGACCCGAATCAGGGAAGAGCGGCAGATAGACAGAAGCTGCCGAATCGAGGTCCGCCAACCACAACATCTGCTCGGCATGGCGCATCCGGCGCGCGACAGCGCCGCTGTCTCTATCAGTGGTGAAGTAGAAGCTAGAGGGTGCTGGTGCAAAGACTATCAATCTCGCACGAGGGGTGCATCCGGCAACTAAAGCCGTGATACCGGCTAACGCCAGCCAAAAAGTTGATCTCAGCAAAAACATTGTCTGCCCTGGAAAGCGTGTTATTTGGGAGGTCTATGTCGTTAAGTTACCTAGCGCCGGAACCGCTTGCCAACTGCGCTTGGGGGTTACCTGGAGATGTAGAACGGGACTGAGCGATACGCTGTCTGTCCGCTGTTGCGGTCGGTGACAGATATCTCAAAGACATGAGCGCCGTCGTCAAGTGTGCTGGTATCGAGCGAAAAATGCTGGTGTACTGACCTTTTGAGCCCTTCTATCACCGATGAAACCCCCACCCCCTCGTCGTGGCCGCTGCCGCTCAAAAACTTCCCAACGGCTCCTATCAAGCCAGATGCATCCCGTGCCGTCCGGACCGTATAATCAACCTGATATTCGGTTCTACCGAACTTGTCTTCGCCCAAATTGTATATCTCGAAGTAGACATTTACCTCTTGGTCCCTGCGAAACGCACGCGATGGCATGGGAACCACCGACAGGCCGTTCTTTTCATACTTGGTTCCCCGACGAGCCGAATCGATCGACGCCGCTAGCACCAGTGAGCTCATGGCGAGCTTAGTGGAGTCGAAGACCGGTGCGTGAAGGGTGTCGCGGTAGGCCTGAACACGACCTGTCCGCAGATCTTTGGCCTGTACTGCTATCAGGTACCGTCCTGGGCCAATGGTGACGCTCTTCTTGTCCAGGTGAACCGCTCCACGCTGTTTTGTCACCGGCGTGGGTGAGGTCAGGGTGGCGTGGTCTCGCACGCGCCCCAACTGTTCCCAGTTCTGATCGTGGACGACAAACCCCAGTTCCACTTCGGCGGTGTAGAGCGAGTCGTTCCAGACAAACGACAGGTCGGCGGTGGGCAGTCCGAAATAGACATCCGCCAGGGTGTTGCCCCCTTCTGCCTTGAACTGGGCGATGGAGTAGAAGAACTCCAGAGGGAGCAGCTCCTCAGAATAGACGAACCTCTCTGGGGTGGCCTGCGCTGCGAGCGCTACCACCTCCTGCGGTGCGTACTGCGATATGGAGCTTTGAAGGTCGAGGTTGTCAGTCATCGGTGGTGTCGCAAATTCGTAGAGGCCACCGCCAACTCGATCGACAAAAGTGACTTCAATTCCGTTTTCTATGTCTGGGTAGAGCCACGCCTCCCAGTGGACGCGGGATACTCGCGGGTCCATCACACTCTCTGCCGGTTTGGTGGGGTCTTCGGTTGGGAGCGGAAACACCGGAAGCCCGCTCCTTGTGGGAGGGTTGAACCCATAGATCGAATTTTTCATCCGCTCACGAATGTTGTCGATGCCCCGTGGTTGTTTGAAATTTGGGTTTGATGAGCTCATTTTGTGTAGCGGATCACCGTACCTGATATAGACCTCACCGCGCTTGTCCCAAGGCGATTTTGCGACCCCATAGTCGTGCTTTGAACGCCAGACCCGTCGGTAGTGCTCCATCTGCCGTTCGTTTGCGGCTGTAATGGGGGTCGGATCACGCCTCGTCCAGAATTTCTCCAGGAAACGACGCCTCTGTTCACCGCCGATCCGCGCCACATAGGCGACTTCGCGACGGGCAGCGATGAGCGAGATGTCGTCGTAGAGTGCTCGCTCCTCCTCGGGCATGACATCCATTACCTGCGAGAAGGTTTCATGGGCCTGATCGAACTGCCCGTCGCCAAGATAGCTGATGCCTAGCGCCATCGTGACTGCGACATCGTCGATCCCATCCGCCATCAAAGCCTGATAGAGCGCTCTGCGCCCTTTTCGCCAGTCACCTTCTAGCACACGACCTATGCCCAACTCGGCCAGATTGGGGCCGAAGCGTGGGTTGATGAGCGCGTGCTGTTCATAGAACGTAATAGCTCTGGGTTTGTCGCCTTCGAGTATCTCGTAGACACGGCCCAACTCGTATGTCGCAGTGGGGTGGTTGGGTATCGCGCCCAAAACCGCTGCGAACGCCCTTCTTGATCTCAATGCCGATCGTTTGACATTCGCTTCTAAGCGCGCCTTGGCCAAAAGCGCTGGGACGAATCGCCGCGAACGGCCGATGGAGTCGTCAAAATAGCGCCTGGCCTGCCGAGAGTTGTTGGACCGCAGCGCAAGACCGCGTAGATATGGCGGCCAGGGTGAACTACGGTCGCGACGCTCTGCGCGCCCGAATGCCCTTTCAGCATCCCGATGTTCGGTGGGCTCACCAATCAGCAGGGACAGTCCCTCTCTGATTAGCTTCGATGCCTCTTCGTTTTCGTCGCTGCGAAAAAGGCCCAGATATACGGATGCTGCGGAGTCAAGCATTCCAACTCTGAGGTACTCTTCGGCTTTGCGAAGTTGCGGCTCGTCGGCCTTCGTCGGCCCACCAACTGCCGAGAGGGAGGCCACGAAAGTCGCCACTGCCACCAGTGTGACAGACCTGGTTCCAACCACCGACAGTCGATGTTGTGGAATGCGCCGTGGCACCTCTATTCGCCGTCAGCCGTTGAGAAGAGGTAGCGCCAACTAGATTGATCTGGGGAGGGTTGGGCGGCAGGGGCGGCCATCGTGCTCGCACCAATCGCGATGGTTATCGGTCGGATATCCACGTCCGCAGCTTCGACATAAGACCCATTCCCAAACCGGACCTGCCCGTCACTCTCCAGGCTTCCCGATGAGATTACCGCCACCATCAGCACCACCGGCCCTGGAGGCAGTAGAGACATCTGGGCTGTGGGTATTACAAAGGTGCTGTCGCTTGACGTTGCTCCGCTGTAGAGCAGAGAGGTGGGTTGATTGTCCTCATCGGCGGCGAATACAGATATCCTGGCGCTGTCTGAGGCGACCTCGGCCCAGGTCACTGACAGCGACTGTGAATTCGAAACGACACTGTCTTTAGGCGGCGATATGACGGAAAGAGAGGGGGTCGGCATTAATACCGTACCGTGAGCCGTACCGTCCTTGGTGTCCACCTGGAACCCAAACTGCGCACCGGCAACGATGCCAGCGGAGGCGGTGTAGACCCCTTCTTGTTCAAACACCATAGCCGTCCCGTTTACCCACACCCGGAAATCACCTGATTGCGGTGCTGAGTCTGCAAAACCGCCCTCGGTGCCAAAACGGACCATCTGGCGGTTTCTTGTAAACCGGTCGATGTTGGTGAGATCGCTAATCCGATAGACGTCGGCACCCATGGTCACCGGCAACTCGACTGTCGATCCCAACCCGCCACCGCAGCCGCTCATAATGGCGAGCGCGAACAGCGCCGGGATGGCGCGGTTAACTGTATTCATTCGGCACCACTCGGCTTGTCGTTCTTGTTGACCAGGTCGGGGTAGAGCTCTAAAGCGCATTCTGGGCATATCCCGTGTGTGAAGTCGGCACCGGAGTGTTGGCCGACGTAATCCTCAATCTGCTGCCAATATCCGTTGTCATGTCTGATTTTCTTGCACGAACTACAGATGGGCAGGAGCCCCTGGAGGGCGGTGATTTTGGTTGTTGCGTTTTTTAACTCGACAATGTAGCGCTCGCGGTCTGCCTCCGCTGCTTTGGGAAGCTCAAGCTGCTCGACCCTTCGTTCAGCCACCGCCAACTGCACACCTATGAGGGCAGCCTCAATCGGTTTGGCGATGTAGTCATCCGCACCAGCCTCCAGAACCATCTTGAGGTCTTCAGGCCGATTTTGGGCGGTCACCATCAGCACGACCGGCTGCTGGTCAGCGGGCATCTCCCTTATCAGGCGGCAGAACGTTAGCCCGTCCATGCCAGGCAGCATCCAGTCCAAAAGGATGAGTGAATGGGGAGCTTTGGTCTACTCGCCATACGCCGCCTCGGCGTTGCTGCACGCCGTGATTTTGTGACCCCGACTCTTTAGCAGATGCGTCAACATCCTCCGAGTGAGGTTGTCATCTTCCACTACTAGGGTATGCATGAACGGCTCCGTTCCTCATTCCTCATAGTACTTGACGCCGCAATCTGTCGAAATGATCCCAACCGCCGGTAATCGACTGTGTCTGTCCATCCTGAATGAAAGACAGACCCTCCTGCGCTGTAACCTCTCCGATGACAGACAGCTCGCAACCTGTCTCCTTTTCCAGTCGCTCCGATATGTCACCCAACCGGTGCGATGGAAGCGTCAGCAGTAGAACGTAATCCTCGCCGTGGGCCAAAGCCCAGGATATTGGGTCCTCACCGGAAAGCTCAGCGACACGACTGACACAGGGCGGGATCGGCAGTTTCTCCACATCGACCACCGCTCCGACACCCGACTGATGACAGATGTGCTCCAGGTCAGAAGCGATTCCGTCACTCACATCCATCATTGAGTTCACAAAACCGCTGGTTGCCAACAAGAGCCCTGCGTTCAGATGCGGCTCTGGGGTGAGAAACCCCTGGGATACCGCACCTAGATCGTCACTATCTACCTCGACTTTCGGGTTGTCTGCTGCCCATCGCCCGGCAGCCGCCACGCCAAGATTCCCTGTGACCGCGATTAGGTCTCTCTTAAGAGCGCCGCTTCTTGTGACAAAACGGTCCGAAGGAGCGTGACCCACGACGGCGACTGAAATAACCAGATCATACAGAGATGAAGTGGTATCCCCGCCGAGGAGATTTACACTGTAGGAGCCCGCCAACGATTTGACGCCGTCCATCAGGTCTTCAAGATATTCGACCGTGATATGAGGCGGAATTGAGAGGCTAACGAATGCGTGATCGGCGATGCCTCCCATGCCTGCTATATCACTTAGCGCCACGGCGAGCGCTTTGTGTCCCAACTGTTTGGGGGATATCTGGTCGATTAGAAAGTGTACACCTTGAACCAGTGTATCGGTAGTCAGCAGCTCAGACCTGCCTGCGGTCGCCCTATACGCGGCGCAGTCGTCCCCTATGCCCAGCAGGACCGTATCAGGCTTTGTTATCGCGCCCTCTTTGATGCGGTCGATCAGAGCAAACTCACTGATCTGGCTTAGATCGGTCATCGTCTACCACACCAACTGAGCGCCGAGTATGATCAGCAACAGATAGACGATCTGATGAAAACGCGTTCGATCGACGCGATTGAACAGCCGAATGCCGACGCTTGTTCCCAGTAGCACCAGAGGGACCATGAGGGCTACATGAGCCAGGTGGTCCAAAGTCACCGCACCTGCTGCAACCAATAGTACGGCTTTGATTGTGAGTCCCATCAGAAAAAACGACAATAGTGTGGCTTTCACCTGAGCCGGGGCCCAGGGTTGAGCCATCGTATAGACCACCACCGGCGGACCGCCGATGCTTAGCGACCCTCCCAAAACACCCCCCAACCATCCAGTCCCATAGCCCCAGCTAATGGTGGGCGCTTTGGTGGGCTGCCACCATCCTGACAGATGAAGAGCTGAGATGGCGATAAGAGCCACGCCGACGACACGTTTTAGCCAGCTAGGGTCCGTCCACAAAAGAATCGCGACGCCCAACGGTAAGCCAAACAGCGACCCAAGCGCCAAAGGACGCAGCCTCGACCATTTGAAATCGGTCCGTACGCTAGAGAGTGTGTGGATGGCACTTGTACCAGCCAGAAAAGTCACCAAAATAGAGGCGTCGCGGGCGTTGAGGATCAACGTGAGCACGCCCATTGTAATCATCCCAAACGCGAAGCCGCTCATCCCCTGCACAACGGCTGCGACCAGGCATGTGATCGCGGCAGCCGCCAGAACCGTCGGCTCCAATAGTAATGATTCCAATCGCTCCCAAACCTTGATGCGGATACTCGATATCTCGACAGTGCAAAATGTACGACCGATGGAGGGATGAACGAAAGAGCCTGTCTGGACTTACTTGACTGCGTGGGCATTGCTGCGGATTATCAAGAGAGGGAGGAGAATCTAGACAGACCATGAATGCACGATCATCAACAGGTAGTCACTACTCGCCAAACGCCGGTTGGCTCTTCATTGCATTGAGCCTGGCGATCACAGCGATATGGGCGATGGCGTGGTACTACGGTGACGGTGAGACACGTTTTCCTGGCTACGGGATTGACGAAACCTGGAAAAGCGAAGCCGACGGCCCACTCCTTGTTGGTGCGGCAGCGGTGCCGATCACTCCAGTGTTGAAGGACGGCGAGAATGTATGGCTTGCGGGTTTTTCTGAGGCCCGCATGGCGTCTGGGGTTCATGACGATCTGTGGGCAAGGGCGGTTGCGTTCGGTTATGAAGATCGTATGGTGGTGATATGTTCGGTCGATCTCATCGGCCTGTTCTATTCTCAAGTGATCGCCATCCGCAAGTTGCTGCCCCCTGACGTGTCACATGTGCATCTGATTGTAGCAGCGACACACAACCATGAGGGCCCGGACACGATGGGTTTGTGGGGCAGCGGCAGGTTTGCCAGCGGTACCGACGAAGAGTATCTGGCTCTGTTGAGGACCCGGGTCTTGGCGGCGGTAGTCACGGCGGTAAGGACAGCATCAGCAGCAAAAATGATCGCGGCGTCTGGACGAGCCGGAGTAGACGGTCTGGTACACGACATCAGGCCTCCCCGAGTGATTGATGACGAACTCAGCATCATCCGATTCGCGTCAAAATCCACCGACAGCACCATTGCCACCATCGTCGCGTGGTCTAATCATCCTGAGACCCTCGGCGGCAAAAACACGCTGATAACATCGGACTACCCGAACATGCTCAGGCTCGGAGTAGAGGGGGGAATGGCGAACAGATGGCCGGGAAATGGCGGAGTGTGTGTGTACGTTAACGGCTCAATCGGCGGTCTGATGACACCGCTCGGTGTCGAGATGAACGTAATGGGCGAGACAATAAAAAAACCCTCGTTCGAGAGGGCGGATGCGCTGGGTGAACGAGTTGCGTCGAAGGCGGTGGCTCTTATCGCCAATACCCGAGCGAGACCAGAGGTTCGACCGCCACTTTCCCTACGCGCAAAAACAATATATGTCCCGCTGCACAACACATGGTTTCGGTTGGCAGCGAAGTTGGGAGTTGTGGATAGGGGTTTCGTGGACAGTAAGATTCGCACGGAGATCAGCGGCGTCTCATTGGGAAGTGTGGACTTTCTAGCGATCCCAGGCGAGATACACCCAGAAATAGTTATAGGGGGGATTGAAAATCCGCCTGGAGCAAATTTTGAGATAGAGCCTGTGGAGGTTCCGCCTCTCAAACGCCGTATGATGGGGAAGATCAACGTGGTGATCGGGCTTGCGAACGACGAACTGGGCTATATTATCCCGAAATCTGAGTGGGATGAGGCCTATCCCAACCTCTATATGTCCAAAGAGTCGTCGTACGGTGAAGTGAACTCCCTCGGTCCAGAGACAGGACCAACAATCTACAGAGCGGCGATGTCAGTTTTGGAGGAGCTGCGGGAGGTTTCTTCGGTCCAAGCGCCGGATGGTCGGTGACAGGTCTATTTGTTGGACGAGTCCGGCAGCCAAACCGTCACAACAGCGCCGACCAACATCCCACCCAGCGACGCCGCAAAGACCGTCTCGTACGACCACGCTGAGGCCACCCAACCTCCGACCGCAGGCCATATCACAGCAACTCCACCAAGCGTGTTCTTTAGGCCGATGTAGGTGGTCCGCTCAGCGTCGGGGACGACTTCCATCATGTAGTTGGTCAGGCCTGCCCACATGCCGCTCTGTGCGGAACCCAATAGAAACATCGACGCTGCGAACACCGCTATAGGTGGCCACGGAAGCGTTATGCCCCACATCCACACCAGAGCCAAAAGTGATGGGATCGCCAAAGCTAGAGCTAGCGCACCGCAGATCGTAACAGCGGTGCCTCGTATCACGAACCGGCTGCCAAGCTTATCGTTGAGATATCCCCATATCATCGACGCTCCTGTCGCGCCCAACCGCTCTGCAAATACGAACGCTCCACTGACCGCCACCGCTTCACCTAGCGACTCCGTGGCGGCAAGGGCCAAAAATGGGTATGCCATCGTCCAGGCATTGAGGAAAAACTGTGCGACGAGCATCCGCGTAAATGCCGGTTGGCGGCGAAGTAGTTGAGGGATCTGGGCTATCAGTTTGTGTACCGGACGCGATCTGTCTTCGACGGGGCCTGGTGGCTCACGGATGAGGGCCACCCACACGGTCGAGAGCGCCATGAAGACGAACACCGCCAAAAACAGAACGCTGTAGTTCTTAGGAAACGGCAACAGCGGATGTTCTAGAATCCTGTCAACCAGAAATAGCCCTGCAAAAGCTGACGCTAAGCCACCAAACAAGCCGATGGCTCCGAAGAGGCGGCCACGGAGTCCAGAGGGGATACCTTTGCCGACGATCTCCAGCCAGGGGACTGTGGCCAGCGCGTCGCTAACCCAAAAACCGGCGAAGATCGCGTAGAAAATAATACCCACAGCCAGCGGCCACGCATCGCTCATCCACCAGACGACCGCAGC
Source organism: uncultured bacterium (assembly GCA_964627605.1). GTDB lineage: Bacteria > Latescibacterota > MWCZ01 > MWCZ01 > CAZVGZ01 > CAZVGZ01. Next base: position 16,540 of record CAZVGZ010000012.1, on the reverse strand, counting down.
CAGAATCAGGAACGGCAAGCGGCCTATGATGCATGACCAGATAAGGAACGGAAGCTTTCGAGATCGATGGGCCAGCCGGCTTGCTGCAAACAGTTGCGGCAGCATCCACCCCGCCTGTTGTACGGCCACCATCAGACCGATCATCATGTCGCCTGCGCCCAAGCGACAAAGAAAGAAAGGCAGTATCGCCGACGGGGACATGAGCGCCACGCCGACGTGCCACACGCTCGCGTCCAGGGCGATGATCCAAAAGTTCCATCGGGCGTGCGGAGGTGCGGCGAGAGTATCACCGACAGTGCAGGATGATGGATGCGATGTCTGCGCCATCTACATGCGCTCAGGTGCGTTGAGGCAGAGGAGCGCTAGACCGTTGTTCAGCACCTGGCGAATCGCTTCAGAGAGCGCCAACCGGGCTTTCATCAAGTCGGGCTCGTCGGGGTTTATGACGCGGCACTCGTAGTGGAACTTGTTTGCGGCCGCTGCCAGATCGATCAGGTATGAGGCGACGTAGGATGGGTCGAACTGGTCAGCGGCTGAACTGATTTGCGACTCAAACCGGTCCAATTCTTTTATTACCGCCCACTCCACGTCGGAGGTAATCAGCGAGATATCGACTGTCTTCGAGATCAGTTCAGGGTCGTTGTCCCTTAATGCGGCGAGCTGAGCCATCTCTTTTGGATCGACTTCGGAAGCTTTCCTCAAAATGCTGGCCATTCTGGCGTGGGTGTACTGGAGATAGGGTCCGGTCTCGCCCTGGAAATTAAGAGCGCGGTCCCAATCGAACTCCACATCTTTCATGCGACGTCTCGAAACGGTACTGAAAATGATTGCTCCGACCCCCACGGCTTCCGCGACAGCTTCTGGGTCGTCGATCCCGCTGAACTGATCGGGATTGTCCTTCATGATCTCCTCGACACGCCCAACTGCGCGACCCAATAGATCGTCGATGAGAACCACATTGCCTTTGCGGGTGGACATCCCTTTGACCCGCCCGAAACCCACATGTTCAACCCTGTCCACCCAATCACAACCCAACTGCTCAAGAGCGGTAAATAGCTGCTTGAAATGAAGCGCCTGATCCTGTCCGACGACATAGAGGCATTTGGTGAATTTGAAAGTTTTCCAGCGGTAGTATGCCGCAGCTAAATCCCTTGTGGCGTATAGTGTTGCGCCATCCGACCGCCTAAGAAGCATCGGCGGCATATCTTCGCTCTCTGGGAATTTGATGACCATGGCATCGTCGCTCAATTCAAGCTGGCCTGAGGACTCGACAGCGTCTATCGTGTCGTTAAGAAGCGGCTCGTAGAACGCTTCGCCGTGATAGTGATCGAACCTGACACCTAGCCTCTTGTATATCTGCTCCAGCTCATCTATCGACACATCCCTGAAAAGTTGCCACAATTCCCTGGCGTCGCTGTCGCCTTCCTCCAGCCTTCTCGACCAGTCGCGGGCCTGGTCGTCCAGCTCTGGCTGTGTTTCTGCCTCGGTATGAAAACGGACGTATAGCTGCTCGAGATGTTCGATAGGCGCACGTTTGAGTTCGTCGTCATCACCCCAGTTGTGAAACGCGACTATCAGCTTTCCGAACTGAGTTCCCCAGTCGCCTAGATGGTTTATCCGCAGCACCGAGTAGCCCAAACATTCGAACATGTTGGCCAGCGCGCCGCCAATAACCGTCGAAGAGAGATGGCCGACGTGGAACCTTTTTGCTACGTTGGGTGATGAGTAGTCGATGACAACGAGTTCGTCTTTGCCAACATTACTGTTGCCAAACCGGGTGGTCCGTGAAAAGACATCGCCCAGCACTTGGGCGGTCATCAATTTGCGATTGATGCGAACATTGACGTAGGGGCCGGCCGATGTCGCTTCGACGATCGGTCCGCCCACTGGGAGCTTTTCGACGATGTCCTCGGCGATCTGGACCGGTAATTTTCTTAGGGTTTTGGCGAGCGAGAAACAGCCAAATGCGTAGTCGCCCAGTTCTGGGTTGGGCGTGGGTTCAATGGCGGCTTGAGCTTCGTCGAGCGACAGTCCGGTGGTTTTGGAGAGCTGTTCGGCGAAGAAGAGAGTGCTTGGGTTCATGTCGTCAGATACCGGCGTAGAGGGGCTGTTGTCTATCTGTGATCCCCAAGGGGAGTATAACTACAATAAAATCAGAGCTTCAGGAAGAACTCTCGATTCGCCAAAGTGCTTGGGCGTGTTCGTACTCCTCTGCGGTTCCGATGTCCAACGGAAAAAGTGGTATAATGTCCACGCAACCACCTTTCGACTCAGAGGCCGGTCTTGGGTCGCCGATCTAAAACAAAAAAACACCGAACAAGCGGTGCTCCCAGAAAACCCGATAGCTTCCGATGGCGCGAAGTGGGGCTAGAGACGGGAGACTTTGAGGCGGTTAAGCGCCCTAAAAAGTGCCTGGTCCGCTCTGGCGGTGTCGAGATTAGGAGAGCGCTCTTTGAGACGTGCTCTGGCGCGCTCCACCGCCGACTGCGCCCTCGTCGGGTCTATCTCATCGGCGAATTCCGCTGTCTCGGCCAGAATAGTCACACCGCTGCGAAGTACTTCTGCGAGGCCGCCGGAAAGCGCCATGACTCTGACACCGTCAGATGTATAAAGCCTCGCGTCGCCCACCGAGAGTGTTGATATCATGGGAATATGTCCAGGAAGCACTGCGAAAGAGCCAGCTCTTCCCGGCGCGCGAATCGCATCCACATCACCAGTGAATACAATCCGTTCAGGGGTGATTATCTCGAGCGGGACAGTGCTCATTCGTCGGCCATTCTGGCGGCCTTGGAGACCGCTTCGTCGATTGCACCCACCATAAAGAACGCTTCTTCAGGCAGATCGTCGTGCTCGCCATCCACAAGCTCTTTGAAGCCTCTGATGGTCTCAGCCACCGGCACATATTTGCCTGACAGACCTGTAAACGCTTCGGCGACATGCATCGGCTGAGTCAAGAACATCTGTATTTTTCTTGCCCTTGAGACAACCACGCGGTCATCGTCCGACAGCTCCTCAATTCCCAAAATGGCGATGATGTCGCGGAGGTCCTGATAGCGCTGGAGAATCTCCTGGACGTTTCGAGCGACAGAGTAGTGCTCTTCGCCAACTACGTTCGGGTCGAGGATGCGCGAGGTGGATTGCAGCGGATGCACCGCTGGATAGCGGCCCTCCTCGGCGATGGAACGGTCCAGGTATGTCGCTGCATCCAGATGTGCGAAAGATGCCACTGGTGCCGGATCGGTATAGTCGTCCGCCGGGACGTAGATCGCCTGCATTGAGGTGATGGCACCGTTGACTGTCGAGGTGATCCTCTCTTGCAGCTCGCCCATGTCGGTAGCAAGGGTAGGCTGGTAACCCACTGCCGACGGCATTCGACTCAAGAGCGCTGAGACCTCAGAGCCTGCCTGGGTGAAACGGAAGATGTTGTCGATGAACAACAAGACGTCGCGACCTTCCTCATCGCGGAAGTACTCAGCACATGCCAGCCCTGTAAGCCCCACCCTTGCCCGCGCGCCAGGCGGTTCGTTCATCTGCCCGAATACAAGTGCGGTCCGCTCCAGCACTCCAGATTCCGACATCTCCAGGTACAGATCGTTTCCCTCGCGGGTCCTTTCGCCAACACCGGCAAATACCGAGTAGCCACCATGCTCAAGGGCAATGTTGTTAATAAGCTCGGTAATGATAACTGTCTTGCCGACTCCAGCGCCGCCAAACAGGCCGATCTTGCCCCCACGGGCGAACGGCTGTATCAGGTCGATGACCTTCATCCCGGTGTCGAGCATCTCCGAGCTGGTCGTCAGGCTTACGTGGGGAGGGGCAGGTCGGTGAATCGGGTAGAGTTTTTCCGACTCAATATCTCCTCCGCCGTCAATCGGCTCACCGATGACGTTCATCATACGGCCAAGCACATTTGGTCCTACAGGCACCGATATAGGTTCGCCGGTATCCTTGACCGGAGTGCCTCTGACAAGGCCGTCGGTGGAGTCCATCGCTATGGTTCTGACGGCGCTCTCACCCAAGTGCTGCGCCACCTCCAGAACCAGACGACTGCCCTGATGATCGATTTCGAGCGCATCTCTGATCGACGGCAGCTCCGCCCCAGAGAAGTCGACATCCACCACCGCGCCCATGATCTGCAAGACTTTGCCGATATTCTCTTCCATCATTTCCTCGTGTGGTCTTATTTATCCTGCCAGCGCATCAGCGCCGCCGACGATTTCGGTTATTTCACTGGTGATAGCGGTCTGCCTGACCTTGTTGCGAAGCTGAGTAAGCTCCTGAATCATATCATCTGCATTGTTTGTGGCGTTGTCCATCGCCGACATTCGAGCCGCCTGCTCAGAGGCGTTGGACTCCAAAAGCGTCCGCCACACCTTAGCTGCTAGGTGGCGGCTGACAAGCTGGTCCCAAACCGACTCTTTCGAAGGCTCGTATAGGTACTCGACGAAGTTGGGATCGGCCTCTGGTGGCCGCGGTAGCAAGGGCAAAAAACGTGTTTCCATCACCTCTTGTACCAACGCACTTTTGAACTCGTTGCAGACGATCTCAATCCTGTCTGTCCGCGCTGATGTGTAGCGAGATATCAGGTCTTCGGTGATCGCCTGGGCGTAGCCGTAGTTGAGGTCGCCAAAAATCCCGGCGTACTCCTGTGCCACATCGTAGCCCCGCGACGTGAAAAAGTCACGGGATTTTCCGCCAACACATATGACCTCGGTCCGGTCTCCGCCATAAGAGTCAACCAGATCTGCTCCCCGACGGATGACATTGCTGTTAAAACTTCCGCAAAGACCACGGTCAGCTGCTATCACCACAACCGTGGTGCGTTCAAGCTCCCGCTCTCTTACCAGCGGATGGGCTTGCTGATCTACTTGCGATGCCACGCGCGACATTATCTCATCGAGCTTGAGGGCGTAGGGGCGATCTTTGAGAATCGCTTCCTGCGCCTTACGCATTTTCGCCGCGGCCACCATATACATCGCCCGCGTGACCTGCTGGATGTTGGTTACGCTCGTTATTCTGCGGCGTATGGTTCTAAGATTCGGCATCGCGTCAGGTTCAGCTAGGCTTTGAAGGTTCGGTTGAACTCGTCAATCAGGTCCGAGAGTTGTGTCTTGAGGAGTTGGTCACCGTATCCGGTGACGGGACCTAGCGCCTCAAGGCATGGTCGAGTCAGACGACCCTCTTCACGAATCTTGTCCAGTATTCCCGGACGGCTGCGCACAAAACCGAGAAACTCCTCTTCCCATCTGCCCACGACCGTTGCCGGAAGATCATCAAGTTTGCCCTGGGCGGCAGCGAAGATCGTTATGACCTGCTCTTCGACTGGCATCGGCGACTCCACGCCCTGCTTGATAATCTCCATCAGACGCTCGCCCCTGGTAAGTTGACGCTGGGTTGAAGCATCCAGATCGGAGCCGAACTGCGCGAAGGCCGCCACCTCCCTGAACCGCGCCAGATCGACGCGAAGCGTGCCTGCAACGTCCCTGTCCGACATGGCTTTGATTTGCGCTTTTCCGCCAACGCGTGACACAGACAGACCGGCGTTGATAGCCGGACGCTGACCACCATAGAACAGGTCGGTCTCAAAGAATATCTGGCCGTCGGTAATAGAGATCACGTTTGTCGGTATATAGGTTGAAAGATCGCCTTCCTGCGTCTCGATGATCGGCAGCGCCGTCAGCGATCCGCTGCCCTCGTCGTCTGACATCATCGCTGCGCGTTCCAACAGCCTGGAGTGGAGATAGAACACATCGCCAGGATAGGCCTCGCGGCCTGGGGGGCGTCGCATCAGGAGCGCCACCTGGCGGTAGGCCCAGGCGTGTTTTGTTAGATCATCGTATACGACGCAGACATGTTTGAATTTTTCGTGTCGTTCCGGGTCTGGCTCGCCTGATTTTGGATCACGCTTCATATCGCGGAACCATTCTCCCATCGCTGCTCCCGCGTAGGGGGCGAGGTACTGGAGCGGGGCTGGCTCAGAAGCGGCGGCGGAGACGATGGTGGTGTACTCCATCGCGCCGTTGTTTTCCAATGTCTTGGCCACCTGCGCCACGGTAGACGCTTTTTGGCCGATAGCCACATAGATGCAGTAGACATCGGTGTCGCGCTGATTGATAATCGTGTCCACAGCGAGCGCAGTCTTGCCGGTCTGCCTGTCGCCGATAATCAGCTCGCGCTGACCGCGACCGATCGGAGTGAGCGCATCAATCGCTTTTAGGCCTGTCTGAAGGGGCTGGTTGACTGGCTGTCGGGCGATTACTCCTGGCGCTTTGCGCTCGACTAGGTTGTGCTCGTCTGTATGGATTTCGCCTTTGCCATCAATCGGGTGACCCAACGGGTTTACAACACGGCCCAATAGCGCTTCGCCGACCGGCACCTGAAGAATCTGGTTGGTGCGCCGGACAGTATCGCCCTCTTTGATCTCGGTGTCTTCGCCGAAGAGAATGCAGCCAACGTTGTCTTCCTCAAGGTTGAACGCCAGGCCCATGACCTCGTGGGGGAACTCCGCGAGTTCGCCAGCCATAACGTTCGTCAAGCCGTGGACGCGTGCGATGCCGTCACCGACCTGCAGCACGGTTCCGGCGTCGTAGACGTCGGCACCTCGATCAAACCGAAGCAGTTGCTGCTTAAGGATCGACGATATCTCGTCGGGGCGTACATCAAATGTGGTGGCCATACCGGTCCTCTGGTGCTTTATCGTAGTGGTGAGATCATAATGGTCGAGTCATCTGTTCGCGAATGCGCCTTAGCTGTGCTGCCACGGTTGCGTCGTAGATCGCGCCGCCTATCCTGACTGAAAACCCACCGGTGATCGACTCGTCAATGTCGGCCTCAAGACGCACTGTCTTCCCGGTCCTGGTCTCCAACTGGGTGGTCAGTGCTGACTTCTGGACGTCAGTCAGTGCAATATGCGATGTGACTACGGCGGTTACTATGCCCTCTTTCTCGTCCAGCCGCGAAAGCCCAGCGTCAACAATTTCCGCCATGGCTGATTCACGGTGGTGTGAGATGAGAAGCTCCAGAAAACCACGCATTATCGGCGCGATTGATTCGCCAAACGCCTCAGAGACGATCTCAGCTTTGCCACCGGCTGGGATCGTCGGATCGTGCGCGATCCGCGAAAACTCTGGAGACTCTTTGAGCAGAGACACCACACCACTCAACTGAGACCTCAGTATGCCGGTCTGATCCGATTCTTTCGCCGCTGTAATAAGGGCGTCAGCATACCGGCGTGCGACCTGATTATTGACGGCCATCAGGGCATCGGCTCTTGAGGCAGTTCGGCGATCATGTCGTCGATTAGCCTCTTGTGCCGCTCCTCATCCAACGTTTCGCCTAGAATGCGCCCGGCTGCTGTAAGAGCGAGGTCGGTGATGGTGTCCCTCACCTCTCGCAGGGCCGCGCCCTTGGCATATTCGATCTCTTTGATGGCGCGTTCGTGGATCGCCTCAGCGTCGATTTTGGCCTGCTCGGTGATCTCCTTGTGCACGCGGTCGGCGGCATCCCTGGCTTGGAGGAGAATATCTCCAGCTTCGGCTTCGGCTTTCGTGAGCATATGCCGGTGCTCATCCACTCGCTTACGCCCCTCTTCTTGGGCATTTTCCACTTCGACTTTGGCCTTGGCCATCGCCTCGTCGCGGGCATCGAGAGCCTCTATTATCGGCCTCCACGCCACCTTTCTCAGAATGAGCAGCAGTAGGACGAAGGTGATGATCGTCCACCATATGAGATCGGCATGTATGTTCAACATGGGTTTCTCCCGCAGCGACCCAAACTACTGGGTGCCAAAATATGGCGCTCGACTACTTGAGCGCGAGCAGGATGCAGATAACCTCGCCGAACAGCGCTATACCCTCGATCAGGGCAGCAGCGATGAGCATGGTTACGCGGATGTCGTTCGTGGCTTCAGGCTGACGGGCCGTGCCATCCAACGCCGCGCTGGCAATTCGTCCGATTCCCAAGGCCGCGCCAAAAGTCACAAATCCAGCGCCGATGCCTGCGGCCAGGTACGCCAATGCGTTTTCCATGTTCTCCCTCCAGATGGTCCTTTAGTGATCGCCTTCGGCACTGGTGTCATGGACACCCATGCCTGCGAACACCGCTGTCAACATTGTGAAAATATATGCCTGGATCAGTGACACCAGGATTTCAAGCAGGTAGACGAATAGCGAAAATGCGATGGAAACCGGCGCGATACCGTAGCCCGCTGCCGCACTATCGGCACCGAACACAAATATCAAGCCCAGCAGTGACAGAATAACAATATGCCCGGCGGTCATGTTAGCGAAAAGCCTGATGCACAGAGCGAACGGCTTTGTGAACAGTCCTAAGAACTCCACCGGGATCATTATCGGCCAAAGTGCCCAATGCACACCGCCAGTGAGATGCGCCAGATATTTGCCGATCCCAGCGTCTTTTATCGCAACGCCTTGCATCACGATAAACGCCATCCCAGCCAAGCCTGCGGTCACACTCACATTACTCGTGGCGGTCGCAGTCCCAGGTATGAGCCCGATAATATTGCTGAACAGGATAAAGAAGAAGACCGTAAGGAAATAGGGGTCCAAACTGCGTGCATACCGGGGGCCAACGTTAGGCAGAACGATCTCTTTGCGTACAAAACCGATCAATATCTCAAAAACGCCGACCAACCGTCCGCCCTTGCCCGCCTTAATCCTTGAGGCCACTACCCACAGAATCATGATGCACAACAGAGCCGGAACCCACAGGAACATTGTGTGCATCGTGATGGAGAGATTGACCGTCTCGCCGACTATTTGAAAAGGTGGGATATGCACCAGATCGTGGTCCAGAATGTGGCCCATTATCGTGGCACCGATGCCCTCAGATTCATGCTGGTCGCCGCCGTTGGCGTCGCCAGAGGCCCATACGATGGACGCAGAAATCAGTATCGAGACTGCCATAATACGTGCATGGCTGATTGTCATCATGAGAACAGCGACCGGTTTAGCCGATGAACCAAAGTTATCTCCACGGCCTGGTAGACCGTAAATGAACCAAGAAGCCCCATTACGAATGCTGCGTGATGCACCCATCCGAAACCGATTGAGACCGCTGTTGCAGCACCAGCCACGACCAGCCGTCCCAACATACCACCGAAGGTAGCCATCATCATCGCCTTTTGCGAACGACGGACGGCCCACGTAACCCCCAACCACCCGCTCCCGCACAGCACCAGACTAACCAACCACCCAGCCACCGCGCTCCACCTGGTAAGGGCATCGGCGCGTCCCAAAGGGACTGCCGCAATCAAAGCTCCGAGAAGAGTGGCCAGACCGATCCACCGAAACCCCTCTTTGGCAGCCGATCGTTTCGATATCTGAGGTCTAGGCATCGGTTGTGCTATCGTCGTTGAAGCTCTGCTTCCGGGGCCTGTTGGCGCGTTTGAGTGCGTAGTACATCTGCCTAAATGCTGCTCCAGCCCCTACACATGCTCCGATCAGGAGTAAGACGGGGGACGTCTCCCACCGATCGTCAGCCCAGTAGCCCAGGCCGATACTGGCTAACATCGTCAATGCGAAATGCGATCCCAGACTAAAATATGGTCCAACTTCCCGCCACAACCTGCCATGCGATCCAGAATCGTTCATTAACGATCCAACACCCACAAGGAAAGTCTGCTGATTGCGGCCACTCCCTCAACCCCCGTGCGCTGGTATGTGTTGGCGACGGCAACGACGGCAACGACGGCAACGACGGCAACGACGGCAACGACGGCAACGACGGCAAC
>CAZVGZ010000012.1:0-6689 GCA_964627605.1 uncultured bacterium | reverse complement strand
GACCTTAAAGTATCGTTGGGGTGGTGTAAAAAGTCAAGCCTCGAACGTAGATTTGGTCCCCATGAATCCAGGCGATAAAGTCACATCGATCTACTGCTTGTCAGACCTTCATCTCGGCGGTGGCGACAGCGATCAGGAAATAAAAAAAACGGCTCGGTTGCTGTCGTTTTTGGACTACATATCTGGTGATGCAAAAGCGATCTACCTGGTTGGGGACATATTTGATTTCTGGTTTGAATACCGATCTGTGATGCCCCGGATGGGTATCCGTATTTTGGCGGCACTCAGAAAGCTCGCGGATTTGGGAGTGAGGGTCGTGTTCCTTCCAGGTAATCACGATCTGTGGATTGGTAGGACACTAACGGATGATTGGGGTTTTGAAGTTGAGAGCGGCCCTTTGACAGTAGAGACTCAAGGGATCAGAATTCGGATGCTCCACGGCGATGGTCTGGAGATGGCAAACCTGCGGTATCTCTGGTATAAGAGGTGGGTGCTGACCAACCCGCTATGCATCAGAATGTTTGGTTGGCTGCATCCAGACTTTGCCCGTCAATTAGGGACATGGGTCGCCCAGTTTACCAGGTGGCGGGATGCGGTTCGGTATCGAAGGGATCAGGGAGGTTTGGCAGGAGAAGATGAAGGCCCACCGTTCTGGAGAAAAGCGTATTCAGTGGCGGCGGCCGACCTGTTGGAAGACTACGATCTGGTGTTGTTGGGGCATGTGCATGTTGGCCGATTGGATGTCTATCCTGAAGGAAAGCTGGTGGTCTTGGGTGACTGGAGAGCCAAGTTCATGTATGCCAAAATAGAAGATGGGCGGGTGTCTCTTAGAACCTGGACTGAAGGTGGCTGATGTCAGGCGGTCTCGTCCACTGGCAGCGGGTCTATCGGCGGATGCGTTTAATGGTGTCGAGGTAGGAGTCCACGGCGTTCTGCTCCTGCGATTCGGTCCATCCGAGCTCGACCGCCATCAACTCTCCGACACTCCTGGCTGCCTTGATCCCCTGAGTGTGCCCCGTTCCAACGCCGGTGCGTCGAAGAAGCACATCTTCGATGGTCACTGCCCATTCGCTCTGAACCGAGTGGATGACCTGCGCTGCGATATCCGGGGTTTGGGGGTCTAACCGGTTTCTTAGCTCTGGGGTTTCCTCGATAAGATCGACAAGTTCGTCCGCTCTATCCCCGTGGAGTTGGGTCAGATTCTCGACCTGATCGGCGTCCAGGCCGCACCCGCCGATCCGTTTGGGCCCTTCGGTACCCGCCCCCGGCAGAAACCTGGTGGATGTGGTGCTGGACTCTAGGTCGGCGTTTAACCGTCTGGCGACTTCGTCCACGGCCTCTTGGGCCAACTGTCTGCCTGTTGTCAGTTTGCCGCCGACCACCGAGATCAGTCCGGCGATCCTGTCGCTGGACCTGTGATCGTGCAGAAGATGGCGTCGGGTGACCTTTGCCGGAGATACTCCCGGTTCAAAGGGAAGCGGACGAAGCCCTGCTGCGGCGTAGATGATGTCATCATGGCGGAAATCGCGTTGTGGAAGCAAATGGATGGTCTCCCTGATGAGGTAGTCGATCTCCTCATCGGTCGGGAGTGTGTTGTCAGGGTCATCCTGGGGAATGTCGGTGGTTCCGACCCAGTAGTAGTCTCGCCACGGCACCACAAAAAATGGTCGGCCATCGGAACGCGCTGGCGAATAGATCGCGCACTCTGGGCCGTCTGGCTTTCTGGGCAGCAAAATATGAGTGCCCCTAGTGGCGCCGATCAGACGGGATGGGGCGTTGGACAGCAGCCCGGCGACTCTATCAACCCACGGACCAGCGGCGTTTATGGTCATCCTCGGTCGGACCCAATGTTCCTGCCCGGTAAGCCTATGGCGGAGATGGATCGTATTTAGCGAACCGTTTTCGACTATGAGATCAACAACTTCAGTGTGGTTGCAGATGGCCGTCCCTGCATCTGCTGCGTCAATGGCGTTAGCGAGGCAGAACCGTTCTGGATAGGGGACTTGAGCATCGTGATAGGTTAGACCTCCTTCGAGGCCTTCTTGACCGAGGGCCGGTTCCACATCAAGGAGCTCTGTGCTGGAGTAGGATCTGTGGTTGGGCAGCTTGATGCCCCTGGCCAACAGGTCGTAGAGCGTCAGTCCAGCGTTCAGAAACCATCGGCGGTGTGGTCCGTGTCGGTATACAGGGAGCACGAATTTGAGGGGGTGTACTAGAAAGCTAGCCAAGCCCAGAAGGCGTCCACGTTCGGTCAGGGCGTCCCGCACTAGAGTCCACTCCCTGTGCTGGAGATAACGCAAGCCACCGTGGATCAGTTTGGTGGAGGTGGAACTGGTACCAGAGCCGATGTCGTCCCGCTCGACCAACACGACTGAGAGGCCGCGTAGTGCGGCATCGCGGGCTATGGAGACGCCATTGATTCCACCACCGATTACAAGCAGATCAGGCCGGTCGGTGACGATTGAGGATCGGTTAGGTATTGGCATTGAATGACATGCAAGTGGTGGAGTGCGGTATCGGGTTCGGGTCTGTGAGGTGGAGGCGGTTCGGGTCCTAGCGCAGTTTACCACGCGCAGCTACGACCCACATCTCCTCGACGGTTTCACCTCTCACGCCGTAGAGCACATCATGGAGGTTGGTGACTACACATGTGTGGTTGGGGATAACTCGCATCCTGTCACCAACTTTGTAGGTGCGGTTGGCGTTTGATGGATCGAAGTGGCCGTGTTCCTCGCTGGTTGAGACAAACTGGAGTCCGGGGTCGTCAGGCACGAAGCCACAACCTCCGTCGCCTGAGAGCCATCGGTCGCTGGAGATGGTTTTGGAGCCGCTGTCGGTTACTACGCCACCAGAGGCTGTACTCACTACGGTGGCAAGGACGGTCATTGCACATTCCGAGTAGCTGCATGCCTCTGTGCCCACAGTATTTCGGTCGTTGAATATGTAGGTGCCGGGGCGCATCTCAGTTACGCTGGGGAGTGAGGGAATCAGCTCTGCGTTGGGCGTTGACCCCACCGAAACGACATCAGGGGACAGATCGTTTTGAGCCAGCAGACTCAGCATCGCGTCCATGCGCTCCGCTTCACCGACCATTTGGGACGCTCTTTCGTCACGCGAGCCCGAGATATGCCCCAAAAAAGTCATTATACCGCGATAGTTCGCGCCTGGGGATTGTTGGGCAAGACCGCACAGATCCATAAGCTTCTGACCAACCGGTTGCCCGCACCGATGAAACCCGGTGTCAGCTTCGATCAGAATGTCAATTGAGACGCCGCGCTTGGTTGCCGCAGAGACAAGTGGAGACAGAACCTCAGAAGAGTCAAGTGCCACGGTGATGTGAACCCGCTCTGCTACATCCAGTAGCCGTTCGATCTTGCTGCTACCAACTACCGGATAGGCGACTAAAATATCGCTCACACCAGCGTCCGCCATCACTTCGGCCTCGCCTACTTTCGCCACTGTAATACCAACCGCGCCTTCGGCGATCTGTTTGAGGGCCAGCGCCGGTATTTTGTGCGTTTTCGTATGAGGGCGAAGCGCTACATCGCCGCTGTTGGCGACGGCCTGCATGGAGGAGATGTTGGTCTCCATCCGGTCCAGGTCGATTACCACCGCCGGAGTGTCAAGATCGTCGATTAGCATCAGGGGATAGACCTGTCTGATAGAAGCCGATATGAGAGCGAGAGTTTTTCCTGGGTCACTTGGATCACTCTGATCAGACAACTTCCACGGGATCGCCGTCGGAGGTCAGCATGGCGTCTATTACAGCAAGGGCACGGATGCCGTCTTCAGCGGTGACGGGTCCATGTTTGCCCTCGGCAAACGCCTGGTAGGAGAGCGCGATGTTGGCCTGATGACTGCCGCCGTATGCCGATTTGCCGAGATTGGGCCCGCCTGGCGCAAAATTGGGGACGCCGCCTGGAAGCGAGCTTGCCAAAACCGATCCGCCACCTAAAACCACGCTCACCGGCCCGTCTCCGTTGCCTGCGCCATCGACGACCAGTCTGATTACGTCTTTGGGATCACCGCAAGTTGTGGAGTGGAACCGGCAGAGTGTTCCTGAAGCGAATGACAGCTCGGAGGTCACTACATCTGGGACGTCTATTTCCGGGTGAAGTTCGAGGTCGGTACTTGAATTGCCGATGGCGGTGGTGGGCATCTCTTGAAGAAGCCAAATCACGAGATCAAGAGTGTGGTAGGCCTGGTTGGTGAGGACGCCTCCGCGGGCGTGTACATCCCGTCCACGCCACCCTCCGCTGGCAGCGTAGTATTCTCTGTCCCTAAACCAGTCCACATCGGCCTCAACTGTGAGGATTTCACCCATCTCACCAGACTCGATTTTGGATTTGAGCCAGGCTTTCTCTGCATTCAGGCGGTTTTGACTTATTAGCGAAAACCTCGCGTCGTTGGCGGCTATCGCATCGGCTATTTCGCGGCCTTCGGCGGCGTCTAGCGCCATCGGTTTCTCGCAGATTATCGCTTTACCAGCCTCAGCGGCTGCGATAACAGCTGGCTTGTGCATGTGGTGAGGCAGGCAGACGTGTATCACGTCTACGTCCGGGTGACGGATCGCGTCCATGTAGTCGCTTACCACTTCTATTGCGCTGGGTATAGATTTGGCGCAGTCGGGGTCGGAGTCAGCAATCACCGTGATATCTGCTTCGTCCAGTGATGGGACATTTTCGAGCGGGTCGCCATTTACGCAGCGAAGATGAACCGGACCGATGCTGCCAAACCCAAGAATCGCCCCTCGAAGGGGTTTTGATGCCATCGCTGCCAACCTTAATAAGTGGAAAAGGAGATTGCTTCCGTGTCGCAAAAAAAGTTACGAAACCCGGGACTTTCCAGACAAGGAATGGCGGGGGTTCTGCACCACTGTTGACCCACGCCCCACGTCCGGCTAATGTTTCGTTGGGTGATGTTGGGACATAGGCCGAGGCGCAGATACCAGGAGTCCAAATGCCAGTAGAGACGGTGGTGTTCGATCTAGGCGGGGTTTTTGTACCGTTCGATTTTGGCGGTGCGTGGGACGCCCTTAGGGAGGGAACCGGATGGACAAGGCTGGATGTGGAGCACCGCACTGAGGACCTGCGCGCTGGGCACAATCTGGGCCGATTGGATGGCGAGGAGTTTCACAGGCAGATGTGTGATCGGCTGGAAATTGAGATGCGCTTTTCATATTTCTGTCAAGCGTGGTGCGATATCTTCACCCTGGACAGCGAGACCGTCTCACTCGCCGAGCGTCTATCAGCGAATTACGGGATCTATCTGCTCTCCAACACCGGCGGACTCCACTGGCCATTCATCGAAAAAAAGTTCGATCTGAAGCGACTGTTTGAGGGTGTCGTGCTCTCATATGAGGTTGGAGCCCTGAAACCCGACGCTGCAATCTACAACGCTGGAATAGAAGATTTCGGGTGGGTGGCTGAAAACACGGTATTCATCGACGATTTGAAGGACAACGTAGCAGGGGCCAAAAGCGTTGGGATGGCGGGGATCATCTTCAAATCGGCGCAGCAGACCAGACAGGAACTCGAAGAGCTCGGAGTGACACTTGGATAGGTGCGTTGTAAGGGACACGAAGGTTCTCCTGGTCTCGATCACTTGACGGGTTTTTTGTCTGGCTATATTACTAATCGAGCGATCAATTAGTTTTAGTGTCGATAGTCGCTGAAGGAGGGTGGGCATGAGTCGAACTGCCGGGTTTCTGGCTCTAGTAACGTTGTTAGCCGCGCCTGTTCAGGCTGATGTACTGGTGGGATGCTGTGATCTTCCCGATCTGATGGTCGAGGCTCATCTGGCCGACACCGCTCCCACCGCCGCGACCATCGTGATCGCAGAACCAGACCAGCTAGCACTCTGGGGGATATTGGGATCGGTGCTCGTCATCCTGTGCATGGCGGTGGCTTTTCGTTGGGCGATGAGGAGTCGAGCAGAGAGCTGACCCAAGAGCCGGTGCCTACCTTAAAACGGGGAGATAGGCTTGACCGAAGACAGGAGTGTTGCCGAACATACAGAGACTGAGGACGGCAGAAAGCTGAGGGGCGACCCGACCTTGAGCGATGCCAGGTGTGCCGGCCCGGGAGATGCCCTTGACTGTGATTCCCAAAGATGTGCCCCTAGGTCAACTTCTATACCCAAACGATAGCCGCTGTCGTAGGATTTCCTCAGAGCAGAAAGCAGATGGCTGTAGCTTTTGGCACCACCCTCGCCCATCGCTTCAAGCGCCCACTCGGTGTCGGCATCGGTGGGAGCTGTGTTCGCCTGAAACGCTTCGGCTTTCTTCCAATCGACGCCCCATAAGGTGAAGTAGAGACCCATGCCTGTTGGGGAGTGACCGTCAAGCTTTCCATATTCGTTTTTTGGGAGCAGGATCGGCGCACCGGCACGGCGGGCGACATCGGCCTCATCTGTTCCGTCGATCACTACCTTGGCTTTGAGCGCCCCTCGTCCTGATTTGTTCTCCACAAACAGGCCTGTCACACGGCTGCCATCCATAATCGGATCGCCGATATGCGTGGACAGCAACAGCTTTACATCAGATTCCTTGAGCATCTACAACACCTGCTCCTGCGACTACAACATCCGCATCGTACAGTACCGGTACACTTTTTTGGGCTCTTGGACGAACTCCATGTGGCGGTTCCTTGCAGTGGCCAGTCAAGACGACTCCGGATCTGCGCTGGAGC
>CAZVGZ010000011.1:0-96000 GCA_964627605.1 uncultured bacterium | reverse complement strand
AAAACGGTCAAATTATAACATTAACACTGGACCGGTTTCTGGGGGGCAGGTCAATCGTTGCCCGACTCTTGCCCGCTGGTCTCCGAGGCGTCGAACTGGTCCTCTGAGCCCTCCTGATTTCCAGGATCGTCTGGTATTCCATTCATGAGTTCGCAACTGCCTCCTGCTGAAGGATCCGGCGCTTCGACCCTAACTGTATGCCGCAGTAGTCTACCTGCATTTCATCGGTCCACCGATCCAGCGCCAACGTCGGACGCATTATTTGGGTCTATCTCTGAGCCACAACAGTTTAGGCACCCAACTTGATAGATCTGTGCTGAATGGGGTAGCCATCAAGCGCTTACAATTGCAACAGTAGTGCCAATGAGAGGTTCTATGGAAGCGGGTGGTGGGGTGATAGGGGATGGATCACCAGAGGCTGGTGTTACGCTATCCGCGCAGTCTTAGCAGCAAGGTCTTGGCTGGCTCGCGACTTCAATGCGATAGCTGTCTGCGAAAGAGGCAGCGCGAATCGCATCCCTCACAGAATGATGCTAATTTGGGGAACCATAGTTTGCTACAGATCACCGGGCTATCAGAAGATGCTGGCCTACCGGCTCTAAGTTGTGCAGGCCTCCACGGCGACCGTGTTGGTCTCCAGAAACTGCATGTAGCCGTCCTGGGTCTGCGCCCATTGCTCGTGCAGCACACAGGGACTTTCCCCATCGCATTTGGGCTGACCTAAAATGCAGTGTTTCTGGTTGTGGATATGGTCGAAGGAGTCGACCATATCAAACAGCCTGATCTCTTCTGGCGGCCTGGCAAAGCGGAAACCGCTGTGAAGGTCTCTCGTTGATGTCAGGATGCCGACCTGCACCAACGTGTGGAGAATTTTGACAGATAGTTGCCAGGTATCGCAGTCTCGTTAGCTATCTCTTCAGATTGAACCGGCAACTGGTCAATTTGGCGGCCTATATATGCCATCGCACGGATGGCGTAATCACCGGTCTGGGACAGCATGGGTACATCTCATCTGTTCATGGTAATTAAAGAATGTACCTATAAAGTATAGCCGCAACATAGGCGTTACCCGCTAGTATCAAACTAGGGCTAGCGAAATCTGGGTCGACAAACCGTAAGATCACCTGTTGAAAAGGGAAAAACCCCACCGACCCGATAGCCGGGTCGATGGGGTGTGTCAGAAAGACTCTGGCGGGTGTGGTTAGAAGCCCATGCCTCCACCCATACCGCCACCCATACCTGGCATACCGCCGCCCATTCCACCCATACCGCCACCACCACCGTGGCCGTGACCGGCGTGGGGATCAGGTTTGGGATCCTCAGGGATTTCGCTTACCATCGCCTCGGTGGTCAAAAGGAGACCGGCGATGGACGCAGCGTTCTCAAGCGCGGTGCGAACAACTTTTGTCGGATCGATGACACCGTCGGCAATGAGGTCGCCGTAGGTCTCTTTGAGAGCGTTGAAACCAAAAGCGTCTTTACCGTCCACAACCTTCTGAAAGACAATGGCGCCTTCATGGCCAGCGTTGGTCGCGATCTGGCGAATCGGCTCTTGCAATGACCCTTGCACGATCGACGCACCAACCGAATCGTCGCCGTCCAACGACGACATTGCGCGAACCAGAGCGACACCGCCGCCTGGGACGATACCCTCGTCCGCCGCAGCGCGCGTGGCATGGAGAGCATCTTCAACGCGTGCTTTCTTTTCCTTCATCTCGGTCTCGGTGGCTGCGCCAACATTGATAACGGCGACTCCGCCAGCGAGTTTGGCCAGCCGCTCCTGGAGCTTCTCGCCATCGTAATCCGAAGTGGTGTCCTCAATCTGTTTGCGAATCTGGCTGACGCGACCTTTAATCGCTTCAGGGTTGCCGCTGCCCTCGACGATTGTGGTGTTGTCCTTGTCCACCGTCACGCGCTTGGCGGTTCCCAGATCACCTAGTTCCACGTTCTCCAGCTTAAAGCCAGCGTCCTCAGAGATAACTCGGCCACCGGTCAAGACCGCGATGTCGTCCAACATCGCTTTGCGCCGGTCACCAAACCCAGGAGCTTTTACCCCGACGGTGTGGATCACCCCACGCACTTTGTTGACAACCAACGTGGCCAACGCTTCGCCTTCAATATCTTCAGCGATGATTAGGAGAGGCTTGCCAGACTGGCTGACTTTCTCCAAAAGAGGGAGTAGATCGCTGATGGAGCTGATCTTCTTGTCGTGAATGAGGATGTAGGCGTCTTCCAACGCCGCTTCCATCGCATCGGCGTCCGTGACAAAATGTGGCGAGATGTAACCACGGTCGAACTGCATTCCTTCGACCACATCCAGGCTGGTCTCAATAGACTTCGCCTCTTCAACCGTAATTACACCGTCTTTGCCGACTTTCTCCATCGCATCGGCGATGAGATCACCCACAGCATAGTCATTGTTGGCAGAGATAGTGGCTACAGAGGAGATCTCTTCCCTGCCTGACACCTCTCTGCTGCTGCTCTTGACCGCTGCCAAGGCCTTGACGGTGGCGGCGTCGATGCTGCGTTTGAGGGCCATCGGGTCTGTGCCAGCAGTGACCAACTTGAGGCCCTGGTTGAAGATCGCCTGCGCCAGGACCGTGGCGGTGGTGGTACCGTCACCAGCTACATCGGAGGTCTTTGAGGCGACCTCTTTGACCATCTGAGCACCCATGTTCTCGAACTTGTCGTCAAGCTCGACCTCTTTTGCGACCGTGACGCCATCCTTAGTGATTGTGGGGCTACCCCACTTCTTGTCCAGGATTACGTTGCGGCCCTTTGGCCCCAGGGTCACTTTGACCGCGTCGGCCAACTGGTTGAGCCCCCGCTGCATCTGTTCGCGCGCTGCGGAGTTGTAAAGAATATCCTTGGCTGCCATAAATAGATCTCTCCAAGATGCTTGCCACCAACTCATTTGGGTGGCTTAAGTGAATATCGTCAACCTTCGATGATGCCGTAGATGTCGCCTTCGGACATGATGAGAAACTCATCGCCATCAAGTTTCACCTCGGTGCCACTGTATTTGCCGTAAAGGATCGTCTGCCCGACCTCAACATTCATGGCCAGCACCTCGCCGTTGTCGCCTCGTTTGCCTGGGCCTACAGCGATCACTTCACCTTGCTGTGGTTTCTCTTTGGCGGTGTCAGGAATGATGATCCCACCACGTTCCTGTTCGCCCTCTTCGACTGTTTTGACCAGAACGCGATCGCCCAATGGACGG
Organism: uncultured bacterium; assembly: GCA_964627605.1. Taxonomy (GTDB): domain Bacteria; phylum Latescibacterota; class MWCZ01; order MWCZ01; family CAZVGZ01; genus CAZVGZ01. The sequence continues at coordinate 92,780 of CAZVGZ010000011.1, read as the reverse complement.
ATGTTCATAGTTAGATTCTCCTTACTGAAACGTGATCGGCGCGACCACGGCGGGAGTGCAGTTTTGGGTGCACGCCGCTGGCCTCGCCTTTTTGTAAAAGGCACTCGCGTGGGAAGAATGCTAATTATAGGCCTACCGCGCCCAAAAGTCAACCCGCGCCGCCCTCCGACCGAAAGAGATTGCGGCGTCGGTTGTTGTTATTTACCGAAACCCGAAACGATTCTGACTTGAAGAACAGAGAAACGGAGACGAGATGCCACACGCAGTCAAAGACATGGGCATGGCCGAGCAGGGCCGCAGAAACATCGAGTGGGCAGAGAGGCAGATGGGCGCTCTGCTCACAATCAAAGAGCGGTTCGAGAAGGACAAGCCACTTAGCGGCGTCCGTGTTGGGATGGCTCTTCACGTTACCAAAGAGACAGCTGTGTTGGTTCGAACTCTCGTCGCAGGTGGTGCAGATGTTGCCATCACAGGCTGCAACCCGCTTTCGACGCAGGATGATGTAGCAGCAGCGCTGGCGGATGAGGGCGTATCGGTATACGCGCACAAAGGTGAGACGGCGGATGAGTACTACGACTTCCTTAATCGCGTCATCGACCACGATGCGCATATTACTATAGACGACGGCTGCGATCTCGTAGTCGAACTCCACACCAAACGGACCGACAAGCTCGACACAGTCATCGCCGGTTGCGAAGAGACCACCACAGGCATCATTCGGCTCCGCGCGATGGAGCAGGACGGCGCGCTCAAATACCCGATGCTCGCAGTAAACGACTGCCGCACCAAACACCTTATGGATAACTTCTACGGCACCGGTCAGTCGGCGTTGGACGGCATACTGCGCGCTTCCAACATACTGTTCTCCGGCAAGAAAGTGGTGGTCGTCGGCTACGGCAACTGCGGCAAAGGTGTCGCTGACCGCGCCAAGGGATTAGGCGCTCAGGTGATAGTCACTGAGGTGGATTCGTTTCGTGGGCTTCAAGCCGCCATGGACGGTTTTCAGGTGATGCCGATGGACGAAGCCGTCAAGGTCGGCGAAGTGTACGTCACGGTAACCGGCAACGCGAAAGTCATTTCGGTCGATCACATCAAGGCGATGAAAGACGGTGCTGTCCTAGCCAACGCCGGGCATTTCGACAACGAAGTGGACGTCTTTGGCCTAGAGGAGATCTCCAAAGACAAGCGCGAAATCCGCCCCTATTTCGACGAGTACGATTTAGGCGGCAAAGTCGTGTTCTTGTGTGGCGAAGGCAGGTTAGTCAATCTCGCCGCCGCTGAGGGCCATCCGTCCACAGTCATGGCGATGTCGTTCTGCGATCAGGCTTTGGGTGTGGAATACGGCGTCAAGTATGGCAAAGACCTATCGTCAAAAGTCCATGAGCTCCCGCAGGAACTCGACGACCATGTCGCCACGCTCCAGCTAGAGGCGATGGACATCTCGATCGACGCGCCCACCGAAGAGCAGATCGAGTACCTAAGCTCGTGGAGTCACGGCACCTAGGCGAAAACATGGCCAAAATAATTGGATCGTGGGGGTTTCTGGCAACTCGAAGCCCCCACTGTTGTTTTTATTTGTAGAGCCGTTTGATCTGACCCCATTTTGTTGCCAATACGGAAATGGGCCACGGATCACTACTCACAGGTCTGAACATTCCAACACCTGTCGGAGAGGACGGGTATCCCACGTTCGATGGGTGGCGCGAAAGTCCGTGGCACAGATGGATGATGGAGAGCATCGAGGTGGCGGTAAAGGCGAGTCAGGGGCGGTATTTCTTCACGCCTGCCTGGGGAAACCATGCCGGGGACAACTTAAGTTCGGCGCGAGGCGCAACTCAGATGCTTGCCGACATCGCAGTCGATTCAGGGTGGGTAAGGTATGCTCTAAAAGAGGTATCGGACTATCAGATAGAAGTGTATGAAATGCTTTGGGAGAGGGTGGAACCGATCGGGCTGGAAGGGTCGGTCAACTATGTAAGGTGCTGGTCGCCAGGACGAACAGCGGGATTCGATTGCGATGTCTCTTGCATGATAGGAGTAAAAGACTTCCAAGAGATATTTCTGCCACCACTAGTGGAGACGATGCTCACGGCCGATCACCGGCTCTACCATCTCGACGGACCTGGGGCGCTGCACCATGTCGATACGCTTCTAGCGGTACCTGAGCTTCATGTAATCCAGTGGGTACCAGGCCACCTCAACGAGAGTATCGCGCAATGGACATCGCTGCTGCGGCGAATTCTGCGCAGCGGAAAAGGGGTAATCGCCAACATCAAACCCCATGAGGTGGAGCCGCTACTGGACGAACTGGACCCAAATGGGCTGTTCATCCAGACGCACTGCAAGAGCGAAGACGAAGCTCGACGGTTGACAGACCGGGTCGCAGAGCGGTTTTAATGCATGACCGCAGGTAACAGGCTGCCCGTCTTTTTTTACTAATTTCACGATCCCCCGTTGACAGTGGGCCGCCGGCAAGGGATATTGCGGGCGTTGCGTCTCACGACTCAAATGGGGGATAACTTCCATGTCGGCTCTCGCACTTCCATCCCGTTGGCGACTACGCCTAATCGGTCTCTCGATTCTATGCGGTGCAGGTGTCGCTCTCCAGCCCTTCGTGGTCAACTCCCAAGCGTCGGCGCAATCGACGCCCACTAGCGAGCTGTCACCTGCTCTTTCTGACAGCGTGACCGCATCCGGCGGGTCATATACCCTAACCAACGTTTCTTACGCCCCAGGCCATCTGCTGCTTGCCGGAACAACTGGTCAAGCGCTGCTGGGTGGCGTGAAGATCAAAGTCGAGGATTCCAGCGGCCAACCGGTAGCAGGCGTCACCGTGCAGCTGGAGTTTGTTTCCATGCCCAAAAAGGGCAAGGACGCCGAGATCACCCCAGCAAACGTTGTCAGCGGCGCTGACGGCATCGCCACCGCAAACCTTCAGCTTGGCAGCGCTGAGGGCAAATATCTGATAGCCGCCCGTGCTGATGGTATGACAGGCACAATGCCCCGTGTGACGGCCAAAGCGCTGACCTCGGCATGGTGGTTGTTTCTGGTCTTCGGTTTGGTTGGCGGTCTTGGCCTGTTCCTATATGGGATGGAGTTGGGAAGCGGAGGTCTCCAAAAATCGGCTGGTGCCAAGATGAGGACGATCTTGGAAAAACTCACATCCAACCGGTTCATGGGTGTCATTCTAGGTACGGTAACCACAGCCCTTGTTCAGAGTAGCTCCGCCACCACAGTGATGGTCGTGGGGTTCGTCAGCGCTGGCTTGATGACTCTGGTGCAGGCCATCGGCGTCATATTCGGTGCCAACATCGGCACGACGGTCACTGTCCAGCTGATCGCGTTCCAGATATCGGACTACGCGCTACTGATGATCGGCTGGGGATTTATACAGACGATCGTCACCAAACGCAAAATGTGGATATATGCAGGGGAGATTATACTCGGATTCGGATTGATCTTCTACGGTATGGCAGTCATGTCCAACGCCATGCGTCCACTGCGTGACATGCCGGTTTTTGCGGACGCGCTTGTGAGTCTCGGCGAAAACCCCGTTCTCGGTATCATGGTCGCCGCGGCTTTCACCGGACTTATCAACAGCAGCGGCGCGACGATTGGTCTGGCGGTGGTTTTGGCCAGCCAGGACCTCATAACTCTTCAAGCGGCGATGCCCATCGTTTTGGGTGCGAACATCGGTACAACGGTTACAACGTTGTGGGCGATGATCGGTGCATCTACAGAGGGCAAACGCGCAGGGATCGCCCATCTGACTTTCAATGTTATCGGGGTTGTGGTCTTCTTGCCATTCTTGGGTTATTTCTCGGAACAGATCGTAGAAGTGACTCAGTCGATGGGGTCTAGCTCGATTCCCAGGCAGGTCGCCAACGGGCACATGTTGTTCAACGTTTTCAATACACTGCTCTTTATCCCGCTACTGGGACCGCTCGCTAGACTGGTGACCAAGATCATCCCTGACAAGCCTGAAGCGTCGGCGGCGTTCAAACCCAAATACCTGGACAACAACTTGCTCGAAACACCTGAAATGGCCTTGACATCGGCCTATCAGGAGGTGTTGAGAGTCTCGGGGATAGTCACCAATATGTTTGGGCAGGTCATGCAGGTGTTCGACTCCGGCTCTGAAGGTGACAAGGCGAAGGAAAACCTCACTCAGCGACGCGTAGAGGTGGAGGTGCTGTCCGAGGAGCTTCGGTGCTACTACACTAGACTTGCCCAAAAGAATCTGGGGTTGTTCCAGTCGGCCGAAAAGCATGGACAGATGGCTATTGTCGACGATCTGCGTCAGATGTCGCAGCAGCTAGGCGGTGACATGCCTGATCTGGCGGCGATTCTGCGGGAGCATGGCACGACATTTTCTGAAGACGGACGCAAAGAACTTGATGAGTTTTACACTTTCGCGTTTGAGACGCAGCAGATGACTGACCTCGCCATCAAGGAGAGCGACACCGAAGGCGCGGCGAAGACTTTGCTTCGCAAAGACTCGTTCGCAGACCACGAAAGACGTCTGCGGAATTCCCACCTGTCACGGCTCGACTCAGGACTGCCAGAACCTGCGGCCACCAGCGCCATTCACATGGATATGCTCACGGCCTTCAGGCAGCTCGGCAGAACTGATCTGCGCATCTGCCACTCGCTGACTGAGTTCTTAGACGACGAGTAGCCGATAGCAGTGTTGTTGGCAACGTAAGGGCGTGAATTACAATGCCCTTACGTTGTGCTTTTGAATAGGAGAGCCAACCTCTGATTTCCGCAGAACCCTCACCACAATCCTCGTAACAAGTGGACCCACTTCGAATAGGTTTCTCCTACAATCTGAGCGACAACGCCATCGATCTCGGCGACAGCGGCGCTGAGGATGCGGCGGTTGAGTATGAATCGCAGGCGACAGTAGACGCGATAGCTGCCGTTCTATCCACTATCGGAGAAGTGATTCATCTGCCCTGCGACCGCGCGCTTATCGAAAAGATGTTCGCCAAACCTGTGGACTTAGTCTTCAATATTGCTGAAGGATGGGGCACCAGAAACCGCGAAGGATTTGTACCAACTGTGTGCGACATGCTCGAAGTCGAACACACCGGATCCGATGCCCTTGCGATGAGCCTCTCCCTAGACAAATGGTTCACCAAAATCATAGTAGAGCGGGCTGGGATACCAATACCGTCAGGACTGTTGCTAAATAGGCCGCTCGAAGCCAAACCGGATGACTTGGCCCACCTTAAATACCCAGTAATAGTCAAGCCCAACGCTGAGGGCACTAGCAAAGGTGTCCGCAACTTCTCAAAAATGTCTTGCCCCAACGAAGCAATCTCGGTCATCGAGTGGGTTTGGCAGACCTATCGCTGCCATGTGCTGATCGAAGAGTTCGTAGAGGGCCGCGAGATCGCTGTGGCGGTCTTGGATCGCGACGGAGATATCATAGTGCTACCTATTGCCGAAATCCTCTTCTTTCCAGAAGAGGGTAGAAGCCCATTCTACTCGTACGAATGCAAGGAATTCGCAGAAGAAAAAGTCGTCTGCCCTACAGGTAATCTGGACCCCAATTTGGAAAAGCGGTTGGGCAAAATGTCATTGGCGGCATTCGAAGCGCTGGGATGCAGAGACTTGGCCAGGATCGATTGGCGGATCGACTCCACCGGTGAACCCTACTTCCTGGAGATAAACCCGCTGCCTGGACTTGGCCCAGAACTGAGCTTGTTCCCCATACAAGCCGCCACCGAGGGCATCCCCTACAGCGCACTGATTCGTACCATTCTTGACAGCGCTCTCAGGCGCCTCCAGATCGAGCCTCAATAGAAGCACCCCAGATTTCGTATATTTATGGTTTCCATCCACTTCATGCCAACGTCACCAGCCACCAGAACATCCATGCAACAATGAATCAGAGAGCGCATCACTGAGTCAAATCATCAGAATTAGAAATAGACTCATGCGCATATATGCGACTGATCGCAGATGTAGTTGTGTGGCGAGCCATTAGGTACGAGCTAAAATTGTCGAACAAAGTTGAAACGACCCTGACATCAGTGAAACCAGCCGTCGCCAGTGGTAGTAGTCCTGCACGGAAAGTAGTCTCTTTCGTCAGCGCTAGAAACATTAGTAAATAGACCGGTTCAAATGACGTTACGAATCACCGAACAGTTGCCATCTCTTCAGAAAGCACAAAAAACATGCCCCAACAATCGTTGCTGACACATATCGCGCTCACGGTGAACCTAAGGGAAGGGCCAGAGGGGATAAGGGGTGTGCTGCGGGCAGTCGCCTCCGCTGAGGCACCGCCAACGACAATGGATGTCGCTCGCGAAGTCCGTTTGCCGCTGCCCATCGTCGCCGCCATAAGGCGTGAGATGGAGAAGGCCGATCTACTCCGCCGCCATCCCACTGGTATGGCACTCAGCCCCCGTGGTCGCAACTTCGTGCAGGACGAACTGGGTCTTGTGGATAGACCACTACTTCCAAGAGAGACCCCCACACCGGCCAAATCGACCAGCGATATCGATGGCTTGGCCGCGGCGTTCGAGCCGTATACCGAGCGCCGTCCGAGCGCCGACGTGAAGCTAGACCAGAGCAAAGCCACCATAGCCACTGTCGCCCGTCGGGCTGACCTAATGTGGGCTCGAGGCGCAGTGGAAGGCCGCCGAATCTTGATATTGGGTGACGACGACTTCGTATCGGTTGGTCTCAATCTTTTGAGACGCCAACTCACAGCCGATGGGAAACCATCGAGCTGGCGGGAACTGACGGTTCTGGAAATCGACCCGCGAATAACCGGAACATTGACAGAGATAGCGGAGTCGGAGAGCGATTTTGACCTGAGCGTGGTCCACCACGATCTGGCCGACGCGCTTCCGCCTTCGCTGATTGGCCGGTATGACACGGTTGTCACCGACCCTCCCTATACGATGGCTGGTATCGATCTCTTCTGCTCGCGGGCAGCGCAGGCCCTGACCGCGATATCGGGTCAGTCGCTCTTTCTTTCTTACGCTCACAAAGACCCAGACCATATGCGTGAGGTTCAGGAGCACCTGATGCGCATGGGGTATGTCATCGCGGAGTGCATGCCAGGATTCAACGACTACGAAGGCGCTGCGGTGCTTGCGAACTCCGGGCAGATGATCGTGCTCAGGACCACCTCACTAAGACGCGAAATCGTCGAAGGACGCTTTTCTGGCCTGCTCTACACTGGCGACGTAAAACCCACACGACGGGAGTACGTCTGCCAGGAGTGCGGCGAAAGGCATCTCGTGGGCAAAGAAGAGACTTGGCAGACGATCTCCGCTCTCAAGGAAGCCGGGTGTCCTTCGTGCAGCGAGACCCGTTTTGCCCTCACCAGCCGAAGCGACACCAGAACCGGTAAATCCTCGTGAATCCTATCCATCTACTGGCCGACCTGTGGGTAGATGACACATCGCTGGTGGACACAGTTGAGCCTGGTCGGACATATCTGCGGGAAGCGGCGTTGGCTGGTGGTGCCGTGATACTGCACGAACATTGGCACCAGTTCGAGCCCAGCGGCTACAGCGGCGTGCTGATGATCGCTCAATCCCACCTCAGCATCCACACTTGGACCGATGAAGCGTTGGTCGCTGTGGATGTATTCGGATGCGGGAGCATCGACGAGGAAGCTGTCCTCGATGTGCTTAGGCATCGCTTCAAGCCACTGCGTGAAAATGTGACCCGCGTTGCCCGTGGCGCAACGCCGATCAGGTGAGCCGCTCAAATCGGCCGCGGCCACCGGGTGAAGACGAATGCCCAATCAAAATGGGCTCCATCGACCTTCATCCCATCGGATCAGACGATGGTCAATCCATCGCTGAAGCCTGCCGCATCAGCGGTACCGGCCTGTGGGCGTCCACGACGGCTTTTCTTCGGTGGTATGACCGCTCCGTTGCGAGGCATGTTGTAACTGCCAAAATAGGCGCAAGTCTTGTCGTCGGCGTTGTGCGCAAAGTCAAAGGGAGCTGGCGTTTTGACGCGATGCTTCCACCGCAGGGCGTCGTTGGACCGCCGACGGCGAGCGATCTCCCGATGTTGCTGACACAAGCGAACGGCGACAACACTGGGCGCGCCCTGTGGTTGGACGGAGCTGCCGCCACAGCTTTAAAAACAGATACTGATGCCAATATCCGTTTCTCGGATTACGAGTATCTCTACGACCCCCAAAAAGTGCGAGACCTCACCGGCGCCAACTACAATGCACTTCGCAAATACATCCATCGTTTTGAACGCGAATCGCAACCCACACTAAGAGAGTTCAATGTGACAGACGCCGAGCCGTGCCGTCATGTGCTAAAGGGCTGGGTTACCGATCGCAAAAAGCTGGCTTCGCCATTGGTGGACACCGGCTACACCCACGCTGCTCTGGATATGGTTCAGGAAGTCGATGGTGTCCAGGGTTTGGTGGTGGAGATGGAGGGTGTCATTAGAGCGTTTGCCCTTTGGGGACCGATGCCCAACGGTTGGGCGTCGTTTTTGGTCCTCAAGGCAGACATCGGTGTGCCGTATTTGAGCGTTTGGACGCGATACCAAGCTTTCAGCAAGATGGCTGGGAGATGGGAGACAGTAAACGACGCCAGCGATCTCGGACGTCCAGGGCTGGCACAACATAAGAGGCTTTTCGGCCCCAAAGCTTTCCTGCCAACCTTCGCTATGGACGGAGGGGGCTAACTATTCGATGAATGCTAGTGAAACCACATCTTCCAAATCACCATCGTCCAGCGGAAGTGTGAGAAAATAGTCAGCACCAGAATCCATTCCACGCTGGATTCCGTCCGCCGCCCCCTTTGGCGCGAGCAAAACTATCACTGTGCTCTCAAGCGACGAATCAGCTCTAACGTCTTCGCATATCTCCGCCGCCCCCTCCGCCATTGACATATCAAGCAGCATAATTCGTGGCTTGTGAGCAGTCAACAGGCCCCACACCTGCCCCTCCTGATCCGCGCACAGAACAGTGCTGCCACGCCGTCTGGCAACGGCCTCGGCCACAGCACGAGCGCCGGAGTCATCTGTGGCAACTAGCACGGCCTGCATTGAACTCTCAGGGGTCATCGGTTCCCATCCAAAAACGCAGATCGTGGATCAGTCTACAGCGCCACATCCTGCAACAGCGCGATCACAATGTAGGCCGCTGCACTCAGAAGTGCAGCAGCGACGTTGTTCTGTTCCCTTATCTCGACACTGAGGCGGGTACCCCTAACAGACAGTCTATCGACCACCATGTAGGTGACCGCCAACAGCCCAAGTCCAACGATTGCATACGCCAGAAACACCCCGAGAACCACACTCCAAGTATCCGCAGGCGTCCTCGCCGCAGCGCGTAGCAGAATGCCGACAGCGATCAAAAAACCTCCCAATGACACACCTGCTGCCAAGCCCTCCGGCCTATCAATAGCCTCCTGCACTCCGCCTTGAGCCAACCGCCCATACACCCATGCTGCCGCTATCAGGACCAACTGCCCAGCGACAAACAGCGTCGCCAACAGTTGCGGTGAACCGCCCTCCACGATAACACCCTGTATCAAGAACCCGGTGGCTACATAGGAACCTGCCAACGCCGCTCCAACGCCAACACGCCTGTTGTCGGCAAGCGCCGTGGTGTTTGCAATGCGGCTCAATATCAGCCGGTCGTTGCACCACCGAGCGAGCAGCATAGCCACAATTCCCAGTCCACCCCACACCAGAAGCGAAATCGTGTCAGCCATAAGGCCTCTCGGAGCGCCACCTAGCGCTCCTGCGACAACCAGTCCCAGACCGATGTAGTAGCCCCCAAACGCAGTGCCCACAGCCGGATTGTCCTCTTCTACGAGCTGTGTGTCCATCTTGAACGGGGTTACCAGGTCGTAGATCAGTTTGCCCACCAGGAATACCAGCACCGCCGCAACGTACAGTGCACTGTCAACTACAACCAGTGTAGAGACCGCGTCAGACAACGCCTTCCACATAGTCGTTCCTCCTTACCTAATAGCGCCGATTTTCGATTGGCACCAACGATACGTGCTGAGCATTGAAGGGTCAAGCACGGTGGGCTGCTTGGCACCGCCAACCGCTCAGTCCCAGAGGGTAAGCCAGAACTGACCCACGACATTAGGACCGACATGACGCAATCCATCGCTGACGGGGCGGTTTCAAAATCGCCGTCGGGAATGTTTGATGACAAATAGGCGTTATGACACACGGCCACTTGACAACAACCTCAAGCCGGAGCTCAGCGCAATGAGTCAGCAGAACGCTGAAACCGCACACGAAAAGTTTGCGGGATATGTCGATCCAAAAGAGTCAGAAGCGAACAGGACTCTAGTTGAGCAGACCCATCCAGCCGACTATCTAAATCCACAGCCTGAACCGAGTTACAATCTTGTGATTATCGGTGGCCGCCGGAAACACGAGAATCCTGATGGACCGAGCTGTCTGGGAGAGAGCCGCGAACCATGCGGAGAGTTCACTCAGGGTGAAGTGCCGATAGATAGGCTTCTCCGGCTAGGGCCAGATCCTTTAAAACGATTCGAGCGTTTTCCCCGGTGTTGTCAGGGTTAACCGCCCGATTCTGCTCCGCTGCCAAGTCCTTTTCGTACGCCGCCTCCCTCAAGGCCACCCTGTCCCACAAACCGACACCGATGTTTGGCTCAATCAGCGTCACCCTCCAGTCGACAATCGTACCAGACGTCCTGTGTCCGTCCTTGACCAGCACGAACTCTGTTCCAATCCGACTTCCGGTCTCGTCGTACTGGGGTGTCAAATCGACGAGCGTGCCTAAGTTGTCAAAAACGGGTGTAACAAGGAAGTCCAGCATCAGATAGCGCGGAAAACCATAGGACACACCGTTGAGGTCTCGCCCGATCTCATTGCCGGTCTCATCTCGATAGTGATCGAGCACCCTGTGCTCGTAATCGGCCATGGCCTGCATCGTATTTTTCGCAGCCACGTCCAGCGCCTGCAAGAGCTTGTCTCGCTGGTCGACCCTGATGTCTTTGGGCTGAAACAGATCGAGTGTGCCGCCTCGACCTACGTTGGTTATCAGTTGGGTGCTGCAGAGGGCGATTGGGTGGCTGATGTGCCATTCTACCTTGCCGTCGTCGGGATTTGGGTTGTCTGTCGAGACGATAAGCCTGTGAGAGCCGTAGAGAGGCGTGTGCGGTCGGCGGCATCTCTCTATCAAAAGACCCCATTCGACAATCTGCCTGTCGGTGAAGCGCTCCATGAACTCCTCGGTGGCCCACGCCTCTGGAGACGCAACCAGCACCTCTTGGATCGCGACATTGTGGCTGCGGGAGACCTGGAACACAAAATCGGTGGCATCAGCGATCGATGCGTCGTCCAGGTTCCCGTCGCCGTCCACCAAAACAAACGGCTTCTGATTGCGCCCGCCTGATTCGGAGGCGTCTTTGATCATGATGATGGGATGACGGCTCGCGAATGACCGGATGCCCTCATACTCCTCTGCTGGGTCGCCGCTCTCAATCAAACGTTTCGATTCTGGCTCGCTCAAAAGAGATGTCCACTGGTTCATCCAGTCGATTTCATCGGGAATATCAACACCGGCATCTGCACCAAAAATGTCGGTGTACTTGGTCTTGTCGTAGGTGGTCCAGGTGTGAAATCGCGACTGTGTCGAGTAGGGCAGCCCCAACCCCTCCAAATCACCGTCGTCATAGAGCGGGTGATTGTGAAGAGGTAACACGATCGCAGCGGTGACTGGAGACGCAAACCTCGCTGCGATTCGGACGCCTTTCGAACCAACGAGCTTGGCGGCCTCCTGGGCAGCCTTGATGGCTGACATTCCTAGATACCGCTCCAGTCCAGCTGCGCAGATCTCCTCTGTGACGTAGAAGTGGCCGTCGTGAACATGGAGAACATCTGTGCCGCCGTTTTTTGTCGATGCCACCTCAGCATATCGGGTTATGATGATGTTGGCCTCGTTGTGACCTTGGGCAGCCAACTCCCTGCTCAGTGTTGGCCCCTCCATGAGCAGTCGCGAGGCGTGAGTTCGGCCCACCGGATAGAGCACAAGAATGTTCGTACGGTTGTTGGCATCTATCAGGGCCGGATCAAACTCCTCAAAAACGCACGGAAGAGAGAAGCCGTCGTTTCTCAAGAATGCTATCTCACGCAGATGGTTGTAGCACCGCCACCACTGCTCTGAGCCTTCTTTGGTTCTGGCTCCAATGGGGACGTGCATCGCCTCGCCGTCCACATCACCCAAAAGGTGCTGCTGCTCGGTCTCGCGCAGTTCGCGCATCTCAGTGCGCGTGACCACCAGATTGCGCACATAGGCATATAGCCACTCGTGATGGCTTTTGGCGAGATCGTACAACTCCTGGTCTTCGATATCGTCGAACCCGATGCCGCGACAGTAGAGCCAAGGCCGGTATTCGTAGAAATGGTCGTTCAACGTCTCGGCAAAAGCATCCGCCACCGCCCGCCAAACAGCCTGCGCATCAACATCTTCCGGTGATTGAATGGCAAACTCGGCTGTTAATTCCAGAACTAGCGCCGTATCAAACAGCTCAGCGATATCGGCTACACGATCGCGAAGTCTGTCGGCGTCGCTGCTAACTATTGAGCCATCGGTCCGACTCTCGGCGACCCGCTGTGCCAACCTTCCAATGTCGCCAATATCTTCGTAGCCACCTCGCATCTCCCGCCATTCGACTCCCTCCAAATCGAATCCGCGCCCGGTTACGCCAATGCTCCAACGATCGCGCATCTCCTGCGCAACCACCTCGTCGGGACCGTTGTAATAGACCATCTCCGCCGCCGCAAAGACCGCCGCCTGAAGCGCAGCTAAGAGCTGCCCGTGGGCTGCCGCAGTGATGGCTCCCCAGTCGCCAAGACCTTGTTTAGCTGCCTTAACCGCTTGCTCCACACGGTCCTCAGCGGTCAGATCGGTCTTGGAGGAGAGGTCTGCCCGCAGTGATTCAAACGCTTTTTCGCGCTCGCGCACTATCAGCGCGATACGGGCACGCTGCGCCAACTCGCGGCGGGTGTCCATCGCGATCGAGACCACCTCTTCGGTGGCCTTGTTAGAACCTTCAACGGTGCGTTCCTGGCTGAATGCTATGGGTTCGTGAACCCTTTTAGGCGTCACCAGGACCGTAGCAAGGTCGTCAATTTCTGCTGCGGTGCGAATCGGCGAATAGTCTTCAATTTTCGCCAATGATTCCTCAAATCGCCGCCTTGTCTCAATGCATTCACTTTCAGGGGCACCGTCCAGGAGCAATAGACCTCCCAACGCTAGCCAAACCGCAAAATCAAGAGTAGCGAGCGAGCCATCACTGGCGGCTTCAGCTTGAAGTCTTGCGATAAGATGGTCCTGATCGCCATCGCGCTTGAAGCGCATCAACCGCGCTTCGTCCTCCAACAGCAGTGAAGCTTCGCCGCTGTCCCTAATTGAGGCTAGAATCTTATCGTAGACAGACTGGATCATCCCAGAATCACCGGCAGACGCCGCCTCAAACAGCCTCTCTGCGCGGCCTTTCTCGCGACGCATCCGTGTTCGCCACGCCTCTACCGTCTCAGCACCCAGACCTATAGAGGCGTAAGCACCCTGCCGACCAACCTGCTCGCACACCGCGAACCAGCGCATAACTCCGAGACGGTTCATCGCCCGACGCCTGGCACCAGACGCACCATCGACAATCGCGAGGGCGCTGTTGGGATGGCCCTCAAGCATCAGGTCCCTGAGCCGCCCTGGATCGTCCAGAAGCGCCAGTACCTCTCGGTGGGGAATGCCGGTGTCAAAAACGTCGGCACCCTGAAGAGCATGTTCGAGAGACGGATCAGGACCGAGGACCCCTAGCGCCAGCGTGTGTCTGTGTGGCCCCACATCGTCCAACAGCGCCTCCAGGCGCTCATTTTGTTCTGGATCGGCGGACAGATGTTTGAGTTTGGCCCACCGCCGCAAATCTGAGCCGTAGACCTTTAGATTGGTTTCGATGTCTTCATCGCTCAATCCAAACGCGTAGAGTCGGCTTTTCGCCTCCTCAAAGGCTTGCTCGATCTTTGTGTCGCCGGTGTAGTGCAGAACATCGCCGGTGGACAGACCCATGACGCTCACCAGCCGCACCTCACGGGGGGTTGAAATTGCTGGCATCAACCGTGAAAGCTGATTGTCTGTCTCGCTGGAATCCGGGGAATCCAACTGTTTTAGAAATCTCTGTCGCCGGGCTGGGTGATCCGCTGTCGCCCGATCCCACCCCTCAAACATCAATGCCACCAGATCCTGCCCGTCAGTGCCCAGTGAGTAAGCGAGATGGGCTCCAGTGCCTGAAAAGATGTCATACTTGCGCATCCCGACAGCAAACCGACCATCCTGCGTATCGGGTTTGTATTCGGCTTCAAGCACTATCGTCGACTCTTCAAGGAGCGGCACTTGGGGTTCAGCGATGCGGGCTTGGGAGAGCGTCTGGTGAATCAGCCACACTTTGTAGAATACCATGAACCTGTTGACGTGCTCAGCGCCAGCGATCATGGTATGGAGGCCGAAACGAGCGGCTAGGGCCGCTGTGACCTGATCGGGATTTCTGAGCTCCGGTCGTCCGAGACCGTCTATCGCCTGGGCGAGTTTGGTGATCTGGAAGACAGGAACCGGTTCATCGCGACCGTCGCTTCTGCGGAGATCGAAATACTCGCGAACAGCGCTGTTATCCGCCAGAAGCTGCGATGCCCACGACTCCCATTCGATCTCTGCATCGAACGATTCGCGTTCAGTCAGAACACGGTCCGCCAACTCAGCTACACTCTTGTGCCATCGGTCGTCAACGCCCAACTGCCTGAGTTTGGTGGCTCGGGTCAACGTCAGCACAAACTCTAGGAAAAGGCCGTCCTTCGGCACGCAGTAGCCACCGTAGCCCTCGCCTGAAGCATGGATGAGCCTGTCTTTTCTAAGGCCCATCTGATCGCCTAGCTCCTCCATATCGCCCCTGCCAGAGGTGTTTACCATTAGCGCCATGGCGTTGGAGTATGCCAGGTGCGCGGCCATCGAGGCGTTCTCGCCGGTCTTAAGTATTTCCGGCTCGATTAGGCTGTCAAACCGTTTGACGGATTTGTTGATAAGGCCGTAGACCCGTTGCCCTTCTTGAGCGGCAGCTTCATCCAATCCACCGACCCACTGCGCCCAACTCTCAACGGATTCTCTCTCCCGCTCGCCTAAATCCACGCGGCTTGGCGTGTAGAGGAGGTGATATCTCTTGTTTGCCCCTATAGCCTGGTAGTAGTAGAACGGGTCAAGAGTCAGATGATTGAGGCCCGCCTCAGAGATAACCGCCTTTCTGGCAGTAGTTTTGGCTAGCCGCTGATGATCGCGAAGCCAGCGGTTAACGCGCTCGGGCCAGTTCTGTTCGGGCTGTTCCCTATGGCGTTCCCCAAGCAGCCGATCTCTAGCCGCCAGTCGAACGAAAGATTCGTAATCGGTGCGGTATTCCAGGCTGGTGGCGATCACATTTTCGGCGGCTTCGTCTTCGGTGAGCGACGGATCGCGCAGCTTCTCGTCGGCGATGTCTAGGCGAATCTCGTCACCGTTTCTCTCAATCACTCGGTCCCTGGCCGCATCGGAGAACTGTTGAGCCTCTTTTTGGAGAATCGCGTCTACCGCTGGTGGGTCGCCGTCGTAATGGCGTTCTATCTCCTGAAGTATTGCGAGAAGACTCAGTTCGTGCTGGATGGTCCTGCTGGCCCAGATGACCCGCTCCACCGCCTGTTTTTGGGACAAGCGCTGAATAGCCATCACCTCTTCGATCTCTACCCACATCCCCAATTCTTTTAGAAGCTGTTCACCCAGATCGCCTATACGCCGCTCGAATTCTGCCATCCGCTTACGAACTTGCGGCTCAAGACCGCGGTCGCGAACCACATTTCGCAGGGCCATCGACTCTTCAATCCAGCTTCGGATATAACCGTCGGTCATCCGAGCGGATTGTGTCGTCAGAACGTGCAGACTGGGCAGAGATCTGGTTTTGGGAAAGAGATCGTCGGGCAGGTCATCAAAGGCCGCCTCAAACCAGTTGCGAACTTCGGTGGGCTGATCCGCCAGCGCGGATCTAACCTCGGAAATCAGGTCTGACCCTGACGCGAGGCGAGCTATACCAATGAGAGTCGTACCGTTCGGTGACGAGTTGAACAGAATTGATGCTAAGGCCTCTCGACGCGATAGACCGTCGGTTTCAGCCAGTCTGTGGGTAGCGGCTGCGGATTGGCGATATGAGACCGAGATCGCTTGAGCGAGCGTGCGGATATCGCCTTCAGAGATTGTGCCATCGGGTATGAGGTGGTCACGCGCCAGCACCCGTACAGCTTCGTCCAAGTTGCCGAACCGGTTGATGCCTTCTTCTATCTCGACCTTGGATGAGCTGAGCCTGACCAACACATCGCGGGCTATCGCGAGATGATCGGCTGCCGTTACGTGGTCGATGTTCGCTGCCCAATGGTCGGCCATCTGCTCGCGGAACGACTCCTCCATTCCCGCCTGATCGATGACCGTTTCGCTCGTCTCCTCACCATCCACCACTCTGACCTGTTCCTTGATGAACAGCGGTATAGCTTCGACCCAGTGATCCGCCTCCTCCAGCCAGCCGTAGTCGGGGCTCGCGTAGACCTGGTGCCCAGCCTGCCCGACCAGCTTTTTCAAGTTGTCCGCCTTACCTAGATAAGGTTCGGCGAACTCGTTGATTTTGGCCAACAGGTGAGAGCCAGTGGGCGACGGCCTCTGACTAATGACGACATATGCTGCGGCCTGGCGAGGTGCTTCGAGCAGAGCATGGCGGAGTGATCGGCACCCCTCAAGCAGCTTTGAGACCGTTTCCAACAGCTCATTCTTCTTATTGGCGGCTCTGTCTGCCAAGCTCTGGTTGGAACTGTGATCCTCCACCGCAAGACGCTCTTCGCTAAGTGTGTCAGAGAGAGCCTTACTCTGGTAGTCAACTATCGCATCTTCGAGGTGCTCAATTGCGCCAGCCAACCGGATCAAAGAGACAGGTCGGCCCTCGCCTGTAAGAAGTGTCACTCCATCGGCGTAGGGCGCTAGCTGTTCGATCTGTTGCGCTGGGCCTGTGACTCGCTCACCTGCCTGTCGCATCTCGTCGGTGGGGGTGACGACAGAAGAGTGCGCAAACAGCAACGCTTGGTTGTGAAAGGCGCGGCTCATACGACCGAACAAAAGCTCCTGCCCGGCATCCCTTACTTGGGATGCAACTCGTGTGATGTTGTCAGACTCGATCTCCCTGTCGTAGGAGCGTACGATCTGATAGTAGATCAACCGGGCTTCATCGGGGTCCAAAGTGTCGTCGCTTAGGACCTCGTTCACCGCCTGACGGTCGTACGGAAGGTCGATTCGCGTTTGCCCATAGAGCCATGTGATCCACCGCTCAACCTGGTTTCGGTCGTTTTCTGCAAAATCATCCACGGCCCTCGCGAGGAAAGTTTTTGACAGATTGCCTGAATCGATCGCGTCACTGCCCAACAGTCCGTCCAACTGCTGGCGTTCGCTACCGGTCAATCCGCGATATCGGTCAATCAACCCGTCCATCGCCAAACCGGTGTCCTGGCCTACCATCACCTGCATGAACGACGGGAGCGCGAGACGCGCCAACAGCTCCATTGAGCCAGAGTCCGAAAGCTGGTGAGACACCATGGAAAGGTCGATCCACAGCTCAGGGCTGGAATCACTGTAAGCGATGTCGAACAGGAGCGAGTGGTTTTCCACGAACGCCACGTCAACCGCAATCTGTTCGGAGGCGCAAAGTCCAACTTCGATAATTCGGGCCGTGTCCGCCACCGCTTGCGGCGCACCATCAATCCCTTCCCAGCTCGTGGTTCCATTGTCGACTTTCAGGTGTGAGCGATGAACTACGGTTCCGACGGTGCGTTTGGCTCTGAAGACTGCACCATCTTCGCTGACCTGATCAACCATCCTCAACGGGAATGGACATTGAGGTTTCTTTTGTTCTTTGGGGCTCACTCGATCTTCCTGGTGCTAGGCGTTGAAGTTGCGGTATTTATGACCACATTGTCGAGACATTGATGCGGTGGCGACGGAAGTTTGTAAAGGCGAGGACCCAGCGGGCCCGCTATCTGCTGACTCTGCTATTTATGACACATGGTCTCACTCATGGCGATCATAACTGTCCACCAAAAACAGCGGCCTTTACTCACTCAAAAGTAGCTCTAAAGAGACCACAGGTCAGCGGGTATCGCCATTAACCGTCCAAGGGCTTTTGATGGGCTGACGCACTCGGTGCAGACAGGCTGTATATTTGTGTGAAAGCTGATCGGGTTCTATACGGGAGACTCACGATGTTGCGATGGGTTCTAAGGTTACTAGCGGTAGCGGTCACCGCAGGTGTTGGAGCGGCTCTCTGGCTCTCACGCAAAGAGCAGGCTCGTGCACAGTTTATGGACCAGGCCAAAAATGCGGTGAAAAAAGCCGTCGAGAAAGCCCACGAAACCCACTCCGAAGCACCTCCTGAAGACAGCTCGGAGCAGTCGCCAACGAACCCTGGTTCGCCGGGTCAGCCAGACGACCCCGGTTTTGATGCGGCACTTTGGGATGAGTTGGCCTCGGTTATAGACGAAACCCCAGAGATACTTCAGACTGACCTGTATTCGCAGTACCCGCCTTCAAGGCGGGCCGTCTTGCGTTCTACAGTCAAAGCGGCTGATGAGGCTGGGCTCCTTGTCCGAACAAAAGCCGGGCGCACCTATACGCTGAGCCTGCTATCTTAGCGTGACGGGTGTTTGACACACGCTGATCCGAAGTGCTGGAGCGCCACCCTCGCTGAGCTTTGTAGAGGCACTATTGGGTGGAAGCGCTCTGTCCATCCTGCAGATACCCCAAACTGGTATCGCCAACGACGGCAAATTCTGGGCTACTGGAAACGTGTCAACCGTCGTTGCGAGAGAGTCGACTAGTTCGGTGAATGCGGGCCTATCGGAACAGCGTGACGACACGCAGTAGAAAATAGATAGGCACCATCGAGCTTCAGGGCCCGATCGCTGTGCCACTCCGCATAAACCCGCCTAAGAAGTCTTGCAGAGAAGCGCGCTAGCGCCCAACGACAGCACATCTCGTAGGTAGGGCACGCGCAGCTTGGACAGAGACCGCCCTATCCGTCCGGTTCTTGGGAACTGAGGGTTAAACTGCACCACAATGAACCCTGCGGCCTCGGCCATCTTTATGAACAGTGGATATGTGATGTCGTTGAGGTCGTGATGCAGCCTGATCTCGCGAATTTTTGTGGGCAGCGGATCGTTGTTGAGCGCTGGATAGTCTTCCAGAATCTTCGGGTTCTCCAGAGCCAGATCGGCCAACACTTCCAAAACAACCCGCTCAGAAAAAATCACGTTGCACCAAGGCAGCTTGATGTATGTCTTCATGTGAGCACCGTATTTGCTCAAAATCGACGAAAAAATCGGAATATTAAGGAATCCGCCAACAGCCAGAACACGATAGGCTTCATGCAGAACCGCTTGAGGGTCGAAAAAAATGTCGATACCGACCACCACACTGGCGTAGTTCCTGGCAAGAAAATGGGACGTGGCACCCTCGCCACACCCAAGGTCCAAAACACGGCGGCCGTGAAAATTTACCGGAAGCCCTTGCTGAGTAATCTGCCGATAGCGATCCCAAAAATAGCGGTTGTGGTAGGTATCGCTGTCAACTTGATACTTGTAGTGATCCTTGCCAAAAGAGGAAGGCCATCGGCGCGCAAGTGTGCGGAGCAGCGTTTTGCGGATTTTCAACAAAGCTCCTCGCCCATTGTCCCTCTTGGCGCTTCTCCAATCAACAACCGACCATCTGTAGCAGATCGCCCGCTGCTCTCATAGCTTGAGCGTGTTTTCTCCGGGTACAATATGCGCCAAAGCCGAATCCGATGGGCTGTCGGTAGAGTGACTGAGATTTCGTGAATCAGTTCGAGTTCCTCGGTATTTGCATTGCTGCTGTCGGCCACAAATATGGCCAGATCGGGATTCCGGGTTGCAAGATACCGCGTGTCGGCGACCATGTAGTCCACTTGATGCTTTCGGGCATACCTCAAAAGTTCTGAGGGTCCCATCGCCGGAGTGTCGACCCTCACCGCGTCAGCACAATATACCACCCACTGTTTGCCGGCGATGACACGCGACCCTGACATGCCGTTCTCGTGCATCCACTCTCCCATCATCCTCTGTTCGGATTTTGGGTCGCCATAAACGATACGCAGCCTGATCGCCTGGCGCTATGCCCCGGGATGCCTCCCATCAGCAACAGCGCGAAAATCGCACTTATTGAGTTGCCCACAGAGGTATAGTCTCGGACTCCTCTACGAATCATCTCCAATGCCATCCCAGCGGACACCAGCAGAACCAAAGTAACCGGGCGCATTAATCGTTCGACTATGGGCAAAAGAGGAACAATTAAGAATCGGTACTATGGCAAGCGCCGCGAAAAGCGCTGCTGCGAGAATGGAAAAACGGTGGGCCACGAGTTCCAAATATGGTGAAATACGAAACTGTCACCGCCACCGCTGTAGCTACTATGGATCGCGCGTTTTGGAATCCACACTGATTTCGCCATGGGAGACATATAGGATGTTCTTGAGTAAGCGTTCCAAGTCACCGGAACGTGCGACAGCCAGGTCAACGAAAGGTGTGTAAGAAACACCCATCGCTTGCCCACATTTCCCCCAGGCGGT
Source organism: uncultured bacterium (assembly GCA_964627605.1). GTDB lineage: Bacteria > Latescibacterota > MWCZ01 > MWCZ01 > CAZVGZ01 > CAZVGZ01. The sequence goes on along the minus strand of CAZVGZ010000011.1, from coordinate 72,102 downwards.
TACATTTCATGTGAGTTGCAAGCAGAGAACCGGGCGATCGCGCGTTCCGACCTGGGGCGACCCGGCGGAACGGGAGGAAAGTCCGGGCACCGAAGGGCAGGATGCTGGGCAACGCCCAGGGGGAGCGATCCCACGGAAAGTGCCACAGAAAACAGACCGCCTTGGGGCTTGAGTTCCAGGGTAAGGGTGAAACGGCGGGGTAAGAGCCCACCGCGCGTCCGGCGACGGGCGTGGCATGGTAAACCCCATCCGGTGCAAGGTCACATAGGAACGAACGAGATGGCCCGTCTCATTTGACGTTCGGGTAGGCTGCATGAGGCAGGGGGTAACTCTTGTCCCAGAGAGATGATCGCCCCTTCGACCCTCAGCTTCTGGGGGACGAAGGACAGAACCCGGCTTACAGGTTCTCTGCTTGCATCCCATTTGGAATAGACAACGAACAGACATACCAACATCTCCCCCTAGAAACGGTCGGGGGAAGGGGAGGCATGTGTGAAATCCCTCGTAAGGCTTGTTTTCCTGCTGGTGATGGTTGCCGGCGGTGGTGTGGTGGTCATCAAATTGGTGCGCCAATGCTCCTGGAGAGAGGCGTTCGAGATCGCTGACCATCTTCTCGCCGATCTTCTGAAAGACGGCGACGAGAGCGCATGAGCGACCACATCTCCGGTCGGACCAACATTATCGGTGTTATAGGCGATCCGATTGAGCACACACGTTCACCGGCGATGCACAACGCTGCCTTTAGAGCGCTGGGTCTTGATTGTGTATATGTCCCATTTCACGTCCGCGACGGCGACGCAGCCAAAGCGCTTGAGGGGATGAGGGCGCTGAACTTAAGGGGTTTGAATGTCACGGTTCCGCACAAGCAGGCTATCGCTGCTGCTGTGGATCGCTTGACCCCGGCTGCATCTGCGGTGGGTGCGGTGAACACGGTTTTGTGGGATGGCGACGCACTCGTTGGTGACAACACGGATATTGATGGCATTCGGCGCGCCGTGGGCAATCTGTTGGGTCAGGACGACTGGCCGGACCATGCGGTCGTGTTTGGCGCTGGCGGTGCCGCGAGGGGAGTAGTGTACGCGCTGACTACCACGCCTGGAACAAAAAGTGTAACCGTCCTCAACCGCACCGTATCCAGGGCACAAGCGCTGGCGGACGAGTTCGACGGTGATGTGAATGTCGTGGCAGGGCCACTGGAAAAAGATGTCGTCCTCAATGCGCTCAAGGATGCTGGGCTGGCGATAAACGTCTCAAATTTGGGCCGAGGCGAACTCGCCGACAGATCGCCAATTCCTGATGATTGGAGTGCCATTCATGGCGGGCTGGTAGTGGTGGATTCCAACTACGATCCACCTGAGACCAAACTGATGCGCCAGGTGAGGCAAGCTGGCGGACGCGCGGTCAACGGCTGCGACATGTTGGTCTATCAGGGTGCCAAATCGTTTGAACTGTGGACCGGAAAAACGCCGGATATCGAAGTCATGCGCCAGGCATCGGGGATTGCTGACTGATGATGACATCTGAGTAAAATCGGCAGGTAACCCACCAGTTGGACTTGATAGCACTCGCCAAACCCAAAGAGCTTAGTACCCAATGAAACTCACCGACTATTCCGTCAAGAACTGGATGACGGTATTCGTTCTCATGTTCGCCATCGTTATCGTGGGATCGTACTCCTATATCAAGCTACCTAGAGAGGCGTCTCCAGACATAACTATTCCGTTCATCGTGGTGACCACGCCCTACACCGGGGTGTCGCCCGCTGATATGGAAAATCTGGTCACTCGGAAGCTGGAAGACGAGTTTACGCAGTTGAGCGATGTCAAAGAGATGAGAAGCGTTTCACAAGAGGGGTTGTCGAGCATCACAATCGAGTTCAACCCCAACGTGGACATTGACGACGCGTTCCAGAGGGTCAAAGACAAAGTCGATTTGGCAAAACCCGAACTCCCGGATGATGCCGATGACCCGATGGTAAACGAAATCAACTTCTCTGAGTTTCCGATAATGATTGTTGGGCTGGGGGCCTCCTACGACCCGATGAGGCTAAAAGAGGTGGCGGAGGATCTTCAGGATGAGATCGAGAACGTCTCCGGAATTCTGAGGGTGAATATATCTGGTGCGCTGGAGCGGGAGATTAAGGTCAACGTCGATCCGGTACGGCTCCAGGCTCACAAGCTGGCTCTTGAGGATGTAATTGAGGCGATCTCCCGTGAAGACGTTACCATCCCAGGCGGCACGATAGACGTAGGCAAGTACAAGTATCTGGTCCGAGTGCCTGGTGAGATTCGCCAAGTCAGCACAATCGAAGATCTGGTGATCGAGGACATAGACGGGCCGGTTCGAATCAGCGACATAGCGACGGTGGTCTATAGCTTCAAAGAGCGCGAAACCATTTCGCGTCTGGATGGAGCTTCAAGTATTACATTGGCGGTTCAGAAAAGGACCGGTGAGAACCTGATCCGTGTGGCTGACCAGGTAATGGAAGTAGTTGAAAAAAGCAGGGCGACGCTTCCCGCCGGTACAGAGGTGACAATAATAAACGATATCTCGCTGGACATTCGGCGTATGGTCCTTGAGCTGGAAAACAATGTCCTATCGGGCTTGGTGCTAGTGGTAACGGTGCTGTTCATATTTCTTGGGTTCCGCAACTCGTGGTTCGTAGCGCTTGCGATTCCCATGTCGATGCTCATCGCGTTCGCTATTCTGTTTGCGTTTGACATTACGCTCAATATGGTGGTGTTGTTCAGTCTGATTCTGGTTCTTGGGATGTTGGTGGACAACGCGATCGTAATCGTGGAGAATATCTATCGTCACCGAACACAGGAGGGTCGCGGGGCGGATGAAGCCTCGATGGTAGCCACGCACGAGGTCGCCTGGCCGGTGATCGCTTCTACCATCACAACCATCTGCGCCTTCGGCCCGATGGTGTTTTGGCCGGGGATCATGGGCGAATTCATGAGCTACCTGCCCAAGACTGTGATTATCGTGCTTTCGGCGTCTCTGTTTGTCGCGCTGGTGATAAACCCAACCGTCTGCGCCAAATTCATGAAAGTAGGTGGAGCAAAATCGTCAGGGAACCAGAAAAAGGACTGGTTCACCGACGGCGGGTTGATGAGGTTCTTCCGTGCGCAGGTGGCCTGGGCGCTTTCGAATTCAGATGGCGGTGGCAGGCGTGCGCTTCTGCTCAACTGGGTCGTACCGTTTCTTCCGATATATCTGTTTGTCATGGCGCTGTTCTTGGTTGTGCCTTCCCTGATGTCGTCGGAGTTTCAGGAGGCGTCTGGCGGCGGGTTTGGCGACATGTTCGCCGCTGCGCCGTTTGCGATGGCGTTGGGTTTTCTGTCGCTACTGGTGATAGCGGTTCACACGGTCGGTTTTGCGGTGATCTATGGTATCGACGCCACACGGCTGGTCAAGGGCCGCCCACCAACAGATTCTGTTGTCACAGATAACCGCGCTCGCGTGTTGCACCTGGTCTACTACGCCTTCTTTTTGAGTGTTGTCGCTTACAGTGTGTTGGGAACCGGCGTCGAGTTTTTTCCCGATATTGAACCCAGGGATGCCCGTGTCACCCTGGAGGCCCCATCCGGGACCAATGTTGAGACCTCCGACGGTTACACCTTGGGAGTTGAAGAGGCTGTAAGGCGGGTCGTGGAAGAAGAGATTGCGACGCACGGTAATACAAACATCAAGCATTACGTCGGAGATGTGGGCAGCCCCGATCAACAGCAGGCGATGTTCGGCGGAGGTGGTTCCTCCCACAGGAGCGTAGTGACAGTATCCTATCTGGACACACAGGAGCGGCAGTTCAGCAGCCTCAAGACCACAGACGCGCTCCGCTCGAAACTGCAAGACTTGGCTGGCGTGGACGTGGACATCACAAAAAGTCAAGAAGGTCCTCCCACTGGCCCACCGATCAACGTGGAAGTCTCTGGCGAAGACGTCCATGTTTTAGGGGAGATAGCCGATAAGATCAAAAAAATCGTTGAGGGTGTGGAAGGTGCCGTCAATGTGGCAAACAACTTCGACGCTGGCCGACCAGAAGTCCAGATTCGCATCGACCGAGACAAAGCAGCGGCGCTTGAGCTGAATACACGAAGCATCGCTCTTACTGTGAGGACAGCGATAAACGGAACAAAAGCGTCCAGTTTCCGTGTCGGTGAAGATGAGTATGATGTCACCGTGCGTCTGGCTGAACGCTCTCGACGCTCGCTGGATGACCTGGAGAGACTGCACGTTGTCCACGAGGGTAAACAGATCCCCCTGACCGCAGTGGCGAATGTATCCACGTCAGGTGGTCTTGGTGCAATCAACCGGCTCGACCGCGAGCGCGTGGTGATTGTCAGCGCCGACGTGGAAGGTCGAAACGCTAACGAAGCCCTAGAAGAGGCGGTAGAGAAGCTAAGCGGAATTGAGATCCCTCCAGGCTACAGCATCAAGTTTACCGGAGAGAGCGAAGAGCAGGACGCAGCAGCCGAATTCCTGAGCCAGGTGTTCGTCGCCGAGGTGATTCTCATAAGCTTGGTCTTGGTCACTCAGTTCAACTCGGTGACCACTCCTACGATCATCATGTTCAGCGTGCTAATGTCGATGATAGGTGTGATGTGGGGGTTGATAATCACCGGTCTACCGTTTGGGATTATCATGACCGGCGTTGGGGTTATCAGCCTCGGTGGCGTGGTTGTAAACAACGCGATCGTGCTTATCGACTACATAAGACAGTTGGAGGATAGAGGTCTTCCAAGAAAGCAGGCGATAATCGATGGGGCGTGTGTCAGACTGCGTCCTGTGGTCTTGACAGCTATTACCACTGTCATGGGCCTTATACCTCTAACGACCGGACTAAATGTCGATTTCAGGCAGCTATTCGGCAACATATTTAGCTGGACATGGGCACCTGTCGTTTCAATTGGGGGTGAGAGCAGTCAGTGGTGGGGTCCGATGGGGGTCGCTGTCATCTTCGGGCTGGTCGTCGCCACGGGATTGACACTCGTGGTTGTCCCGGTAATGTACTCGGTTGTCTCAGACGCCACCCAAGGCGTTGGGCGTCTGTTGGCCAGGCGTTCTTCCGCTGCAGAGCCAGTAGAATAAGGGTTACAAGATGGAGCTGAATCACGCGCAAAAGACCTCAGTCTACGACCAAGGTTTTGTGATCTTGCCAGGAGTGGTGCCCCAAGTACGACGCGATGCCGCCCTCAAAGCCATTAATCACTCCGTTGGCGAGGGGATGAATAGAGACGAGATGGTGACCATGCGTTCGCGGTCGTACTGCACTGAGTTAGTGGAGCAGCCGGTGATGACCGATCTCGTCCTCAAGACGCCGATATGGGAACTGGTGCAGTCCGCGATCGGGGCAGGTAAGATCAGACAGCCCACCGGCTCTCAGATTGCACTCCGTTTTCCGGGCCTGCAAGACCCACCGGGGGCTGTTGGCGCGCATCTGGATGGTATGCACTCCCCCCCCCACAACGGTGTCCCTGAAGGAAAGATCCTTAACTTCACGATGCTGGTTGTGGTACTGCTAGCCGACGTCCCAAAATCGTTCTCCGGCAATTTTTTTGGCGTACCCCGGAACACATCATCAGTACGAACAGTATTTTAGAGAGCACGGGCCTGAAGTGTTGTTGGATGGGATGCCTCCCATCGACATGCCGGAGCCTACTCAGATATGCGGCAGTGCTGGGGACGTCGTTTTTTGTCACTATCAGGTGGCGCATACCGCAGCACCCAATGTCAGTGCCAACGTCAGATATGCGGTAATTTTCCGCCTTTCGCACGTCGATCAAGACAGTCAAATACCCCAGGTGATGACGGACATCTGGAAGGAGTGGGACGGAATGAAGGATATTGTAAAAGAGCGTGACGCAGTCTAGCTGATCACAAGCGAAATACTGGATATCCGCGCACTTGATCGGACGGTACACGACAGCAAAGCCATCGGAGGGCACCAATGAACAAGATCACTGTAGTGGGCGCAGGAAATGTTGGCGCGACAACAGCCCAACGAATCGCTGAAAAAGAGTTGGCGCAAGAGGTCGTTCTGCTGGACATCGTCGAGGGGCTGCCCCAGGGCAAAGGGCTCGACCTTAACGAGTCTGCACCGGTTGAGCGGTATGACAGCCGTCTTTACGGTTCAAACAGCTATGACGACGCCGCCGGATCGGATATTGTCATAATGACCGGAGGTCTTGCGCGCAAACCCGGAATGAGTCGGGACGACCTCTTGACAAAGAACGCCGAGATAGTTGGTGGTTTTGCCGAAGAGGTGGTCCGTGTAGCACCAAACGCTATCGTCATTCTGGTCACCAATCCGCTAGACGTTATGGTCCATGTGGCCTACGTCAAGTCCGGCTTCCCCAAAGAGCGCGTGATGGGAATGGCGGGCATTCTGGACACTGCGCGTTTCAGGTTTTTCATAGCTGAGGAGATGGATGTCTCGGTGGAGGACGTGAGCGCAATGGTTTTGGGGGGCCACGGCGACGACATGGTGCCGCTGGCACGCTATTCGACCGTCGGGGGCATCCCGTTGCCTGAACTGATGTCGCAAGAAACTATCGAGCGGCTGATAGTCAGAACCAGAGGTGGTGGTGCGGAGATAGTAGGACTCCTTAAGACCGGCAGCGCTTTCTACGCTCCGTCAGCGGCGATCGCGGAGATGGTCGCAGCCATCGCCAAAAACAAAAAGAGGATTCTGCCTTGCGCGGCCTATCTTGAAGGTCAATATGGCCTCAGCGATGTCTTCGTCGGCGTGCCGGTCAAGTTGGGCAGCGCGGGGATCGCAGAGATCATCGAGGTTGACCTCACCGACGACGAACGCGATTCGCTGCAAGAATCGGCGGAACACGTCAAAGCGAGCGTGAAGAACCTGACCCTGTAGCAAAAACCCTCAAAAAAACAGGGGCGGCGCAACACCGCCCCTGACAGCACCACCATCTCAATTCGCTGCTCGCCTATTTCGGGCAGTTCCGCTCCAACAGTGCGACAACACCGAGCCCGTCGCGAAGGGCACTTCGCGTCGTTTTCTGCGAGTGTCTACGCCGCCCTCTTTGGAGCTGTTGCCTGAGATAACGCTGTTCTCAATCGTAAGGCGACACCCTGCGTGAGCAAGGAGAATACCGCCGCCTCGTCCATCGTGGAAAATCGCTGTGCCGTTGGCTGTACCGTCGCTGATGCGAGCATAGGCGATGTCAGCGTTGCCAGAGCCTGTAAAGTGGGTACCGCCCCACTCGCCGCCGGTACCTACCAGAAATCGGATGCTGTCGGCAGCGGTGCCGATAGCGTCGAGCTAGCCAGCGACGTGGAGCTGAGCATCTGCGTCAAACAGGACATCCACGCCAGCTTCGATTGTGAGGATCTGGCCAGCCAGAACAGAGATTGTATCGGTGACCTTGTAAGGACTGTTGTCCGCGATCCATGTTGTGGTGGTGATGTTTCCACTAACATTCGTCTGGGCTGCTGACCAGTGCGGTACCATCAAAAGCGTTAAGAGCATCAGAACTGGTAGATTGAACCGACGAAACATCGCAACCTCCTCATAGAGAATGACGACCCTACCCAAATTCACATGGCACAGGTGTGCGCGGGTACCAAATCTATGGTGTTGCACTGGCAAGTCGATGCACTTAAAGAGGTTTCTTTCTGGTCTTGGTGATGCGAAAACGTGAAATATTGACTGAGTGTGGCCTTGGGCAGGTGGACAGGTTGAAGCTATGCCGTACAACATTGATCATATTCGCGCCCGATCACTATATTTGTCGTCACCGTTTCGCAGCCAGTTCTGTCCAACCGACTAAGAGGCCCGCAATGACCCACCGCGAACGTTTTCTTGGAGTTCTCAACTACGAATCAGTCGACCGTCTTCCATATTGGGCTTCAGGCGGTTGGGTCGAGACGCACAAACGATGGCTGGATGAAGGGATGCCGCCCAACACGAGTCTGGAGAAAATATTCGACTCCGAACATCCTGCGGGCGTCGGCACATACTACGGCTTTGCGCCCAAATTCGACGAAGAGATCATCGAGCAGACCGAGTCACATGTGACATACCTCAATTTTGAGGGGATAGTAATGAAAGAGCGGCGCGATGTCAGAGATGCATCGATGCCGCAGTTTCTCAAATTCCCTGTTGAGACCAGAGAAGATTACAGAAAACTCAAATGGCGCATGGAGCTCAACGCCGAAGATCGCTTTGTTCCTGACTTCGACGAGAAGTGCGAAAACTGGAAAACCCGCACCGACCCGCTCTGTCTGATGGGTGACCGTCAGGCCGGTTTCTTCGGGCCACTGAGGAATCTGATGGGCTTGGAAAACCTTTCGACCACTTTTTTTGACGACCCGGCGTTTATGGAAGAGATGCTGGACGACAGAGTTGACCTGATAATTCAGATCACCGAATACATTCTGGATAGAACGGACATCGACTATTTCGCATTTTGGGAGGACATGGCATTTCGCACCGGCCCGCTACTGTCACCTGCTATGTTCAAGAAGTTTTTGGTGCCTCGTTACAGAAAGGTGACCGACTACCTAAGATCGCGGGGCGTTGAGTACATCTTTGTAGACAGTGACGGCGACTGCCGGCAACTCGTTCCCCACTGGATAGATGGTGGGCTGAGCGGGATGTGGCCCCTCGAGCGGATCGCCAATATGGACCCCATTGAGATACGAAAAGAGTTCGGCAAAGAGTGGCTGATATTTGGCGGTGTTGCGAAACAGGCGTTAGCTGAAGGCCCTGACGCCATAGACGAAGAGGTGTGGAGGCTCAGGCCGCTGATTGAAGAGGGTGGGTTCGTGCCGATGGTGGATCACTCCTGCCCCCCCGACATCTCGTGGGAGCACAAATGCTACTTCATGAAGGTCCTCAAAGAGGTGATCTCTTTTGAGTAGCCGTGAGTTAGCGCCGAATCTCAAATATCAATTGTGATGTTTGTTACACATATCTGCTCACTGGCGTGTATATTTAGCGGCAGGTGAAATTTGGCTGCTACCGCCAGTTGTGATATGCGTCACATAGGCTTCCGTGTCGCTGCAAAAAAATTATTCGGTCGTAAGTATAGCGAATTCAATTTATTAGATCGTATCGCGATGCGTCTCGCTGTTCTGTCGTGCGGATTCATCAAAACGACGGCTACATCCATCTATTATGGAGAAGAGCGCTGGCGGCGGAATGCCAAAGCAGCGCATGAAAATTTCTGTTGGACCAATCGACAATTTAGGATCAGCCATCCGGGGGGAGTGCTGAACCGAAGGAAGAGTCATGAGACGTTTTTGGATTTTTGCGATCGTTCTGGGACTAGCCGGTGTAGCTAGCGCGCAGACCCCCGATGAACTAGACAGCACCTTGACCGAAGTGTCGGTGCCACTACCTCTCGACGCGGAAGATTTGGCTGCGGCCACAGGGGTCGTGCTGGAAGAGATGAAGCTCGCCATCAGTCCAGCGAACCCGACGATTGAAGATGAGATCGTGGTGATATTTGGCGGCCCTGCGCCGACCCCATGTTTTACACAGATAGACACATCCCTAGAGATAACCCGCCCCTCCGCAGACGTCACCGACGCCATATTCACCATCACCGCTTTTGTGAGCGATCCACCGGAGGATGGAACCGTGTGTGTGGACATGACCGGCGCGTGGCGGACGCAGATAAGCCTGGGCAAGCTCGCTGCTGGGACAAACATAGTGAGACTAGAAGCAACTGTGAGAACAGGTTTTGATGCTGGCCTACCCCAATCAACGGCACTGTCCTTTGTTGTCAGAGAGTCCAGTGACGATACAGCGGTGACTGTATTGCCGCTCAAAGTCGAATTGACGGCCGATAAAGATTATTACGGTGCCAACGACGATATAGTTCTGTCGCTGACGATGTACAACCCGAACGAACGCGATGTTTTCGTCGAAAACCTGGCTGGTTGTGGTGCGGACTACATAATAGGACCATTCCGGTGGTCGGTAGACAAAATTGACTGCCCACAGATCGCTGATAGGCCGCGCATACCTGCGGGAGGGCGAAGCACCTGGACTCTAACCCACAGCCTTTCTGAAACACCAATCCCGTCAGGCAACCACCCAGCGCAAATCACTCTTCTCCAAGCGTTGAATTTTGAGCTCGACCCATCCCTTGGACTGACGTTCTATGACGTCGCCGGTTTTCATCCGTTCAGGTGGCCAACAATCGGCGTTGCCGTCTCAGGTGACAGCATTTCGCCATCGGTGACAATGAGCGTCAAAGTCACCACAGTCACGGCTGAGGGCACCTTATCGGCGTTGGATAGTGCAAAAGTCGACGTGCTGCTTGACGGCCATCTCGCCGCGTCGTCGTTGTCGGACGCTTCTGGTATAGCTTCGTTGACATTTGATGTCACCAGACCTGGTGCTGAGTTTCGCATTTCCAAAGAGGGCTTTCGCCCCGTATCCATCTTTTCGGCGATTGAGGACGGTCGCCATATCTCGGCGACGCTCGTTCCTGCAACCGGCGGCCCAAGCGACTTTATTCGTGTCAGCGCTTTCCCAGGTCAGCTCCTCTACCGACAAGGCGAAGAAGTGAAGCTGGTCATCGCCGCCAGGAACATTTCGGATGCGCCGGTCGAAATTCCATGGATGTGGCCTCCTTCGCCCTGGAACTACATCGTTGACGGTGTATGGGACTATGCGCAGAACCAGCCTTACCCCACAGTAGAACCGATGCCTCGTCCAGTGGTTTTTCAGCCAGGCGAAATCAAAAAATTTGAGGTAATACACCCTACCGAGCAGCGCCCGCTCGAGCCTGGCGAACACACTGTCGTGGCAAGTCTGACCAGTATTGAGGCAGCGCCTTTCACTATTAGGGTTAGCGGCGAAACCGCCCCGTCAGGCGAAATCATACGCGGTCAAGTCTCGGCGTCCTCATGCGATTTTTGCGAAGACTACCAGCTCGTTCTTGGTGCCAAGATCACAGCCTTTCCAGCATGGTATGAGACGGCACGGTTCTTTGCGCCACCCCAGATATGGGAGACCGAAACAGATTCGTCGGGACGCTATGAGTTGCCCTGGCTTCCGCTTGATGGGGCGATCGACCCCGACGGTGTTGCTGGCGAGTGGATCGTTAGCGTCCGTGCCGAGCACTACCGGGCGGGACAAGGTAACCCAGCGATAAAGCGTGTTAGGTTGGGTACCGAGCCCGCGAGTATGAACTTTCATCTAATCCGGGACGACAGCGGAACCGACGACATCAAGATTGAGGGTACAGTCACGGCATCGTGGTGTGAAACTTGCAGAGACTTTATGGTGGTACCCGGCGCTTTGGTGTCCGCCGTGCCTGCCGACTCCATCGGGCCAGATGGGCAGCTGATTATAGTCAGAACCCGTACGGACGAGCGAGGACGGTACTCGCTCAACCACCTGCCCGAAAGCGCAGGTGCGGTCTGGACCGTCATGGTTCGAGCGGATGGTTTCAGGCCTGGGCCCAATGGTTTTTCGAAAACAGTGGAACTAATGGAAGGGCACGGCAAAGCGAATTTCCACCTGATAAGAATGGATCGCCCCTCCGGCGAAGGCAAAATAGTGGGCCGTGTCAGCGGCTCAAGCTGTGCAGCATGCGATGACCATATCGACGTCGTGAGGGCGCATGTTACGGCTGTTCCTCAGTGGCTTATGACACTCACAGGCTTTGCCGCTGAGCAGGTGTGGGAGTTGAGGACCGACGCCGAAGGGCGATTCGTTCTCGACCATCTCCCGATCAGCAATCCAGACGATCCAGATTCGCTCTGGGACGTTTGGATCGTGCGGATACATCACCCTGAATTCGTAGCCACAAACGGCCAAGACGCGGCGGTGGTGAAGGCGGTAATAGACAACGACGGCACCGCTGAGATCGCCGTTCACCTGTTAAGGCGCCGAGACATTCCAAACAGCACAACCATCTCCGGTATTGTTAGCGGGCAGCGCTCGACGATGGGAATGGTGTTTCCCATTGCAGAGGCCGATGTTTGGGCACAGCCACTAGGCACAGACGGCGGACCGATCGCCACTTTCGCGCCTGGTTTTGCACCGTATCACTCCAAGACCGCAAGCGATGGCAGCTACAAACTTGCCAACCTGCCGTCAACATGGTCCAGATGGTTGGTTACCGCTTCCAAGGAAGGTTTCGAGCCCGTTACGAAAAAAGTGGCGATAGAAAATTCCGTGGGCGCTGAAGCTTCTTTCATCCTTCATCTGGTTGTCCCTGGATCGGACGGGCAGATCGTTCGGGGTTTCGCACGCGACGGCGCGGTTACGAATACCTGTCCCACGAGTAAGGACAGTTCTAACTGCGTGCGCCACCCAGGTCTGGCTGGCGTTCGCGTGACAGCGACGCCTAGTGGATTAGCTGACCCAATCGCTGGCGCAGATGGGCAGTTGGTCCTTCTCGACAGCCTTATCGCTGGCAACGTTTGGCCAGATCGCGATGAGTCGAGTACGGATGGTGGTTTTGGAACGGTTACGATCAAAACAGACGACGAAGGACGCTACAAGCTGGAGCTGCCTCAACTTCCGATAATGTCGCCACTGCCGATTTCGTGGCGCATCCACTTCCACATCCCTGATTACCGCTCGCAGAACATCCATGTAACGCCAGATCGGTTTGACGACAGAGATGTTGCCACCGTGAGCGTTGTAATGGAACCGCGCCCAGATTCAGGTCCTGCGAATGCGATCGTGGGTACAGTCACTTCGACCGACGGCTCAGCGGTCGAGCGCGCTGAGGTGGTGGCGTTTTCGGTGCGGTTGGATGTGGTATCTATGTGTGTGCCGGATTCGACATCGAATGGTGTGGACTGCCCTGACATCCCTGCGCCGATTCTGGTCGCCAAAACCAGGACAGCGGAGGATGGGACATATCACATCGATCTCTCTGGAGCCGAGATGGCATTTGACGTCTCAGTACCCCGGAGAATCCTTGAGCTAGCTGACCTTCCCGGATGGTGGGTCGCTGTGCGCAAGCCGGGGTTTGAACCGGCAAGGGTATCGGTGGCGGACAACATGTTTGGCGGGAATGGTGTGGCGACGGTGGACTTCGCCCTCACGCCAGCACCGCTGCCAGATCAGCTTACTATCGAAGGTCGTGTATGGCATGTTCCGTGCCCGGTTACGGAAGCGGATTTTGTCTGTCTCGCGGCGCCAACTCCAGCGAGAGGGGAGTGTGTGGCAGCCATTCCAGCTATGCTCATCGATCGGCTAGCCGCAGACCCCTACAGTGGGATTGAGCTGGCCAGACAGATAGGCGACCTATCTTATAGTGGTGGGACAACTCAGCTTCTAGGGGGGTTGGTCGGGCTTGACGGGAACGTCCACGACCTCTCTTGCACCGAGATTGGACGCCTCGGCGAGCAGTTAGGTTGGCCTGTCACTCAGACCGACGACAAAGGGCATTTTGCACTAGAGCTGCCAAGAGTTTGGCCCGCGCTGATCGATTCGTTCTTGGACTGGACGCCGCCACGTGAGGTGCGGTGGACCGTTCTGGCGGTCGACGCAAATTCAGGAACGGTGGGACATTCGGTCGTTCGTCCGCAGGAATTTGGTGCCGACGGGGTTGCAACTGTCCATGTCTCTCTGGGTCCAGCGAGCGTGGACGAGGAAGACAACGAAGTTCAGCTAAGGATTGGTCACGTAGTCGCATCTGGCGACACGGTCGATGTCCCGATCCGTGTCAAGCATCTGAGGGGCTACAACGTCATCAGTTTGGACCTGGATCTGGCCGTCGATCCAACTCGCCTCAAAGCGGTCAACGTCCTCACCCGAGGCGGTCTGGCCGAAAACTGGTTGGTTAGGTGGAACGTCGAAGGCGAGATCATACCTATCGCCCTAGCTGGCGACCGCCCGCTCGCGCAACCGGTTGTCAGGGATGACATCGGGCGGGAGATCGAGCTGGATGGCATTCCTCATGTCCTCGAGGAGTGGTTTGGCGCCGCCCTCGACGCAGGAATAGACTTTACCTCGGCGGACCAGATTCAGCTTGCAGAGATAACAGCCAACCTACCGCCGGGACTGCAAGCACAGGTTGTCGCTATTTTCGACAGCCTTGGCACTCAAGGAATTCCAGGGCACGAAGTAGAGAAGATTGAGCAGACGGCCCGCGACGGTTACGTGGTCGCGTGGATACGCTTCGCGCTAGTTGGCCAAAATCCAGGCGCATCCCACATCCGTTCGGTGAGCGCGTCCCTCAACGAGGGCGCTGTTCCGGTCGAAGTGCATGACGGGACGGTCACAACAGGGCGGATGGGCGATCCGTCGGGCAATGGCGAAATTAGCGCGTTCGACGCCGCCCAGACACTTCGCTTGGCGTCCCGCAGGCACCGTCACGATCCGCTGCTTGAACAATTTGATCCGGCGCTGGCCGATGTTTCCGGCGACGGCGCGGTAAACGCATACGATGCCGCACTAATGCTGGAGTATCGAGTGGGTAATGGCGGTGGATTCCCTGGGTTGGGCGAACACGGACATCCGATTCGTGGAAGCGCTGGTGCCCGGACCGAGCGGATCAAGGATGACGGCACAGTCGTGACCATCGTTTTGGATGGCTTGGATGTGGCAGGCGTCATCGCCGCAGATTTCACGCTTGGATTTGACCATCGGCGTTGGGCAATTCTTCAAATTACCCCCGGCGCAGGGGCCGCCGACTTTGTTGCTGTTGGGGACACGGTGGGTGGCACGCTGGAGATAGCTCTGGCTGGCCCGGTTGCCCTCAACATTGACGGGGAACTAGTTATTATCCGGGTCGTGCGGTTGGCTCCAGATGGGGCTGACAAACCGGCCGCCGGTGACGAGTTGGGGTTGCCAAGTCTTCAACGGCTTTCGTACAACGGCATCCAGATGGGCATCACCGCCATCGGGGGACAGGACGCAACCGCAGAAGTTCCTGGAGTGCTGTTACTCGAACAGAACCGCCCCAACCCGTTCAACCCGACCACCACCATCGGTTTTGGTATACCGCAGAACGCGGCGAACCAGCCCGCACGGTTGAGTGTTTACAACATGCTTGGGCAGGAGGTGACACATCTGGAGTTGGGTCGCCTGACCGCCGGATACCACCGGATTCAGTGGTACGGAAGGTCTGACGCAGGGTTGCAACTGGCCAATGGCGTCTATTTCTACCAGATCAATGTGGGATCACACCGGATGGTCAAACGGATGTTGTTGATAAGGTAGGCAACATCGGTCACACTGGCAGAAACTGAACGACTGTGCGACGGCCTCCACCTTATAGGTAGGGGGCCGTTGCGCTTTATAAACGCCAAAACAGGTTGGTTTGATGATGCTGGAGCAACTGCGCAACCAAACTGAATATGTTATCTGGTCGATGGGCAGGACGATTGAGCTGTTGGAGACACTGTCCCACGAGCAGTTTACGCGTCCGATGCCAGATGGGGCCGAGTCGGTGCGTGACAAGCTGGTGCACACCATCGACGGTGTCGCTGTGTGGGCAGCCAGATGCGAGGCTGCACTTGAGTCAGGCATTCGGTCCGCTGAAAGTTTCGGTAACCTTGCTGTGACCATCGGCTATTGGAAGACAGAGTCGCAGCGGCTTGCGCAGCTGATGGAAGGCATGACCGAAGAGGAGTTGGCTGAACAGCGCGGCTACCCAGACCAGGATCAGCAGAGCGGGCCGCACTCGGTCGCCGAAGTGCTCTTTCACGTTCTGGACCACTGTACCTACCATCGAGCACAGGTGATGGCTTTTCTTCGGGCGGTTGGTGGAGAGCCTGTGTCCACTACCTACCGGTGGTACCTGAAAGAACATCGGCCTTACGCACAATGATTGTGTCTGGGTTTCCTTGACAACTTTGACCAGATGTGCGAAGCTATAGGCGTTCTAGGAGAAGTCGGTGCAACGTTTGCCCCGTTGGGATTGTGTCATGATGCGACGATTGGCTTACCTGTCGGTCTTGTTGGCGGTCACGGCGCAGAGTGCGTCTTTTCTGTCTGAAACCGACCAGCTTCCACCACTGGCGCAAAGCCTCAAGTGGCCCACAGCCGCTTGGGCTCCTGCCCCACCTGTCCTTGCGGACATCTTGGCGGGCACCAACGCCAATCGCTCATTCCTTGCGATAAGCGGCGAGGTCAATGAGACCACGTACCGCACATATATCTTGGAGTTTGCGAACGGGATTCGTGTTTCCATCGATTCCACCTCCGTGCCGGGCGTCACCTACGGCAGCCTGGACTGGGCGGACTGGAATCTGGACGGAAATCTCGATCTGGCTATCACCGGACAGACTGTAGAGTCCGATGGCACCCCAGGGCGATTGACTTCGGTATATGATGGCGACGGGTCCAGGTGGGACCCCTCCAACGGTTTGAGCGCTGAGATCACCAACGATTTGGCGCAGGTTGACAGCGGATCGGTCCAGTGGGGCGATTTCGACGCAGATGGCGATCCCGATCTACTAGTTACCGGCGGCTGGTGGAACATCAATCCATTAGGTGGGGCAACCACATTCTTGCAGCAGTCGAGAATACATCTCTACGAGAACGATACCGACCCTAACACCGGGTCGAAAAACTTGACTGAGAACGAGGGCGTCATCTCCAAGGCGTCGCAACTGCCGCCTGTTCATATGTCGGATGTGGCTTGGGCGGACTACGATGGCGACGGCGATTTCGATTTGGCGATAGCCGGCTTCCAGCGGGTCATTTGGCAGGGGGGTAATAACCCGACGGCGATTATTACGGATGTCTACGAAAACGCGGTCAATACGACAGAGAACCGACCATCAGGGGTGCTATCCAAGCTATCGGATATTCAGTACCCACGCGATGTCGTCAAGAATCTCATGGGTGGCGGGATGGCCTGGGGCGACCTGGATAACGATGGTCTATTGGACTTAGCTATAACGGGCTACGATTCGATTGAAAATGTCGCTCGAAACAACTTCAATTTCTACGTGCTCAAAAGCCAACTTGGTGGCGGGCTCACCAGAGCGCAGGTTCAACTTCAGATGACCGACATAGTGGCTGGACCGCTCCTTTGGGGTGACCTGGATAACGACGGTGACCAGGACATAGTTACAGTCGGCAGAGACAACACCGGCGAACCAGGAACCAGGATCCTCGAAAACATAGGTGATGGGACGCTGGGCGTGATGACGGGAATCACCGGCGAGCCACTGCTTGATCTTGCCGACGGAACGGTCCAGTCGGGCGACCTTGATGGCGACGGTAGTCTGGATCTGATGATAAGTGGTCGAGATGCGGCAGGTGTGTGGAAAGCACAGCTGTTACGCCTTCAGCCTGATGTGGCGAACTCTCCCCCCTCAGAACCTTTGTCCCCGAACAGCCTGATAACAGGCCGAGAGGTCGAGGTTACATGGGATGCCTCGTCTGACGGCACTTCTCCTAGACCAACGTTGGGCTACGAGATTGTCGCATTCAGGGATGACAAGCCGATCTTCTCGTCCAGAGCCACATTCGACCGCTCGCGGGTGAGCGGCAGGATAGGTCGGCGTATTCAGAACGCATTGGCGGTCAATCCTGCTGGCTACAACTGGTTCGTTCGCGCTATTGATGCGAGCGGTTCAGCGTCCGACTGGTCGAACCCTGAACTGCTTTTTGTGCAGGAGTTTGTTCTTTCGTCGCAAAGTGTCCTGGCCGTGAATGTTTCGTCCTCATCGGCGTGGATAGATCACGATAACGACGGCGACGTCGATCTTATGGTCAGCGGAAGGGACGCAGGCGGTGCAGTTCGCTCACGTCTTTACGACAACGTTCGTGGCGTCCTACTCCCTAACGGGCAGTTTACGACCGTCTCTGGGGTTTCGCTCGGCGGTCAAGCGTGGGGAGACCTGGACAACGACGGTGATCTGGATGTGGCTGTTACCGGCCAACGGCTGGGCACCGCACAGATTACCGCGATATACACCAACAACGGCGACGGGAGCTTCAGCCGCATCTATAGCTCTTCACGCACAGTCACAGGCAGCCGCCTTGTGTGGGGAGATGTGGACAATGATGGTGATCTGGACTTAGTTGCCACCGGGCAGGAGAGCTATTCGGAGGGGATTAGGACGGTTACTCTGCTCTACCGGAACTTGGGTGGCACAACCCCATTTACCTCAGAAAGCTTGGAAGACCTCAAACTTAGAGGCAGCAGCAGAGACGCCAACGGGGTAATAGAGATAAACGGCGTCTTCGACGGTTGGCTGTCGCTCTTCGATTTCGACCTTGATGGCGACCTGGACCTGACGATTAACGGTTCTGTGTGCGACACCATCCGCGCTGGTACCAACGGCGATTGCGGTAACTTTCAGGAAATAGGCATGACGGAGCTTTACCGCAACGACGGCGCTGGTCGGTTTAAAAAGGCGTTCGGGGCGGAGACGTTTCTACCGAGCTACTGGGGTCAGCATAGGTGGGGTGATCTCAACGACGACGGCACTCCTGACCTGGTGTTGGTTGCATGGAACTGGGAGACCAACCCAGTCGCCGCCGACGGATTCGTGATGACCTATCTTGCCGACAGCACACGAGCAGCATGGTTCGAACCGCTTCCTCCCACCGAGAACGGTCTCTACTTCTCTTCGATGGAGTTGGTGGACCTTAACAACGATGGCGACCTAGACATCCTTGTTGCTGGTGCGAACGACTTTGGTTCCCAGATCAAGTATCTCGATAACAACTTGAATTCGGTCGGTTTGGGTGTGTTCGGAGGGGTCGGCATCAGGCTTTTAACCGAAACTCAGAGCAACAACGGATCTATCACCGCAGCAGATTTCGACGGTGACAACGATGTGGATTTCGTTGTAAACGGATCGAAGCGGTCCGCCGCAGGAGTAGAACTGCCCTCCACGGTCGTATTTGAGAGCACCAACGCGCAATTTTTCAATGTCAATCGGGCACCGAACGACCCTTCAGCACTGACAGCTGTTGTCGACACCACTAGCTCGGTTGTTCTCAAATGGGATGCGGTGACCGATGTACAAAACGGCAGCTCAGTTACCTACTCCCTGAGGGTGGGCACAACCATCGACGGCGACGAGATAAAGTCGGGAGCCTGGCCCATCGGACTCGGCAATGTGGGCTACAACCGCTCAATGCCTCTTCACAGCCTTGCCGACGGCCAATATTTTTGGGCGGTCAAGTCGGTGGATCATGCGTTCATGGCCTCCTCTTGGACATCTGGTGGTGAATTCACCGTGGATACTGAACCTCCCGCTGTTGCAGCCCTTAGAGGCAGGGGCGGAGGCAAAGACACGCTAAGAATCGGAATAGATGGCGAGATAACCCTGACCATCGCGTTTGATGACGGCGATGTCGGCACCGGGATGGATACCGAAAACATCGACATGACGGTGCGTGTCTCCTCGTCGAGTAGCAACCTTGAAACTACCGACATCGACACGCTTGTCAGCGACGGTTCGTGGGATGCAGCTGGGGTACTGTGGACCGGGCGACTAACCGTGTCAGCGGACTTCGATACAGGGGCGGTGGATAACGTCTATGTGCATCTCCACTCGGCTCGAGACAAGCGCGGCAACACGATGCCTGACACAGCGTTCGCCACGTTGCTGATAATTGACACGGTCAGGCCGTCGGTGAACCTCTCGGCGACATATCCCCGTGCTGGGCAGACAGTGCCAACATCAAGGAACCTGAACGTCGTATTTGACGAACCTATGGCGGAAAGTTCGGTGGCTGCGGCGAATGTGCGTGTGAAGGGTGTTGGCGGAAGCTGGACACGAACCGGTGCCACTACCGGAAGCCTCGACCCCAACGACCAGGATTTCCAACCAAACCGCGAATATTTCCTCGTCATCCCTGGCTCGGTGGTGGACCTGGCGAGCAACGCCATCGGCGATGACATTGAGATTCCATTTAAGACTCCATCAAAGGTCACTCGTGATGGGGGTACCGTCGCCAACTCCGATTCGACAGCGACGATGTATGTCCCGCCGAGCCGAGACGCCGCAGATGTGGAGATGTTCTTCGACGACCCGGACTTGGCTGTCACGCCAGCTAGCGACCCATCAGGCGGTCGGTCCACCGGGCTGGTGCATGTTGTGGCCTCGGAGCCAGCAAGGGATTTTGTTGGGGCACCTGCGCTGCTAACGGTTCACTACCCCGACGCGATTGGTAGACTTGCATCCATACAGGCGTCCGAAGATTCGCTAAGACTGTTCTACGCCGACACTACGGGCAGTGCAGCCAAATGGACCTTCGTAGGCGGGACGATCGACCCCGACGCTAATACACTGGTTGCGCCGATTGAACATCTCGGCACCTACCGCCTGTTCCTTGGCGGTCTGCCGGACGGGGAAGTGATAAGCCTTTCAGACCTCGACTGCCAGCCCAGAGTTTTCAAAGCCATTGGACTGTCCGACCTTCGTGCGGCAACGTCGGTGCTGTTTAGCTTGCAGCAGGACGCAGATGTCACCGTGCGAGTCTTCAACCGCACCGGAAGGCTTGTTAGGACTGTCGCGGACAATCAGTCTTTTACCGCTGGCCGCAACACGATCGATTGGGACGGCCGCGACGAAGACGGCGGCACGGTAGCGAGCGGCACATACGCCATTTCGGTGGTTGGTGATGGGCAGCAGGCGGTCAAAGTAGTGGCAGTTGTGAACAAGTAAATGGTCAGGATGGACATGACGATGTTACGACGTGTGTTATGGATAGCTGTCGCCGGATCAGTGTTCGTCGGTGCCGGTGGAGCAAACGCGGCACCCCCCTCGAACTATATGCTCGTGGGAGCACGCCCGATGGCTCTGGGCGGTGCATTTGTGGGTTTGGCGGACGACGTGCATTCTAGCGCGTGGAATCCCGCTGGCCTTCCGCGCTTGCAGCGGCAGGAATACACGGGTACCTACCTAGCGACGCCTATGTTGGCAGATTTCACCACCTGGATGGCGGCGGCGACACTCCCTATTGGCGACAGACAGGCGTTGGGACTTGATCTCTTCTCGGATCAGTTCGACGATGGCACGCTTACCGTAGATAACCTGCGAGTTGGGCTGTCATACGGTTTGGCCGTCCACCGGTTTGTGTCATTGGGTATCGCTGCGCGTTACATGGCACCAAACACCGTCTCAAGTTTCGGCACCGAGGTGGACAACGGCACGGCGTTTGGTTTCGACGCAGGCCTGCTGTTTGATTTAGGCGTACTGATGCCAGAGCTGGAGACACTCAAATTGGGTGTTACGGGCCACAACCTCTCTGGCACAAGCATGACCCACGATACCGACGTCTCAGAGGTCATATATCCAGCCACCTATACAGTGGGCGCATCCTACTACCCGCTTGAAAGCCTGATGCTCACCGCCGATGTCAATCTCCAAGACAGGCTGCACGTTGGCGCTGAGTTCTCGCCACTCAACCTCCTGGCGTTGAGAGGCGGTTTGATGCGAGACATGTTCAATAACGGCTCCGACCTCTACTACACAGGCGGTTTTGGGATATCGTGGAAGGGCATCGGCATTGACTATGTTGTACAGACGCACCCCGTGCTCGATATGTCCCACTACGTCAGCGTCTCGTTCGTGTATAACCCGTCATTTGTGCAGATCAAAGACGCTGCCCTAGCCCACAACCCGCTCTACAGGTCGCTCTACAGATACTACGAGTTGTCCACCGACCGGTTTGCCGATATCACGCTCAAAAACACCGCGCAGGAGCCCCTGCCGGTCACAGTGGGCATCAAAGTGCCTACAATGACCACAGCAGAAAAATTCTACGAGGAACAGGTCACTCTCCAGCCGCAGTCCACGACCACTTTTACAATGCGCGTCGCGTTCTCTGACAGTGTGCTCTTGTCTGAGTCCTCGACCTACGACCGGTTCATTCAGCCCGAAGTCGTAGTCACATATACCCAGGAAAACGAGGTCAAGCAAGCAAGCCGTCAGATGCAGACGACGCTCATTCTGGGCAAAAATAAAATGACCTGGGGCGACCCGCGAAGGGTTGCGAGTTTTATCTATCCCAACCATACCACTGTGGTGACGTTCGTTGAGCAGGTTTTGGCGCGACACAGCGATCTGGCGGACCGGTTCCCAAAAATCCCCAATCTCGCCAAAGCCATGATTATTTTCGATACCTTAGGACGAATGGGTATCAACTACAACCCCGATCCTTCAACACCATTCTATAAGATTAGTGGTGACAGCGCTGCCGCAGGTTCTATAGCCGATCTCGTGCGCTATCCGCCTGAGACCTTCGAGGCCAAAGGCGGTGACTGCGACGACCTCATGGTGCTCTACGCCTCGCTCCTGCAAGCTGCAAACGTCGAGACAGCCATTTTGGATGTTTTTGACCCGTCGTGGGGCCACGTCTACATGATGTTCAACTCCGGCGTTCCCCCCGAGCAGGCGGGCGAAGTTTTTGTTGACAGCACCGAATACGTGGAGTGGGAAGGCAAGATTTGGATACCTGTGGAAACCACGATGTACGGCAAGCCTTTCACCGATGCGTGGTCCGAGGGCGGGCGTGAGTATTATGCCAAGCTGAATATGCCCAATGGCCCATACATCAGAGCTTTTGATGTGCAGGACGCCGTCAACGTCTATCCGGCAGGAATTGTCGGCGGTAAAATCGTAGAGTTGCCTGAAGCAGGGGTAGTAGACGAGCTTTTCGCCCTGGATGTGGGCAAATACAACCGGCGGATTACTACAGCAGGCGCTGCGACGATCGACGGACCCGTCACAGCCGAGAAACTGTATCATCAGGCTGTCTTCTTCGTCACCAAAGACCTTTTGGACGAATCGTTGACCTCGTTAGACCAAGCTTTGGCGATGGACCCGAAGTTCGCCGACGCGTTGAATGCCAAAGGAATTTCATTGACCCGCAAAGGCAACCGCGTCCGATTCGAGCCTTTCGGAGTTGAGCGTGCCGACACATTCTATGCCGAAGCGGTTGGAATGTTTGACCGGGCGATCTCTGTTGACCCTTACAATGCTGGGTTTCGGATCAATCAGGCGCTGCTGTATAAAGTCATGAACCGCGACGACGATGCCCGGCGAGCCTACAGTGAAGCGGTCAATCTTGATCAGGCACTTCCAGGTGAATTTGATGACCTGTTTCCTCAATAATTTGGGGCTGTTATAGGTGGCCTACAAAATTATGTGTCGTGCATCACTTGTGTAATTTTCGCATTCGCATATATTTTACTCGTGCGTGGATGGCAATGATGGCTCATTAACCAAGTTCGAGGTGCCCATCGCGTGGATAGGACCTCGCCACTTAGGAGAAAGAATATGGTTCGGACACTTCTCGTCACTTCCGTGGTAGCGGCTGTGACGTTTTTGGGGATGGCGCCAGACGCTGAAGCCCAGCAATCAAGGAGCCGGACCCGGCCGTCTCGGACCGCATTACGCGATTCGACGACCCGTCGGACAAAGGCCCGGCGACCTAGGACTCAGCGCCTTGAACTTCTCAGACGCCTCAGCAGCGCTAGGCAGTTGGCCAACAGGGCACGGACCTACAGAACTCAAAGATCTGTTACGGTAGCTGCCCGTCGTGCGGCTGACGAGGAACAACGTCGCCGTGAGTTTATTCAGGGCATAGAGCAACAGCAGTATCTTAGGGGACAAACGCTTGAGCCGACTCCTGGTGAGCTACGAGAAACTGTGGCTTCGTTGAAAACAGAGCTCAGCGCCGATCCGCCACCAGAGAACGCCTACGAAATCAGATACTATATCGCATCTTGTCACGAGGCGTTGGGTGACACGGAAAAAGCTAAATCGGTCTGGCAGGGGATAGTCACTGACTATTCTGGTAGCGAAGTCGCAGGCAAGCAGCTATATGCCCGCCTCGCCCAGGAAGACATCAACCGTGTCGACCGTGGGCTGACGCAGGAACTCGATTCCGCCGGGGAATCTGAATAACCACGGGATCGCACCATCAAGTCCGATGACGGGAATCTGTTGTCGTGAAGGATCATTCCCTTTGGGGATGGTCCTTTCGGCGTTTCTAGAGGGGAAAAAATGGCAGAGGAAAGTCAGGGGCTGTGGAGCCGTTTGGGCCAGCATAGCCAGTACATGTTTATCGCGATCGCAACAGCTCTGTTGGTGGTCGTCTTTTCCATCCTCGGGATATACGAGGTAGCCGAACTCAAAGCTATCGACCTGAGGTTTACGCTCCGCAATGCTGTGTTCGGTGCACCACGGCAGTATGACAAGCTGGCGACGGTGGACATCGACAATGTCACGCTCGACCGAATGGGCAAGTTTGAGGATTGGAACCGCGTCAAGTTTGCCGAAGTGGCCGAACGAGCGTTTACTTTGGGTGCCAGAGCGTTCGTGGAGGATTTCCTCTTCATTGAGCACAGCCTGCGGCGACTGACGTACGACGAGTACCTGTCCTCAGGGGCAGCTACTCCAGAGGAGTTTGACGCCCTTTTCCCGAACCCTGACAGTACGCTTGCGAGCGTCTACGCCGAAAATGGTCGGGTTTTCATCGGGTCGTTCTTTGAGGAGAGCCCCCATAAAGATTACGATCAGGCCGTGAAGACTCAGGCTCCCCGCTTGGGCGACAAAGAGGACAGGTTCCAGGCAATGGTGTCCTCATCTATCCCCATGAGCGGAGATTTCCAGAAAGACTGGTTCGTAGCTCAAGATATGGGTGCGCCGGTGGCTAGGGTTGTTCGGGCGGCCCAAGGGGTTGGGCACGCCACCCCGTCTGAGGATGTTGACGGCATCGTGCGCCAATATCGCCTCTTCTATGTTTACAATAATCGCCTCTTCCCTGCATTGGGACTGATCGCTGCTTGCGACATATTGGGTGTACCTCTAGAAACTTTGGTCGTAGAAGAGAGGGAAGTAATACTGCCCCAGGCTCTTATGCCAGGGGAAAAAGAGCGACGAGATATTAGCATTCCCATCGACGATCGAGGTGAGGTGTTGGTCAACTGGGCTGGACGCTATGACGAGACCTACCGACACTACCCGCACATCGCCGTGCTGGATGTTGCCGAAATCAACGAAGAAGCCAAGATCGCCACGGCGACAAAAAGGCTGATATGGCGTGAACCGGAGATGATAGACGAGATTATCTCCACGGGACTACAAGGAGACCCTGCGAGTCTGGTGGATTTGGTGGCCGGAGGGCAGGAGTTGGAGATACCGCTCGACTATGCTGGACAGGTTGTCTCTCAGGTTGCTCTCGGCGCGAAGTTTGAGTCGATGCTCGACCATGGCATGTCGTTTGAAGACGGCATCGGTGTGATATTGTCCGACCTTTTGGAGGAACCGGTCACACTCGAGTTGTTTAGAGAGCTCGCCGATGAAGATCCGCTCTACAGCGAGATCGTCATTCGAGCGTACGAGAAATGGCAACCGATCTGGACGACCGTCGCACGAAACCGGCGAATTGCCGAACTAATGTTGGACGACCCAGACATATCTATCGACGCGACGGCAGACTCGTTGGGAGTCGCTCGCCCTCGCGACATTGAGGAGGGGTACTACTCCCTTCAGTACATAGTGGGAAGGTCCAGTACCGTGCCTGCCCAGGACCATCCGCTCCTGTTCAACCTGCTGATTGTCGACGGTAAACCTGTATATCTTCAGGATTTTGAGGACGCGGTGCTTTTTCACGGAATCACCGCAACGGGGGGACATGATAGAAACCCTATACCCTACGAGACGCGCTACCCGATGGTCGGACTGCACGTCAACGTCCTCAACTCGATTCTCACGGAACAGTTCCTGCATCAGTTGCCCAGATGGGCCACGTTTCTGCTGATAGTGGGCATCGGGCTCCTGATGGGCGTGGTGGTTCCGCGGATGCAAGCCGGGCTAGTGGCGGCAGTGTTGGTGGTCGTATTGATTGGTTATGGCGTGCTGGCGTTGGTGCTGTTTAGCAAGCAGGGCATCATTATCGAAGTCGTGGGGCCGATGGGCACCGCTGTGGTGTCGTTCCTGGCGATCACAGTCTCTCGATACATCCAGGAAGAGAAAGAGAAGCGTTACATCAAAGACGCTTTCTCCAGTTACCTTGCCCCTGAAGTCGTTGCTCAGCTCGTGGATGATCCCAGCCGCCTCCAGTTGGGTGGAGATAGGAAAATCATCACGATTCTCTTCACCGATGTGGCTGGATTTTCAACGGTCTCCGAGGCGCTTACCGCCGAGGAGCTTGTGATTCTGCTCAACGAATACTTGACGGCGATGTGCGACATCATCTTCAAGTACGGCGGCACCGTCGACAAGTTTGAGGGTGACCTCATCATGGCGTTCTTCGGCGCTCCGATAGAGTACGAAGACCACGCTTCAAGAGCCTGCCAAGCGAGTCTTGAGATGAATACCAAGCTCGCAGAGATGAGGGAGGTCTGGCGCAAGCAGGGCCGCCACGAGCTGTATGCTCGAATAGGCCTTAACACCGGTGGTGCTGTGGTGGGCAACATGGGCTCGAACCAGCGCATGGACTACACGGTTATGGGTGATTCGGTGAACGTAGCCTCACGTCTTGAAGGGGGCAACAAACCCTACGGGACGTACCTGATGATCAGCGCTGACACCTACGAGATGGCGAAGGATGATATTGAAGTACGCCAGTTGGATATGGTGACGGTGGTCGGTCGCAAGGAACCGGTTGCTGTCTACGAAGTCCTCAGCCTCGCTGGAGAACTGGATCCGGACCTCGCTAGGGTACGCGAAATCTACCAAGCCGCGCACGCGCTCTACCAGGATCAGCAGTGGACCGCCGCCATGCTGATGTTTGATGAGGCTATTTCGATAAACGACGATCCTCCATCCAACACGCTAAAGGATCGATGTGAGAGTATTCTCAGGCATGAGATAGAAATCCCTCAGCGCTGGGACGGAGTCTGGGAGCTCACAGAGAAATAGCGGTTCGATTCCACACAGCTGAGCATACGAAAATGGGGCGGCTTTCTGGCCGCCCCTTCTTTTTTTTGTGACCGTCGGCTTTGCAGCGGGTGTACTGCGGGGCAACAACAGTACGCTGAGCAGACCATTTCTATGGAGTGACAGTAGGGGTTACACTCGGTCCTAAAGGGACAACGTCTGATCTTGATCGTATAGGGGGATCACAATGAGTGGTGGGATAAAGGGGCTCGCTATCGCCGCCGCTGTGGGTATAGCGGTGGCACTGCTGGTTCAGGTGGGCACGAACCTGGTCTTCGTAGGAATTGTCGAGGACCTCGAAGCCCGCGCACTCGACTACCCCTTTCGCCAAAAGTTCGCAGGTCTTTCCAGGCAGGGCGGTCAGACGCTTGTCGAAGACATCGTGATCCTAGATGTGGACGAGAGCAGTTTGGCGCAGTGGGGCCGGTTTGCGCAGTGGCCGCGCAGCCGCCACGCCGACCTTATGGCATATCTGGCTGAAGCCGGTGCCAGAGCGGTCTTTTTCGATATTCTATTCATTGAGAATGACCGCGATAGTGCCGAAGATTCGGCGCTCGTCGCCGCCACCGAGCAGGCGGGCAACGTCTTTCATGCACTCTACCTGCTCCATCCAGACAGCGCGGCCTACAGATACCCGATGACGAGCGACCCGCTGGCTGTGTTGGCACCACAGGCTCCCTGGCCAGCCGAGACTTTTGCCACTGAAGGATTGATTGCCCGTGAGGTAGTCGAGCATCCGTTCAACGAGCTTGCTGCCGCTGCGCACAATGTTGCTTCTGTCACCGCATTCCCGGACCCTGACGGCGTCGTGCGTCGAGTACCACTGCTTCAAAAGTTTAGAGATCATGTATACCCCACGATGAGCCTGGCGCTTGCCGCTGAGTTAAGAGGCCTGTCGCCGTCTGACATCAGGTGGGATGGCGGAGAGACGCTCTGGTTGGACGACACTCCGGTACCCGTGGACGACGCCGGTCGCATGTTGGTCAACTACATCGGCCCATACAAATCTTTCCGCAACATCCCCTACTGGCAGTTCCAGACCGACCCGGCGTTCTACAGGGACAAAGTGGTGATGGTGGGTACGTCGGCGGCGGGACTTGGGGATAGATATCCCATACCGGCGATTCCGTCTTTTCCCGGTGTGTCTATTCATGCCAATGCTCTCAATACGCTCCAGACGGAGACGTTTCTCGCCGAGGCGTCCTTCTCCCTCCGGTTAGGCGTCGCACTGTTTATGGGGTTGTTTGTTGGACTCCTTACAGGTGGATTGAAGCCTCTGTGGGCTGGTCTGGTCACGATGGTAGTCGTTTTCGCGTATGTGCTCGTGACTCTCCTACTAGCGCAGACCAGCGTGATCTGGCTCGGGATGGTTCGCCCTTCTATGGTCATGGTCGGCACTTTCTCAGCGGTGTTTGCAGTGAGGTACTTCACTGAGGAGAAGCAGAAGAGGTATATCAAAGACGCTTTTTCCAGCTATCTGGCACCTGAAGTGGTCACGCAGTTGATGGACGATCCCAGTCGCTTGCAGCTAGGTGGCGACCGGAAAATCATCACCATTCTCTTCACCGATCTGGCTGGCTTTTCAACTGTGTCAGAAGCGCTAACCGCCGAGGAGCTGGTGATATTGCTCAACGAATATCTGACCGAGATGTGCGACATCATCTTCAAGTATGGCGGCACGGTGGACAAGTTCGAAGGAGACCTGATCATGGCGTTCTTCGGTGCGCCGATAGAATACGAAGATCACGCCACCAAAGCGTGTTTGGCGAGCCTGGAGATGAACTCTAAACTTGCTGAGATGAGAGAAGTGTGGCGCAAACAGGGGCGCCACGAACTTCGTGCTCGAATCGGCCTTAACACCGGCGAGGCGGTAGTAGGCAACATGGGCTCTAAACAGCGTATGGACTACACGGTCATGGGCGACTCGGTGAATGTGGCGTCTCGCCTCGAAGGGAGCAACAAGCCCTTCGGAACATATCTGATGATAAGCGCAGACACCTACGAGATGGCTAAAGAGGATATTGAGGCACGGCAGCTTGACTATGTGACCGTGATTGGTCGCAAAGAGCCTGTGGCGATCTACGAAGTGCTTAGCCGCAAAGGTGAACTGGATGAGGAGCGGCAGAAAGTCAGGGAGATCTATTCCAAAGCGTTCGCGCTGTACCAAGATCAGCAGTGGGCAGATGCGAGTGTACTATTTGAAGAGGCGGTTGCGATCAACGATGATCCACCGTCCAATGCGTTGATGGATCGGTGCCAGAAAATTATCCGTGGCTCTATTGAAATACCACAGCGATGGGACGGTGTTTGGGAGTTAACCGAGAAGTAGCCGATCAGGGCATAACCGGCCACAGATGTTCGGGGGGTAGGTAGAGTCTGACGAGGTCGCCGACTGAAAAGACCACCGCGCGGGCATCGAATCGCCGTTGTATACGGAACACCCTAAGCGTCGTATCGACCTCGTACTCCACATCTGCGCCGGTGAACCGAACGGCCAGAACGGAGCCTAGTATACTGTTTTGACTCAAGTCTGACGAATCATCGATGACCACATGGTGTGGCCTGATGGCCAGCGCACCGAGTTGGTTTGGGGGAAGAGCCTCAAATCGAAGTTGGGTCCCCTGGGATGACGTAAGAAATCCCTCATCAGTTTTGACTGCGCTGGTCACCTCCACCAGGTTGGCGCCACCCAAAAAGTCGGCTACGAACCGGTTGACCGGCTTAGAATAGACCAGGTCAGGCGATCCGGTCTGTTGAAGACGACCCTCTTTGAGTACCGCGAACCGATCGCAGAGCGTCATCGCTTCGTCCTGGTCGTGGGTGACGTATATGGTCGTAATCCCCAACCGCCGCTGAAGAGACCTGATTTCGTTGCCTGTCTGCGCCCGCAGTTTGGCATCCAGATTCGACAGCGGCTCGTCTAGCAACAACAGTTCAGGTTCAACGACAATAGCGCGCGCCAGAGCGGTTCTCTGCTGTTGTCCGCCGCTGAGTTCGCCAATCGGACGATCGCCGAAACCCTCTAGATCGACGAGAGAGAGAGCGGCTTCTACGCGCTCCTTTTGCTCTGGTTTGGGGATTTTCCGTGCTACCAAACCGAATGCCACGTTCTCGCCTGTAGTCAGGTGTGGAAACAACGCGTAGGATTGGAAAACCATTCCTATATTTCGCTGTTCGGTGGGAACATCAGTAACGTCTCGCTCGCCGAAACGGATGTGGCCGGAGGTTGAGGACAGAAACCCGGCAAGTAGACGAAGCGTGGTTGTTTTGCCGCAACCTGATGGCCCCAAAAGGCCGAAAAACTCGCCGCGATCGATGTCAACCGACAGGTCGTCCAACGCTGAGGTTCCACCAAAAACCTTGCCGACCCGGTCGATCTGGATATGGCTCACGGAAACCGCAATCAGAAACGGCTGATGGTGAGGTCCACCACATCCGATGAACGGATGCGTTGGCCTGGGGGGATCGACTGCTCAGCGACGGAGCCTGGGAGCAGATCGGCATTTCGTCGCCTTTCGACCGTACCGACATCCAGGCCCAACGCGGCCAAGATACCGATCGCGCTTGACTCGCTGGAGCCAACGAGGTTGGGCATCTCAGGGATTACGCTCACTTCAAACCCCAACATCTCATTGAGCGGGATTCTCGTGCGAGCAGGCGGGTGCTGGCTCAGCACGAACCGCTCGGAGCGGTCTTCAGTCGTCCGCAGGACGTAAACGACCTGCCCCACCTCGTAGCCAGCCTGACGAAGCTGCAATACCGCCTGTATAAGCGGCTTCCCAACGACATCAGGAACCGGGAACAGCTGCTGGCCACGGCTGACCCGCACCCGCACCCGACGCCCTGGCTTGACGACCGTGTAGGCCCTTGGGAGCTGGCTTATCACCGTGTTGGTAGGTAGATCAGGGTGGTACTCCCAATCGGTAGAGTCGCTGACGAACACCAATCCGCTGTCTGCCAAAACACGCTTGGCTTTCGCCATGTCAATCTCAACCACATCGGGCACCATCACCTCGCCATGACCAGTATAGGCTGGCATGATGACGAACTCCGCCAACACATACGATGTAGCAGCTCCTGTCGCCACTGCGGCACCGACAGCTATTCGGCTACCCCAACGTCGCCAAGAACTGAGTCCATTCGCGGTGGCTGGGGTTCTAATTTTCAGGTCGGGCTGATCCATTTATTGAGACCTACACGGTTCTGACGCCGCACATTTTCGTCGCGACATCCATCGCATCCAGCAAACTATCTGCGCGGGCGACCCCTTTGCCTGCGATATCGAACGCAACGCCGTGATCGACTGAGGTTCGGACTATCGGGAGCCCCAACGTCACGTTGACGCCGCCAACGCTTTTCCATCCGCCGCTATCATCAGGCTCAAACGCCGCCGTTTTCAGCGCAGCATGACCCTGATCGTGATACATCGCCACCACCAGGTCAAACTGCCCGGTACGGGCGCGGGCAAACACCGTGTCCGCTGGCAGAGGGCCAACTGCACCGATGCCCTCATTTTTGAGGGCTGCCACCGCTGGAGCGATTATCTCTTCGTCTTCGTCGCCCATGAGGCCACCCTCACCGGCGTGCGGGTTAAGCCCGGCGATCGCGATTCGCGGTTGGGTGATTCCCATTTTCACTAAAGCCTGGTGCCCCAGGCGAGTCACCCACATGATCCGGTCGTGGTCCACAAGTTGAACCGCCGCGCTCAGGCTGACATGGGTGCTTAGATGCAAAATACGCCACGAACCCAGGACGAGCAACATGGCCACACTCTTGGCTTGAGTGAGGGAGGCGAGCATTTCGGTGTGGCCGGTGTGTGGCGAACCAGCCATGTGGATCGAAGCCTTGCAGATCGGGGCGGTAACGACAGCGTCTATCTGCCCCTCCTGAGCAAGAGCCACAGCGCTACCTATGTAGTCCAACGACGCCTGCCCCGCCTCAGTTGATACCTCGCCCATTTTGAGGTTGCCAGGCGAGTTCGAGTGATCCACAACAGGGATCACACCTGGTGGTGGCGGTCCACCCTCCAGGAGATGGACCGCCTGCCATTCCAGTGTCGCGCCCAGACGCTCAGATGTGCGCCGCAGCAGCTCCAGGTCACCCACGACTATAGCGGCAGCACCGCCATTTGAACGTGGCTGTGATAGCGCCTTGACGACAATCTCAGGGCCGATTCCGGCTGGATCGCCCATTGTGATGCCCAGACGTATGGGATGTGCCAACGATGCCACCCCCAACCTCTCTGTACACGACAAACCACCGGCCGCCTTACAACATGGCGCCGGTGGCGGTGGTATAGGCGGTCATTAGATTCTATCGGAAAAGGTCTTTGATCTTCGCCCACGTATCCACTTCGTTGGCGATACTAGCTGGTGTGCTGTGCTTGAGTGATGGATTGGATACACGAGCTTGAGTGCCAGGCTGCGGCTGACCGGTCATCCACTGACCTGCTGGGTCTTGCAGCTCTTGGCCGTTGGTTGCGCCATCTTTGTCAGCATCCAACCCTGCCAGCGTCCGCCAATCGGGACGACCACTTTTTATGTGGCTGCGAGTCTGCTGACCAAAAAGGTTCAGCTCAGGCCCGGTGGATGTTGTGTGACAGAGCTGGCAGGACGTCGCGACACCTCTGACTGACTCGGCGTTTGGAACGGAATCTGACCATTCCTCACGAGCCACCAGAGTTCCGGTCACAAGGACCAACCCCGCAATGGCGACATACCAAACCCGCACGATACCTCTCCTAAATGCCGACCAAACAGTTCACAAGACTGAGCTACTACCGGCGCTTACACACCACTCTCCATTTTAGAATGTACCGTGATTGGCCAAATGCGGCAAGTCTGTGGCTGTCGCTGCTGTTCAGGGGGCTGCGGTTTTCGTATTCTCACTTCCTTACCCAATCCAAACAACCTTGGAGGCGTTTCTCATGCTAATCCGTCAGAATATGCACACCCATACACACCTATCGCTTTGTGGTGGAAATAACTCGACCGTCGCCAATACGGTAAAAGAAGCCGAGGAGGTGGGGCTTGAACTGCTGGGAATTAGCGACCATATAGACGTTCGGGACAGCGGACGTCACAGGCTTTTCATGGCTGATCGCGATGCGCTTGCACGGATCGACACAGATATGACAGTTCTCATCGGCACCGAAGTGTCGATGCAATCTCCTGACAGACTGGCTGCGTCAGCGACGGAGTTGGCCGTATTGGACTACTGGGTCGCCGCAGCCAACCACTACCACTTAGGCGAGACCAAGCACGGCGTCCTTGTGGAGAACCCGACAGATAAGACTTTCAAAGGCTATGCAGCCCACCATCTTGAGATGATCTCTGGAGCGATCCGCCACGGCGCGAATATCATCGCCCATCCTTTCAACTTGGGCAAAGTTGGCGCGGTGGAGTTGGACGCAGAGCTGTCAGCGTACGATCGCGTACGGCTGAGGGAAGTGGTGGCAGAGGCGGCAGAAGCTCGATGTGCTTTTGAGCTCAACCCCAGCCATCTGAGGGGGTTTCCGCTGTTCTTTCAGGAGCTTATCGAATTAGCGCGCGAGGAAGGTGCCCCTCTTAGCCAAGGCTCCGACGGGCATCATCCCGGGCAGATGGGATATGGGGGCCCCGAGGGGATCAAAGAGGCGTCGCAACTTTTTGACGATCTCGGGTTCACGCTCGATCAACTAGTGACCGTCGAAGAGCTAACGTCTAGGGGCGCTTTGGCCCTCGCCGCTTAGAAACGCGCTTTACAACCGCTTGACAGACAACGCATCCACGTTTATCGTTAAACGTGAAATACCAAAATTCAAAATACCTATTGGAAACCGACGTGACTTCCACCGCAGATCAATACTATTCCCAGGAGACAGCGCAGGCGCTCAAGCTTTGGGTGGTTCTGGCCCGTTGCTCCAGCGCCGTCCACGAGCTCGCCAGAAAGAGCGCTGCAAGATTCGGTGTATCGGCGAGCGAGTTCGGCGTGCTAGAGGCGCTTTACCATCTCGGAGCGCTTCCTTTGAGCGCGATTGCGCACAAAGTGCTTCTGTCCGGTGGCAGCATCACCTACACCGTCGACAAGCTCGAAGCCAGGGGGCTGGTGCGAAGAAAACACTCCAAACAGGACCGCCGCGTGATCTTGGCTGATCTTACCAACCGCGGAAAAGACTTGATGGTTCAGCATTTTCCCAAGCACGCGCAGGAGATTTCAAACGCGATGGCGGTGCTATCGCAGGATGAGCAGTCAGCCGCTACCGACATGCTCAAACGGCTTGGGTGCTCTACAGCTGGCATAGCGTAGGGGTGTGCGAATCCGGTTCGGAAGTCAGGTGGATATCGCATCCAATAAAGGATGATCCACTGTGGCGCGGGATGGCTCTTGTTGGTCTGATGGTCGGCGTGTGTATGATTTCTGGGTCGGCTTTTGGCGTCTGGCCTTACTCATTCGTTAGCGCCGCCTTTCTTTTAGTCTCACTTTCCCGGTATTTTTTCCCTGTGAGCTACTCTGTGGAGCCGTCTGGCCTCTCCATCCGTCATCTGGGCAGACACCGGACAACTCAATGGAGCAAAGTACGCCGGATCGATAGACACAGGCTAGGGGTTTTTCTGAGCCCGTTTCCGCGCCCGCACCGCCTCGACTCATTTCGTGGCGAGTTTGTTCGCTGCCCAAATAACCGGGATGAGGTGTATGCGGTCTGCTGCCGGCATGTCGTTCTCCAACCGCCTGTCTGATTGGCTGTCGCACGCTTTTGCGGTAGACACCCCGGAACAACAGCTCACGCAAGAGGATGTGGCGCTGTTGGATAGGGTGGCGGCGATGATCGTTAAGCGAGGATTGATCAGCCCCGCAGTGATGTTTCTTGAGACCGCCAAACCACTAAACTTTATTGGTAGCCAAGTACTTGTATTTCTCAATCCCATTGTGACCATCGTCTTCTCAAAGTGGGAGATGACCCATTTGAGCGAAGTGTTGGAAAAGAGAAGCAGTGTAGACGTCCTGATCGCAGCCATCGAACGCGCTGACGCTGAGCGCGCCCACCCCTCAACGGACTCTTGAGCCTTACCCTATGGCACAGACGCCATCCGATCCGACACACGTCATAATCGCCACCGACTGCGGTAGTACTACCACCAAAGCCATCCTCATCGAGAACGTGGATGGCGTCTATCGCCAGACTTTCCGAGGTGAGGCCCCAACAACAGTAGAAGCACCGTTTGAAGACGTGACCAGAGGGGTTTTGAACGCGATTCATGAGGTCGAAGAGCTTTCCGGTCGAACAATGCTCGACGGCGAGCGAATCATCAGCCCCGCCGACGGGCAGACCGGCGTTGACATCTTCATCTCCACATCTTCGGCTGGTGGTGGCCTTCAGATGATGGTGGCTGGTGTGGTGGCGTCGATGACCGGTGAGAGCGCTCATAGGTGTGCCCTCGGCGCTGGTGCCATCGTTATGGATGTTCTGGCGTCCAACGACGGGCGGTTGCCCCACGAGAAGATTGAGAGGATCAGGCAGCTTCGGCCCGACATGATGCTTCTGTCTGGAGGTACCGACGGCGGGACGGTGACCCATGTGGTCGAATTAGCTGAATACATCGCCGCCGCCGATCCCAAACCGCGCTTCGGGTCTGGGTTCAAACTCCCGGTCATCTACGCTGGCAATCAGGATGCTCAGTCTGAGATCGAGAAGATCTTGGATGAGCGGTCCGCACTGTATGTGACTGACAATCTGAGACCGACGTTGGAGCGCGAGAATTTGGGGCCAGCTCGCACCCGCATCCACGACCTGTTCCTGGAGCATGTGATGGCTCAAGCGCCTGGCTACAGAACTCTTATCGAGTGGGCCGGAGCGCCGATCATGCCGACCCCCGGTGCGGTCGGGGAGATAATGCAGACCATCGCTCGCACCCGAAACATCAATGTCGTTGGTGTGGATATTGGTGGTGCCACGACGGACGTGTTTAGTGTTTTTGGCGAAGTGTTAAACCGCACGGTGAGCGCCAATCTGGGCATGTCCTATTCGGTCTCAAATGTTTTGGCCGAAGCTGGACTTGATAACGTCATGCGGTGGGTACCATTTGAAATTGACGAAAAGGACCTACGCAACCGCATCAAAAACAAGATGATACGCCCGACGACTATCCCCCATCTGTTGGATGAGTTGAAACTGGAGCAGGCCATCGCCAGGGAGGCGCTCAGGTTGGCTTTCATCCAGCACAAGGATCTTGCAGTCGGGCTGAAAGGTGTGCAGCAGGAGAGGACGCTATCCGACGTTTTCGATCAGTCTCAGACCGGCGAAAGCCTGATAGATATGATGGGGCTAGACCTGTTGGTGGGATCCGGTGGCGTTTTGTCCCACGCACCTCGGCGTCAGCAGGCGATGGCGATGATTATTGACGCTTTTCAACCCCAGGGGATAACGCAGATCGCTGTTGACAGCATTTTTATGATGCCACATTTAGGTGTTCTTGCCACAGTAAACGAACAAGCCGCCACAGAGGTGTTTGAGCGGGACTGTTTGGTGCACTTGGGTACGTGCGTTGCGCCTGTGGGTATTGATGGTGACGGCAAAGAGTGCGCTCAATATGATATCACGATGCCTGACGGACAGACACTTAGAGGAACACTGTCTGTCGGTGAGATTGCAGTATTCGCCCTTGAGGTAGACCAAACCGCCGAGATGACCATCAAACCCACTCGTAGATTTGACTTAGGCGAGGGCGTAGGAAAAGAGATTACTGGCACGGTTCACGGTGGAAATGTTGGTGTCGTCCTTGACGGGCGCTGCCGACCGCTCGTTATCCCCGAAGAGGCCCAGGCCCGTGCCGAACACGTCTCTTCGTGGAGCGCCGCCCTGGGCGCCTACTCAAAATGAGGCCTGTTTGGCCTATCAGAATCGCTAGATAAGAAGATGGATCACTCATATACACCAGGGTTGAGGGTAAGCGACCAGGCGATAGTCCGCTGTAGACGGGTCCTGCCGCTAAAGGGCAGTGTCCTGGTCGGTGAGGGCGACACAGTCTCACACGACGAAGTGGTGGCCCGCACAGAACTTCCTGGCGACGTGACTATAGTAAACGCTGTGGGCAAACTCGGAATCGACCCAAGCGAGCTGTCTGAATACTTGTTGAAAAAAGAGGGCGACACGGTAGAGTTGGATGAGGTGATCGCCCAGACCAAGCCGTTTATCTCGTGGTTCAAGCAAACGCTCAAAAGCCCCATCACCGGCACTCTGGAGAGCGTGTCATCGGTCACCGGACAGCTTATCTTGAGAGATAGCCCTCGCCCGGTTGAAGTGACCGCGTATGTGGATGGCACTGTTGCCGAAATGCTTCCTGGCGATGGTGTGGAAATAGAGACTGTCGGTGCGTTCATACAGGGCATTTTCGGTGTT
Source organism: uncultured bacterium (assembly GCA_964627605.1). GTDB lineage: Bacteria > Latescibacterota > MWCZ01 > MWCZ01 > CAZVGZ01 > CAZVGZ01. The sequence goes on along the minus strand of CAZVGZ010000011.1, from coordinate 34,916 downwards.
GGGGGCGAGGCGTGGGGCCCACTGATCCCAGCGGTCGATTCGCCTGAGGACGATCTTGATCCAGACCGGATTAACGAAGCGATGGCTGGCGCGGTTGTGATAGGCGGAGCCATGGCCTCAAGCACGGCGCTGAAAAAGGCTATATCCGTTGGTGCCGCAGGAGTTATCACAGGCGGAATACACGACGAAGATTTAAGAGAGTTGTTGGGCTATGACCTCGGTGTGGCGATCACAGGCAATGAGGAGATCGGCACCACCATCGTGGTAACTGAGGGGTTCGGGCGTATTGCGATGGCGCATCGCACATTTGATATTCTTCAGTCGTGTTGCGGCGAAAAAGTTGCGTCAATCAACGGAGCGACGCAGATTCGCGCAGGTGTGCTCCGCCCGGAGATCATAGTTCCCGACCCTGACAGACAGATGTTGGATCACACCGAACCAGCAGAAATTGGAGGGCTCGAAGTCGGCGCGCCGGTGCGGGCGATAAGAGAGCCGTTTTTCGGGTGGTTGGGGCATGTGACCTCCTTGCCAGCGGAGCTGATTGATGTGGATTCCGAGGCCAGGGTGCGAGTGCTTGAAGTAGAGTTCGACGGTGGAGAGACCGCTGTTGTGCCACGAGCAAACATCGAATCGGTCACCGAGTAGGACGGACCGGATGAGCGTCGCATTGAGACATAAAACGCCGCTGATGTTGGCTATCGGGCTGTCGATGTTTTGGGCAGCGCCTAAGGCGCAAATTGAGGCCGACACATCCGTCGTGTCCCGACTCGCTGGTTTTGCTGTACCTGCTGACCTCGCAGCGATGGACACTCCGAACGACGCCGGAGCGAGTATCACAGTTATTTGGAGCAAGGCCCCAACAGCGCCTGCTAAGACAAACTACGAGGTCTTGGTCGCAACCGAACCGCACGGCCCCTGGTTCCTCGGCGGCAAACTCGCGGTGACAGGGCACGTTTTGAGCGACGAACCGGCAGCTTTCGGCTGGAACGCTGACAGTCTCAGGCATTTCCTCAACGTGAGCGAATATGACGTCAACTCCGATTCCTCCGTCGCGATTGAGGATGACCGGACGTATCACTTTGGGCTCAGAGTGGTTGCCGACACAGACACGGTTGTTTTCACAGCTCTATCGGCAAGTGCTGAGGCCGAGGCCAACTGGTTCAACTGGGCCAAACTGAATAGCCTCATCCTGGGTTTGGCGTTCACCGCCATCACTCTGATAATGATCGGTGCCGCCAGAAAAGACCCAAACCTTTACATCCGTCGTGTCGCGGGGCTCGATGCGCTTGATGACGCTCTAGGTAGGGCGACCGAGATGGGCAAAGCGACATTTTTCGTCCACGGATTGGACGGCATGTCGTCAATCTCTACAATCGCGTCGATGAATATTTTGTCGCAGGTATCAAAGCGCGTCGCCCAGTTTGGCACTACTCTCAAAGTGATGAACCGCGACCCTATAGTCCACGCGGTCAGTCGCGAGACGGTGCACGAGGGGTGCATTGAGGCAGGACGCCCTGATGTCTACAAAGAGGATGATGTGATCTTCGTGGCACCAGACCAGTTCGCTTACGCAGCTGGTGTGGACGGTATGATCGTCCGCGAAAAGCCCGCAGCGGTGCTTCTTATGGGCTACTTTTACGCCGAGTCACTGGTGTTCGCGGAGACCGGTGCGCATGCTGGGGCTATTCAGATCGCAGGCACAGACTCGTTCACGCAGTTGCCGTTTTTCATCACTATATGCGACTACACGATCATGGGCGAAGAGCTCTACGCCGCCAGCGCCTATCTCTCCCGCGAGCCCAAGCTTATGGGCAGCATTAAAGGGCAAGACTTGGGCAAAGTTATTCTACTTGCAGTCTTAGTTAGCGGCACAGTTTTGGCCACATTTGGCTTTGACATGCTAACGCGGGTTTTCACCAACTTGTAGGGGCTCCATGCTTTTTCTACGGCGGACGTTCCCGCTGATAATCGCATTCGTTCTCGGAAGTTTCGGGGCGGCGCAGTACTACATCCCGGCACCGTGGTCGCAAGCCACGTTCCGCGATCTGGTGTACATATCGCGTATAGTCTGGACGTTTGCGCTGTTTCTGGGGATGTACAGCCTGTTCTCCTTGCACATCGGTCGAATGCGCCGCAAGCAAGCTGGTTGGGGTTATAGCGGGTTAGTGTTCGCTGCGTTCGGGATTACGTTCGCGGCAATGGCATGGAATTCAGGCGGACTACTGCTCTCGCCGCTACGCCCAACTGAGCTCGATCAGTGGTTCACTGTGCGTTGGATGTACACATACGTCTTTGCGCCGTGCGATGCTACTATGTTCAGCCTCCTGGCGTTTTTTATCGCCTCTGCGGCGTACAGAACTTTCCGCGCCAGGACCCCTGAAGCGACCATTTTGCTGGTAGCGGCGGTTGTGTTGATGCTTGGTCGAGTGCCTGCATTGGCGATGCTTTACGATATTTTCGTACCCGAATTCTTGCGTACTGATTGGCTGACATCTCTGGTTACCGACGATGTGCGACAACTGACAGAATGGCTAATGAATGTGCCAAACCTGGCGGCTAAGAGGGGCCTGCTGCTGGGTGTGAGTTTAGGCGCGATTGCGACATCTTTGAGGATTATTTTCGGAATTGAGCGATCGTACCTGGGAGGCGGAGGTGATTGACCGGATTCTTAACATAGACCGGCGCTACATCTTCGCGGTGATATTTGTGGTCGTCGTGTGGGCGCTAATGGCGGACAGGCCCATCCAGGTGCCGATCTCCTCCCCGGTGCAAGACGTCTTCGATTTCATGGAGCGGGTAGCCCAGATCGACGATCATCCCCCGACGATCTTGATCTCGTTCGACTACGGTCCAGGCTCAGACGCCGAGGTGCAGCCGATGGCTCTGGCTCTTCTCAGACACGCTTTCTCCAAAGGGGTACGCGTGGCGGGGATGTGTATTTGGGAAACCGCGCCGGGCCTAGCCAAAGCCGCGTTTGAGACCGTAGCACCGGAATTCGACAAAAAATACGGCGACGATTATGTTTTTTTGGGGTACAAATCTGGGGGCATTGCTGTAGTGTTGAATATGGGTCAGGATTTCAGTCTGGCTTTTCCCGCAGACGCCTATGGCAACCGAACCGACACCCTGGCAACTACAGCGCGCATTTCCCGCCTTGCCGATTTTGACTATGTAATCACACTGGCGGCAGGGAACACGATTGATCAGCTCTGGGTGGCTTACGGTCAGGACAGATATAAGATCAATCTAGGGGGCGGCGTAACAGCGGTGATGGCACCGGACATGTTCCCGTTTTTGCAGACCGGACAGCTTAACGGCCTCATCCCTGGTCTGGCCGGGGCTGCTGAGTATGAGAAGCTAATAGAACATCCCGGCGAGGCGACCGCTGGGATGCTGGCGCAGAGCTGGACCCACATAGCCATCGTCTTGTCGATCGTGTTCGGCAATGTCGCGTATTTTATTTCTCGGCGCAGAGATCGTGAGGTCTGATTTCATGCCACGCAGCTTGGACAGATGGTTGTTTATCACCGCGCTGGCCCTCTTCACCGTACTTTCGGTGTGGGGTGTCGCCACCGGTCACATACCTTTGGGATCGGCAAAGGGATGGGGAACACTGTTGGCTGCTGGTTTGACCCTGGCGATCTACTCTTTTCTGTACAAAGACAACCCGCTATTCAAGTTCGCAGAACATGTGTTTATCGGCGTGTCCATGGGATATACCCTGTCCCAGGTTTGGTTCAATGTGGTGGTAAACGATGTAGTCACCCCACTGCGCAACTGGAGCCAGACCGAGACTTGGCCGCTGGCGCTGATATTCATCTCAGTCGTAATGGGTCTGCTGATTCTGTTCCAGATTTCGCAAAGCATGTCGTGGGTGAGCCGCACGCCGTTTGCGTTCGTTGTGGGCTTTGGTGCCGGAGTTGGCATACCAACCGTGATAGCCGCGTTTCTGCTGGAGCAGATGCGCCCCTCGCTTGCGCCGCTAGTCGCGGATGAACAGTATGCCGTTTTGATCTCCGTACTTCTCGTCGGCGCGTTGGCGTTCGCGGCAAAGACCGAATATCTAATGGACAGATCCCATCGAGCCGTGCAGATAGCCATCGGGGTTGCGCTGGCGTCGGTGGTCGCGTGGCTCGGCTATGGCGGCCACTCCAACCTCTTAATTCTCGTAGGCGTGGTCAGCGTACTTGTCTATTTCTTCTTCTCCGTGGAGCACACCGGCACAGTCGGTGCGATCTCCAAAGTGGGCATCTGGTTCTTGATGGTGGCTTTCGGCGCGTCGTTTGGCTTTACGATCATGGCGCGCGTGTCGATTCTCATCGGTCGGATGCGCTTCCTTCTGGGTGAATGGTTGCCAATCCTCGGGTGATTGGTCCACTGCGATCAACCGAACACCAAAACTCCATCCTATAGGCCAAGATCTGTCGGTGCTGCCACTTAGGTGGCAGAGGTCCCGTGCGTGGCCAGTGTACAGCCGAACGGGCGAGTTCGGTGGGTCAGGGACGTTGGGATTTGGGGGTGATTGTTGAAGGTGGAAAGCTCAGGTTGGTGATGCCGAGATCGGGGGAATCAGCGATATCGGTATTTCGACCATCCACGCTGTGCAGTTACCTGACCGGCTGATGTCGCGAACCCTCGAGGGCGCTTGCTGTCAACAGGACTATCTCTTCGGGCGCAAACACTCAGATCGTCATGTGCCCCGATTTTGTTGGCGTTATTGGGCGCAATTTTTTGCAGCCCCGCACCCATATCAGACCCTGACTCTGGTTTGAGGCCATCGAATATCAGCCTCAACGGCCTACTTTTTCGGCGCAGCCTCTGGCTTGGGTGCCGCAGAGAGCGCTTTGACGATGGCGGCTACATCCTTCTCCGAGAACTTCGTGCGGGCGTTGCGCATCTCGGCGCTGACGTAAGCCACGGTGCGCTCCAAATCCATCGCTGGCAGTAACTCCTTCATCAACCCTGCCACCCTTTTCACCTCTGCGATCTTGACCCCCAACTTCTTGGCAACAGCTGATGGTTCTGCCTCAACCGTGACGGTCTTGGCGTTTTTGCCACGACCTTTTGAGGGTGTCGGTGCAGTAGATCGTGACTTTGATGCAGCCGCCGTCGACGCGTCTGACTGTCCAGACTCTATCGCAGATCGCGAGACTGTGGGCTTTGCGGGCAATCGCACCGCCTTAGGTGTGGATACCGGCGGCTTTGAGTTTGCGCCACCCGGACCCGACGAGTTGGTGGGCGAGGCGGTTTGAGCTACCGGTTCTGAAGCAGAGCCTTCGCTGGAGGGCGGTGACTCAGCTACTTCAACGCCTTGGGCGGATTTGGCGGGCTTCCTGGATCGGGCTTTCTTGCGGGTACCTGCTGCGTCTGGGACCACGCCCTGGAGGATAGATATCCCGCATTCAGTGCACACTTTGGCGTCAATCTCACCCCATTTGACCTGCGCCAAACTCGGGAACGGCTGACCACACGCCTCGCAACTTAGAAAGTTTTCGAGCAAGGCTGTCAGCTTGTCGCGTACGTTTGAAACAGCGCTGTGCGCCGATTGACTTTGCGCATCCCCGGCCAACTCGGCCAACTCTTTGGAGAACTCACTGATGGATTCCTCGAAACTTCGCCGTGGCATTATCTCTCCTTGCGATCGGGTTCGGCGAACACGGTGACTTCGTCATTTTCCGACGACGACCCTGTTTTTTGGTCTCAGGCCGGTATTGCTAACTTCTGCACAACCATATCTGGACAGAACCATTTAAGCGTCTTCGATCATTTGGTCGCGCAGGTGTTTAGGTTCTAATATTTCGGCGGAGTTGCCAAGTTGCCTCACCAGCGGTAGCAAAGCCTCAGGCCGGTCGCTGTGAAGTGTGATGACCATCGAGCCATCGGCTGGTCTCCTCTGTTGCGGCGTGGCGATATAGCCAATGGTGGCGCAGCCAACCGAACGCATCTTTGGTCACTTTTACCAGAACCGCTGGGGCGCTCTGCCTCATGCGCGCTTCCAAGCCTTGAGCCCAGCGTTTATGCAGATAGGCGCTCAGGTCGAAATCTTTCGGCACTTCATAGCGCCAGTCGGTAGTCGCCAGATCAGTGAGTCGGCTTACACCAAACATCCGCAGATCGTCCCTCAGATGGCAATACCCAACCAGATACCAGGTGCCGTCATCAAAAATCATTCCGTACGGCGAGACCGTGCGACGCGTGACCTCATCGGTACCTCCGCTTTGATAGGTCAACTCCACAGACCGTCTCTGCTAGATCGCCTGCGTAAGAACCGCAAAAGCCTCTTTCATGTCGATGGCATCATCCGACTCCGAGACGCTGAACGTAATGGATTCGGTTGTAAGCGCTACTGACCGCCTGGTCTCCTCAGGGAGGATCGCTTCGAGTTTGACCAGCGCCGTGGTGATAGTCTGGCTAAACGGCGTGCCTTTTCGCTGGGCGATAAAATTTCCGCCGAGAAAAAGAGCTACCGCCACGTCAAGAGAAAATATCACAGGCGGAATAAAATACTCGGACATCAGTTCGTAGCCGCCGTCGGCTCCCGGCAGTGATAGGATGGGCACGCCTGCCTCGCACAACGCCTGCACGTCGGAATAGATGGTTCGGATATGCATCTCAAACATGTCTGCCAACGTCTGTGCTGAGACCCTTTTGCGGGACCTAAGCAGCAATACTATCGCCATCATCCGGTCGGTTTTGGTCATCTCATTCTTGCTATATCCAGCGTTCGCACCGCTCCCAAATACCTCTCTCTGACAGACATCACTCAGATCACGGACTATCATCACCGATATGATGGTCGTGCGAATTAAAGATTCACAACATACCGTCAGGAACCTGCGGGAGCACTCACCCAGCCCGCTAAAATGCGGGTATCACACCGCAATATGCGGTCTGCCGCAGTCCGGGTCAACCTTGATGGTGCCGCTTTTCGTGGGTGCCCAGTCGAGTACAACGAGTTTGTCAGCGTTAACAGCCCTTCAGTCACCATCTCGGCTTGACCCGTTCGGTTTTGTCCCAGTACCATATATGTGGTTGATAGTGTGGGAGATGGATGTCAGGCGTACTGAGTTCTTAGACAATCTCCCTATCGCACAAACACCAAACCGGCTTGGAGATATGAACACCGATTCTATCGCCGAAATCCTTAAGGCAGTAAAAGACGGTTCACAGAATATAGATGAGGCCGTCAGGGCTTTGGGTGCGTTCGATACTGAAGATCTCGGATTCGCGCAGATCGATCACCACCGGTCGGTCCGCCAAGGTTTTCCTGAGGTGATCTACAGCGAGAACAAGACACCGGATCAGGTCGCCCAGATAGCCGAACGGATCGTCGCCAACGGCAGTGATCTGCTGTGCACCAGGTGCCCTGAAATTCACGCAATGGCGGTCCTTGAAGCCGTTCCCGACGCAGAATACCATCCCATAGCTAGAGTCGTCTTGAGAAAAATGTCGCAGGAAAACAGCCCGGATGTGGGCATCGTCCTTGTGGTGGCGGCAGGCACGTCTGACCTTCCTGTAGCTGAAGAGGCCGCGCTCACCGCGCACACCATGGGCAACCCGGTAGAGCGGCTCAACGATGTAGGGATCGCTGGGATTCACCGCATCCTGAAACGCCACGACATCCTTAGAGATGCGTCGGTGATCGTCGTAGTCGCCGGGATGGAGGGTGCTCTGCCGTCAGTTGTCGGTGGGTTGGTGGACGTTCCGGTTATCGCGGTTCCAACGTCGGTGGGTTACGGTGCAGCGTTCGGAGGTATAGCGGCGCTGCTAGGGATGTTAAACAGCTGCGCGTCTGGTGTGACCGTGGTCAATATCGACAACGGTTTTGGCGCAGGTTACGCGGCGTCATTGATGAACCGGCTGACTGTGCGTGCATAAACAGTCGGCGGGATCTATTGTCGGTCGAAATTTGAGATATAGTCAAACCTTTGGGCGATCCATTTGCGACTCTTTGGGCCAATGCGCAAAACGCGCCAGAAAACAGCCGCCTTTAGGGGGTCTCTGGAACAGGTAAGGAGGCGATTACCGCTACCGGTCGGTTCTGAGTCATCGGTTCCTCGCTGTTACGCGCTTTGGCACCACATCCTAGCGCAATCACGCAGACGCCTAAAACACACGCGACGCTCAACCTGAGACGCTCAACCTGAGTTTTTTTTGACATTCGGGTTGCATTGGTGGCGTCCCAACCGTCTCAGTTCGGCTAAGACGATCTCCGGTTGGTCGGTCTGGATGCCGTCGACTCCGCATTCGATCGCATATGCAACTCCCTTGGGAGTATCCTCGCGCATCATGTCTACGAACACCTCTGCGCCTGCTGCGTGGCACGCCGCCACCGCTTCAGGCGTGCATTCATCCCACGATGAGATAGCGATCGTTGAAGAGCCTGTACGCGCCACCAGTTCGGCGACCATGTCGGGATCGCCGGGATATTCGGGCATAGGGCGGATATCGGGATCGAGCGATTTCATCTCTATCTGCTCATCAGGCCCAGCGTATATTACCGAACGAGCTGCCATATCATACTGCTGTAACAGGTTGACGACGGCGGCAGCAGGCGCGTTTTTGACATCCACATAGGCCCCAATCCTACCGGACATGATCGCTAGCACCTCCTCCACGAACGGAACTTTCAGCCCGCTCCACTCAGGGGCGTAATTCGCTCCAGCGTCCAGCGCCCGAATCTCATCACTCGTCATCTCAGACACCGTCCCAGAGCCGTTGGTCGTTGCATCCACCGTGCCGTTGTGCATCATAACGTAGCGACCATCCTCGGTCTGGCGCATGTCGATTTCCACATAGTCCAAACCAAGCTCGATCGCCCTCTCGACAGCGGGTATCGTGCTTTCGGGCCTATCGGTGTGAACTCCGCGATGGGCGATAACCACGATGTCTTTCTTGGCGTTCATGTTGAGTTCTTCTGATGCGTCGGTGCGCGCAGGCCCCGCATTTGGCGCGCAACTTTGCGCAATAGGCGCAACTGCGACAACTACGGACAGTAAGAGAAGTGAATATGTCATAGAAACAATGTGATGCTCCGATTTCAGAAGATACGACCGCCGTAAGGCCACAAAACCTGTCCAAGTTCGTTATTTTATACCGCTATGCCTACTCCTATAGTGATAGACGATCCCAAGAGGATCAGAACCAGCGGTATCCCGCCGTCAGCCGTACTGAGGCAAAGCCACTCCTATTCGGACGACATCGGACGCACAACGCTGTGTAACTGGGCCGATGTGCCTGTCGGGCAGTTGAGCAGGTCGCTTGAGATAACGCAGACGCTCATCATCACATTCGCCGCCAGGTATTTGCGGTTCCTCCAACCAGCGAGCCACCAGCTCCTTCACATCGTATGGATGGACGATAGTGTTGACATTCATTTTCGATTGACGAACCTGTTGTTAGCGCGGTTTTCGCCGGTAACGATTAGCGCCACAAAAGAGAGGGCCACAGTCAGGTTTGATCTTAAGGGCGGGCCCCTGGTGCATTCGTCCTGTGTCGGGGACGGGTATATGGAGTTGGGATGCAGGTGGGTGGAGGACAAGTTCCAGATTTGGGTCGGCGTCAACCGCTACTCGCCGTCGCTGTTTGGTTTGCCGGGACCGGTGCGAGGCTGGCTTCATAAGCACCTCCTGTTACCGGTCCATACGTCGATAGATTCTAAGTTTATTGGACGCTGGGTCAGGTGGTTGGTGGGGATTCCAAGGCTGTAGCCTGTGTCGCCATAGAGCCTATTCCGCCAACCGGAACGTGACGTCCGGCAGCGGGTACCCATCGTAGTCTGTCAAACGCAGAGCGACCGCCCACCCACCTTTGGCGTTAATGCTCGTAACCGCCAAGCGGGTTGCACCAGCGGGTATGTCCACAGCAACTCGCTTCTCGAACTGATGCTTGTTTTGGTAGAGCACGCCGTGGCCTTCAGGCGGATAATCAGGACGATCGAACAACGGAAACTCTTGGCCGCCGATGGTGGAGTCGATGACCATTTTGGTCAATCTGTTTCGGTAGCCGGGAGTATCGCGGTGATCGGAGCATATGCAGGTGATGCCAATGGCACAGGCTCTGGTTCGGCATACCATTATGATTTCACCCTAGGTCCTGTTTCCATCGACAACCTTCTTCAGGTGGCAAAAATGCCGCCTGACAACCACCCAAACCCATTTAACCCCAGCACGACGATTAGCTACTCCGTCGCTGCCGATCGACACGTGTCGCTGGTAATCTACAACATCTTCGGCCAGCGCGTTCGCAGGTTGGTCAATCGTGTCCAGAGCGCTGGGCACCATATCATCGTGGCACTGACGATCTGGGACGTCCAGTGGCCAGCAGGGCCTATCTCTATCGGCTCACTACGCAGGAACGGGCATTGACGCGTCGGATGGTGTTGGTTCGGTAGCTGATTGGGCAGGCATGCCCCGACTCACACCATTCCGACAGACCGAAATGGCGCCCAGTGTACTACTCGCGGCGCCATTTGCGGACCAACCGCCCGTGTATCGCGCGTCCTCCAAACCTCTCGGGCTCGCCGATCAGTTGATTCGCGGATGAATCTTCATCACTGATTGTCCAGCTGACAGATCTCAGATGCCAAACCAAAAAAAGATCCCCACAGGACGCAAATCCGGTGGGGGTCTTTTGATCAGGTGGTATTATCTAAAGCTGCGGTCTAGTACATCCCCCCACCTGGGGCAGCCGGAGCTTCTTCTTCTGGTAGGTCAGTAATCATACACTCGGTCGTCAGAAGCAGACCGGAGATGGACGCTGCGTTCTCCAGCGCTGTGCGGACAACCTTCATCGGGTCGATCACGCCCTGCTCCACCAAGTCACCGTACTCTTCGGTGAGCGCGTTGAAGCCGAACCCATCGGAACCCTCAGACACCTTCTGAAGAACGATGGCACCCTCGTGACCTGCGTTAAATGCGATCTGACGAAGCGGCTCTTCGATAGCATGACGTACTATCTGCGTGCCGATTGCCTGGTCGCCTTCAAGAGTCAGCGCATCGACCGCAGCTGAGCCGCGAATCAGTGCGACGCCACCGCCAGGAACGATACCCTCTTCCACAGCAGCGCGTGTGGCGTGAAGAGCATCTTCCACGCGGGCTTTCTTCTCTTTCATCTCCGTCTCGGTTGCGGCACCAACGTTAATGACAGCCACACCGCCAGCCAGCTTGGCCAGACGCTCTTGGAGTTTTTCGCGATCGTAGTCGGAGGTGGTCTCGTCAATCTGCTTGCGAATCTGATTGACGCGACCTTTGATGGCGTCAGAGGTCCCACCGCCTTCAATGACCGTGGTGTTGTCCTTGTCGATGGTCACGTTTTTTGCCTGTCCGAGATCATCCAATGTGGCGTTTTCCAGCTTGAAACCCGCATCTTCGGAGATCACCCGTCCGCCAGTGAGGACCGCGATATCTTCGAGCATCGCAGTGCGACGGTCGCCGAAGCCTGGAGCTTTGATGGCCGCGGCCTGTAGACGGCCTTGAATCTTGTTTACGACCAACGTCGCCAGCGCCTCGCCCTCAATATCCTCAGCGATGATGATCAGCGTTTTGCCCATCTGTGCCACTTTTGTGATGATCTGCATCAGGTCGCTCATCGCACTAATTTTTTTGTCGTGGATGAGGATGTAGGGGTTTTCCATGTTCACTTCCATGGACTCTGGATCGGTGACGAAGTAGGGCGAGATATAGCCACGATCGAACTGCATGCCCTCGACCACATCTAGGTTCGTCTCAATCGACTTCGCCTCTTCAACGGTGATCACGCCGTCCTTGCCAACCTTCTCCATGGCGTCGGAGATTAGATCACCGATCTCCTGGTCGTTGTTGGCGGAGATCGCTGCGACCGAAGCTATCTCTTCCTTGCCAGCAACCTCACGGCTCGTCTCGCGAATCGCGCCAATCAGAGCTTCTGTGGCGGCGTCGATGCCGCGCTTGAGCTCCATTGGGTCGGTGCCAGCGGTGACGTTTTTGAGCCCCTGATTGTAGATGGCTTGAGCCAACACCGTGGCGGTGGTGGTTCCGTCGCCAGCGACATCGGAGGTTTTGGAAGCCACCTCTTTGACCATCTGGGCACCCATGTTCTCGAAGGCACCTTCAAGCTCGATCTCTTTGGCGACTGTGACGCCGTCTTTGGTGATCGTGGGGCTGCCCCATTTTTTGTCGAGGACGACGTTGCGGCCTTTCGGGCCCAAAGTCACTTTGACCGCGTCGGCCAGCTTGTTGAGACCAGCACGCAAGTGATCGCGCGCGCTGGCGTCGTATGCAAGTTGTTTAGCCATGAATTCTCGCTCCTATAGCCCATCCATAGGACGGGCCGGGATTCAGTCTACTACGCAATAACTCCGTAGATGTCGTTTTCGGACATAATGAGATACTCTTCGCCGTCGAGCTTGACTTCTGTGCCTCCATATTTACCGTAGAGGATCGTCTCGCCAACTTTGACGTTCATAGGCAGCAGCTCGCCGTTGTCGCCCCTTTTTCCGGGGCCAACCGCTACGATTTCGCCTTGCTGTGGTTTCTCTTGGGCGGTATCGGGAATAATGATCCCTCCCCGCTCCTGCTCAGCCGCATCACTGGCTTTAACGAGCACCCGGTCTCCTAACGGACGGATGTTCATAGCACGCGTGCCTCCTTCAAAAGGTGATCGGTCACTAGATGGATTGTAATCGAAACTGGTGTGGCTGTTAGCACTCAGCCTCTACGAGTGCTAATACCCCTCGCAAAATGATACTGAAATCCCGGGTAGTACGTCAAGGCGCTGAATGTGAGAACTTGCCACTTAAGGATGTATCTACCGTCAGATCAGAGAAATTGAATTTGGATTAAGGGCGGGATTGTGATGAGCAGGTGTAAGCGCGAATCAAATCCCGCACTCTGTCAAAAACCATCAACGAGAGTCAGTTTCGCATTTCTGGATGTCAGATGATGGTGCCTGCCAACAGTTCAGCCGCCAGAGGTGACGTCCAGATCGCGAGGCCAATATCGCCTTGAGTGGTTGGGTGGTCCGGTGTGACAACGCATATTTAGGGGCGCAAATCGTCCACGATCCACTTGTCGCAGATTGGAGCAAGCATAATGGCCGTCGCCGCAGACACATTGGCAATCAATGGCGGATCACCTGCCGTGCCACAGGACTTGGAGTTTCGCACCTGGCCCAAAATCACAAAGGAAGACGAAACATTGGTGTTGGCGTCTTTGAGGCAGGACAGCCACGCGTTCGGCCCCCACGCGCAGATGCTTCAGGACGAGTTTGCAGAGTGGAACGGCAACAAGTTCTGTATGGCGACAAACAGTGGCACAGCAGCGCTGCATATGTGCGTCGCGGCATGTGGTCTCAGTCCTGGCGATGAGGTGATAACCACGGCGCTATCGTGGACCAGCAGCGCCACCTGCATCCTCCACCACCATGCGATCCCGGTGTTTGTCGACGTTGAGTGGGATTCTATGCAGATGGACCCAAGCCTGATCGAAGCGGCGATCACCGATCGCACAAAAGCGATACTGGCGGTCCACTACTGGGGTGTCGCATGCGACATGGACGAGATACTCAAGATCGCGAAAAAGCACAACTTGGCTATGATTGAAGATGCCTGTCAGGCCCATGGGGCGACTTATAACGGCAATAAAGTCGGCACCATCGGCGATGTCGCGGCATTCAGTCTCAATCAGAATAAAAACCTTTGTGGAGGCGAGGGCGGGCTGTTCGTGACCGACGATCCGCAAAAGTTTGACATGGGCAAAGCGGTGACCAGTTTTTCAGATATGCGTCCCCCATATGCCGGACGAGACTACCACGACTACGGTTTGGGATGGATGTACCGCACATCGGACTTAGCCGCAGCGTTCGCTCTTGGTCAACTGAGGAAACTCAGCGACAACAACATAGCGGCCCAAAAGAACTGGGACAGGCTTGATGGCCTGCTTGAAGACACGCCAAACCTGGTGCGGTCATACTCGTCACGACAGCGCCGAACCAACGGCTACGCCTACGTCCTCAGAGCCGATCCGGTCTGCGCTGAACAGTTGGGAGTGTCACTTCGCAAACTGACACAAGGTGTCGTCGCCGCACTAAAGGCCGAAGGGGTGTCGGTCTCTTTGGCGAACTGGCTGTTGCCAGCGCACTCGGTTTTTCAGGCGAAGGATGCTTTCGGAGGCGGTGAGCCTTGGAAAAGCCACGGGCGAGATAGCCTGTCGTACGATCTCTCCCAGTGGCCGGTCGCTCAAAACTGCATCGACACCTGTCTCTGGGACATCAACAACCATCGTCCGCCAAACGGCTCGGAGCAGGTAGATGCACTGGCGGCGGCGGTGTCAAAAGTGTTCGGGCAGCTTGAGAATGTTCCTTTGGAATCGGTGTAGGGAAAACTGCGCGGACGAATGCGTTAGAAAGGTATACAGACGATGAAAATTGGGACAGCTTGGCGAGATATAACCCCATCAAAACCGCTGCCGCTCTTGGGGCAGATGCACGAACGGTTAGGCGAATACACCCGCGATCCACTCACCGTCAACGTAGCGATGCTAAGCGACGGTGACCTCAAGGTAGCGGTCATCTCGGTAGATGTCTGTATGATACCCGAGGCGCTGGCGCGCAGATTGCGCAATAAGTGCGCGGAGAAGTGCGCGGAGAAGTGCGCGATTAGCGCGGACAGAGTTCTGATCTCCGCGACACACACCCATGTTGCCCCATGTACTACCGACAGGATCGTCGGGAAAGCCGATCCAGAGTTTATCGAGTCGCTTGAGCAGGCGGTTGTTGAGAGCGTGTCATCGGCGATTGACGATCTTGACGACGTGGATGTGTATGCCGGAACCGGTCACATAGATCAGATGGGGTGGAACCGGCGCGGTCTCAGGGAGGATGGTGGATGCCACATGTACTACGGCAGCTGGTTTGAGGATTTTGTTGGGATTGAAGGGCCCCGCGACGGCAGCGTAAGCGTGGTTTTCGCTCGTCGCCCTGACAGTGATTCTGTCAAGCTGGTAATGACCTCTTTCTCCACTCACCCAAACAGTGTTGAGGGTGAGAGTTTCTACAGTGCTGACATCCCTGGTGAAGTCAGACGAGTGCTGCGTGGGGTGCTAGGGGATGATGTTGGCGTTGTATATCTTACCGGTGCCGCTGGCAACACCGCGCCGAGCATCATGGAGGACAACAGAGACGCTCAACAGCCGTGGCGTGGTGAATCGGGGCTTCTTCGTTCGGGACAGTGCCTCGGCGGAGAGATTTTGAGAGTAATTGCCCAGCAGACGAAACCGATGGAGTCGCCAAAGCTGAGGCTGGAGAGAGAAGAGCTGGAGATTCCGATCCGACCGTGGGATGAGGCGAGTGAGTTCTCCCATTTTGGCAGTGGCATGTTGGAATTTTTTAAAAAAAGTAAGGCGGATTGGGATCGGATGCTCAAAGAGAAGAGTCCAGTCACCGCCCCTGTGAGTGTGGTGAGAATTGGTGACGCGGCGCTGCTGTTGAACGCCGCAGAACTATACTGCGAGTTCGGACTAGCGATGAAAGAAAAATCTCCTGCGAGGGTCAACTTGGTGGGACAGCTTAATAACGGTTGGATCGGCTATGTCCCGACACCGCAAGCCATCAAGCATGGTGGTTATAGCGCTCAGTCGTCGTGGGTGACTAAATTGGCCCCTGAGGCGGGTTGGTCTATCGTCAAAGCGACAGGCGAGCTGTTGGATCAGGCGTTCGCCGACTGATGTCTGATGGCTAATGGCACGGTCAGGTGTACCACCGACTCACTCAGATCGAGATGCGTCCGTTGCCAGCGGCGGTCGCCAGGCGTCATCTAAATAAACGGCTAGACAGAAAGCGATCTTTCGACATCTCTTAAGAATAGCGACACGGCTCAACCGAGATATCAAAAAATGGCAGCAGATGAGCGCCCCAATATACTTTTTCTGATGACCGACCAGCAGCGCGGGGACTGCCTGAGTATTGAAAACCACCCGTGCCTGCTGACGCCCAACATGGACAGCATCGCAGGAAACGGTGTTCGGTTCTCCAGGGCTTATTCCACCTGCCCAAGCTGCATCGCCGCCAGGCGGTCGCTGCTTTCTGGGCAGTTTCCACCTACACACGGGATGGTTGGTTATCACGACGGAATAGAGTGGGACGCGCCGCTTACACTGCCTCAGGTGCTGAAAAACGTTGGCTATCAGACCGGTCTTGTCGGCCGGGGAATGCATCAGCATCCAAAGCGCAAGCGGTACGGTTTTGACACCATGGTCACCCACGACAGCGACTACAGGGATTGGCTGCACGAACGTGCTCCTGATGCCGGCGGATATTTTGGTGGTGGAGTGATGCACAACGACTGGACCGCTCGCCCATGGCATCTCGATGAGCATCTTCATCTAACCAACTGGACAGTGGAACAGGCTCTGAAATTCGCTAACGATCGCGACCCATCGTGTCCATTCTTTTTGGCCGCCTCATTCGCCGCTCCCCACCCGCCACTTCAACCCCCAGCCTTCTATATGGACCGCTATCTGAGGGCTGATCTGCCGGAAAGGATGATCGGCGACTGGGCGGTGCCCCCTGATAACGACGGCATAGGGGATGATGTGGCACCTAGCCGCGTGGTGCTGACAGGAGAGAGGCTGAGGTCGGCTCAGGCTGGCTATTTTGGGCTAATTAACCACGTAGACGATCAGCTACGCAGGCTGCTGAACCGGATTGACGGCATTGACGCCACGACTGGACGCAATACGATTATCGTATTCACGGCCGATCACGGCGAGATGCTGGGCGACCACTACTTTTGGCGAAAACAGGTTCCCTACGAACCGTCGGCACGCATCCCATTCCTTATCAGCGCTCCGGAAAGGTTTGGCGTCAACTCCCAGTCTGTGGTGGACGAACCGGTCTGTCTCGAAGATGTGATGCCAACACTCCTCGACATGGTCGGTCTGGATATTCCTGATACCGTCGAAGGGCGCAGCGTGCTACCGCTGCTAAAAGGCGAGTCGGTTAACTGGCGATCACATTTGCATTTAGAGCATGCGCCAATACACCAGAGCGTTACAGATGGCGAGGAGAAGTTTGTCTGGCTAGTAAGGGATGGAGAGGAGCAGTTCTTCGATCTGACTACCGATCCGAATGAGCTGCACAACCTGATTTCCGACGGTGCTTACCAGGAGCCGGTCAAGATGTGGCGTCGGCTTCTGATTGATGAGCTGAAGGAGCGTCCTGAAGGGTTTTCTGACGGCGAGCGTCTGATTCCAGGCCGTCGTTATGAGGCTGCTATGTCACATGCAGGCGAGCACGATCCGAACTGGCGCTAATCGGACGTAATTCGCGCACCTGGGGCGCACTTTGGCGCATTGGGCGCACAAAAAATTGCATTCGCGCAGACCGTCGCGCAGTTAGGTGGGATTTGCGGACTGTTGGTGCAGGTGAGGCGCATCTACAGCACCGTTAGAATAGTGCAGCCATGACTTTGGGTAGTGGTGCTAATAACTATTCAGTGCTCGAAATTCCGGTAGGTGGTCGGCGTAGGATCATAGACAAAAATGCGCAGAGGACGCGCAGTTGGTGCAAAATATGCGCGAGAATTCCATCGGAGCAGATAAACCGCGCATATTATATCGAAATCACATGACGTACAACACATCCACCTGACAAAGGAGAACATGTGCCTCAATACCGCGCAGCATTGATCGGCTGCGGCAGACACATCAGAACAGAGGGAGCCACCGGATCGGGGATGGCCCACCATCACGTCAGGGGGTACATGAGCACGCCTGAATGCGAAGTCGTTGCCTGTGCTGATATTGTAGACGAAAACCGGTCTGCTTTCGCCGATGAGTACAGCATCGCGGCGACATACAGCGACTACAACGAGATGCTGGCGACCGAAAAGCCCGATATCGTGTCGATCTGCACATGGCCCCACCTCCACGCAGAGATGGTCATTAACGCTGCCAACGCTGGCGTAAAAGCGGTCCACTGCGAGAAACCGATGGCCGACACGCTGGGTGATGCCCGGCGGATGAAACAGTCGTGCGAGGAGAACGATGTGCAGTTGACGTTCAACCATCAGAACCGGTTTGAAGGGCGATGGAACACGGCACTAAAGCTGCTTCAGGACGGCGAGATCGGTGAGCTTAGGAGCATGGAGGGCCACTGGGGCAACATCCTCGACACCGGGACCCACTGGCTTGATCTATTTAACATGTACAATGGTGAGACGCCTGTTGACTGGGTGATGGCACAGATCCACCGGCACAGCGACGCCAAGGCGTTCGGCGCGAGAGTCGAGAATCAGGCGCTGGTTCAGGTCCACTACACCAACCAAGTCCAGGGACTTTTGGTGATGGGGGAGGACAACACGATATGGGCTGAACATCGTCTGTGGGGTACCGAAGGTCTGATCGAAGTGGATTGGCCGCAGGTTCGAGTCAGGGGCAAGGGCGACAGAGGTTGGCGTATACTTGACGGCGAGGCCACTGACGGGTGTGTCGCAGCTGGCATCGCCGATCTTGCCAAATCTCTTAAGAGCGGCAGCGAGCCCATACTCAGCGCCAAAAAAGCGTATGCTGCGACTGAAGTGATATTCGCGGCCTATGAGTCCAGCCGAAGGCGAGGGCGGGTTGAGCTTCCGCTGGACATAGATGACAACCCGCTTCATCAGATGATTGACGCCGGGCTGGTTGCTTCGGGATAACACCCAACGCAACCATCGCGAATAGGATCAAACGCACACGACCTATGAGAGGTTTGAAAAAAGATGTCTAAACTCAAAGCGGTTATTATCGGATGCGGAAGGTCGTCCCTCGATCCAGACTCCAGGGACCACGGCATCTCCCACACGCACGTATTGGGCTATCAGGCGCTGGAGAGCGTCAAGGTGGTCGCCTGTGCTGACATAGTAAAGGAGTATGCCGAGGCATACGCCAATCTCTACAGCCTACCAAAGCACTATATAGACTACAAGGAGATGGTTGAGAAGGAGCAACCGGATATTGTTTCGGTCTGCACCTGGCCAGGACTGCACGCCAAGATGGTGATCCACTGCGCCAAGGCTGGCGTCAGAGCGATCCACTGCGAGAAGCCGATGGCGACAACGTTTGGGGATGCCAAAAAAATGAAAGCGGCGTGTGACAAGGCTGGGGTGCAGTTGACGTTCAACCATCAACGTAGGTTTGAGCCTCAATACGCCCACGCTCGTGCGCTAGTGAATCAGGGAGCTATCGGTACGCTTCAAAGAATAGAGGTGTTTTGCGGGAACCTCTACGACTGGGGCACACACTGGTTTGACATGATGAACTTCTACAACAACGACGCTCCGGCTAACTGGGTCATGGGACAGATTGATGCCAGAAGTGATGGTGGAGTATTCGGTGTGAGGATGGAGGATCAGGGACTCTCGCAGATCAGCTTCTCCAACGGGGTCCATGGCTTGATGTTTTCCGGGGCTGGTCAAATGCCGGGGGCGGAGCACCGGTTCTTAGGCAGCGAAGGGTATATCGACGTTCAGATGCCGGTCGTGCGCATCCGAGGGATCGGCGACAAAAATCTGCGGGAGATCACGTATCCAGAAAAGAAGAACATCGGCGCATGGTCGGCGATCACATTCGGCATCAAAGACCTAATCCACGGTCTTGAGACAGGGCGCGAGCCTGAACTGTCTGCCAGAAAAGCGCTTGCCACGACTGAGATAATTTTTGCGACGTACGAGTCCAGCCGCCGCCGTGGCCGCGTCGATCTACCGCTGGACATTAACGACCACCCGCTTCACCAGATGATGGATGTTGGTGAAGTTGGGCCTGACCGAAAAGGGTAGAGGATGAGTATAGACAGTGAGTTATTGGGTCACTGGCCGCTTGCCGGGGATGCGAAAGATGTCTCCGGCAACAGTAACCATGGTGTCAGTCACGGTGTCGATTTTGGTGCTATTGGCCGAGGTGAAACAGGCTCCGCAGCGGGGTTTGACGGTAGTTCTGCATCTGTGGAGATACCCGAGTCACAGACGCTGGCGATGGGAAAAAGCGAGTTTTCCCTCTCGCTATGGCTCCACACAGAAGACAGCGATGTTATCGGCGACATCGCAGCAAAGTATGACCCGACCGCAATGACCGGGTTCAACTTGAGTGTGATGAACTACTCTGGCGTCACGCACAGCCAGCCCAATCGACGCAACATTCTTTTCGGAATTGACAACGCTCAGACAGGTGACGGTTGGACCGACTGCGGGCGCCCTGGAAACGCCGTCAACGTCTACTCAATGGCTGTATTCGAAGGTTCTCTCTACGCAGGGACGTTCGAGTGGGGCGCAGATGAATCGGGCCGCGTTTTTCGGTATGAAGGCGGCGAGAACTGGACAGAGTGTGGGGCTCCTGACGCCGCCAACGCCGTTGAATCGTTGGCTGTTTTCGACGGCTCGCTGTTCTGCGGTACCGCTGCCTATCGCGCCCAAGGCTCCGCGCTCCCTGAATCGCCAAACATGACCCCTGGCGGTCATGTCTACCGATACATGGGCGGTGAAAGCTGGGAGGACTGTGGCAGACTTGGTGACGCGGGAGAGGCGGCGGCGTTGGTTGTCTACCGAGGCGAGCTGTACTCACTGCCAACCTACTCGAAGGGTGTGTTCAAGTGGGATGGCGAAACGACGTGGGAGTATTGTGGCAGACCTGGAAAGTGTCGGGCGATGACATTCGGCGTTCATGGCGACACTCTTTATGCGTTGGGCAACGAAAGTTCCGGTGTCTGGCGGTATGAGGGTGGTGAAGATTGGTCGCATGTTGGGGTTCAGGACGACAACTCTCAGATATACTCTTTGGCAACCTATGAGGGCGTTCAGCACGTCGGTACGTGGCCAAGCGGGTCGGTCTATCGCCGCGAAGGGGACAAGGAGTGGATTAGCACCGGGCGATTGGGTGATGAAAAAGAGGTGATGGGGATGGTGGTGTATAACGGCAAACTCTACGCCGGGACGCTGCCTCTGGCGCAGGTGTATCGCTACGACGGTGATGATGGTTGGACGCTGATCGGCCGCCTCGACTGGACGCCAGATGTGACATATCGCCGAGCATGGTCGATGGCGGTGTACGACGGGCTGCTATTCTGCGGTACACTTCCGTCTGGACACGTCCACTCATTTAGCGCCGGAGTGTCAGCCACCTGCGACAAGCAGATGCCCACTGGTTGGTCGCACGTCGTGGCGGTACGCAACCATAGCGATCTCCAGCTGTACGTCGACGGATCGCTTGCGGCGCAGTCGAGCTCGTTTGGTTCTGCCGATTACGATCTCAGTGGCGCAGGGCCGTTGAGGCTGGGGTTTGGCTCCCATACCTATTTTGACGGTCGTATGAGCGATGTAAGGCTTTACGACCGGGCGGTGAGTGACAGGGAGATTGCTGCGCTGTCGGCGTTGTGATAGGCGTTTGCAAATGTCGGTGGTGAAAATGTTATGAATAGGTGGCGTGGGGTCTATCTTCTGGGTGGGGTTCTACCAGATCGCGACGATCGTTGCTATCACAGTGCCAATCGGAGTCAAACCAGATACAGAACCCACCTATCATATAGATTTTCAGATGATGCCCAACCACCTGCCGGGCTGAGCGTTTCCCAGACGACATTTTTTTCAGATAGAAACTGTGGCTGCTTTTGACCACCAAACCATAGCCAGGAGCGCAGTATGATCGACTACAAAGGCCGTGACAACAACACCGTCAACCTTCTGAAAACAATCTACTTTGACCATCCTGAATGGGTCGATGCCAGTGTGTCTATCATGGCGGCAACATGGATGAAATACCGCGATGAAGTGGAG
This sequence comes from uncultured bacterium, assembly GCA_964627605.1. Taxonomy (GTDB): domain Bacteria; phylum Latescibacterota; class MWCZ01; order MWCZ01; family CAZVGZ01; genus CAZVGZ01. The sequence continues at coordinate 13,138 of CAZVGZ010000011.1, read as the reverse complement.
TCGATAGTGCTCGCTCACCCAAAGATATTTCCGACTTACAAAAAAGGTCAGACCAACTTCGATTTCCCCAGCCTGCCGCCGCTCTATGAGGATGGCGAGCACACCGATACTTGGGGTACCGTTTGGGGCAATATTGCACGGGGCATGGACAGCATGCCGATTTCCGAGCCGCTGGAGGATTGGGCGGCGTTCGATAGCTGGGAGTCGCCAGATCCTTTGAAACTGGGCGACTGGGCGCCTCAACCCGACTGGAGCAAACTGTCTCTGGATATGGAAGCGTCAAGGGAGGCTGGTGGTTTGGCTAGGGGCGGTGGGCTTCCCCACGGGTTTTTCTTCATGCGTCTCTACTACCTTCGTGGCTTTGATAACCTGATGCTCGATATGGCTGATGACGATCCCAGGTTGTGGAAGCTGATCGAGGTGTTGGAGCACTACTGCGTGACCGTAACGCAACAGTATCTTGGTGCTGGCGCGGAGTTTATGAGCTTTGGCGAAGACCTGGGGATGCAGCACGCGCTGCCTATACGCCCGGAGATGTGGCGAAAATTCGTCAAACCGACTTACGAAGCTGTGATGGGCCCATGCCGCGACAGGAATATCCCGATCTACCTCCACTCAGACGGTCACATTTTGGAGATCATCGACGATCTTATCGACGTAGGGGTGTCGATGATAAACCCGCAGATTAGGGCCAACAGTCTGGAGGGGATAAGGGATGTGATCAAGGGCAAGATCTCTATCAATCTTGATCTCGACCGTCAGCTATTCCCGTTCGCTACACCCCTGGAGATATCCGATCACATCCACGAGGCGGTGGAGACGTTGAGCGCTCCTGAAGGCGGACTGTGTGTCGGAGCTGAGTGTGAGCCCGATGTGTCGTTGGAGAATATTGAAGCCATCTGCCAGGCGCTGGAGTCGGCTTGTGATCTCCCTGATCCTGAATACAGAAAGTTGATCGAGAACTAGTACCCATCTCCCTTCTTTGATCGCTCCCAACGATCGACTGAGGGAGATTACACCAGCCGGATCAAGTAATCGGAGCTGCCGTGCAGCTTGTGATGGGAAAATCGGTTCTGGAACTCGGCGGGTCATACCTGGGCGATCTACGGGAGGCGAACGACATCCTGGACGACGCCCAACTCCTCAACGAGCGGATGGATGAGGACGGCTATCTGCTGTTACGGAGGCTGCAGTCGCGTCAGGCGGTCTTGGATGCTCGGGCGATGCTCCTCGACCACCTCAATCAGAACGGGCAGATCGACAGCAGATTTCCCATGGATGAAGCGGTCGTAGCTGAGGATGGTCGTGGCCATTTTGGCGGTGGGCGCAAAGAGTTGACACACTCTCCCGAATTCTTGTCGGTGGTCGATTCGCCGGAGATTATGGATTTTTTTGTTCACTTTCTGTCTGGCGACGTGATTACCTACGACTACAAATGGCTCCGTGTAGTAGAACCTGGCGGCAATACCGGAGCGCACTACGACATGGTCTATATGGGGCGCGGTACTAAAAACGTATATACGTGCTGGACCCCGTTTGGCGATGTGGGCTACGAGCTAGGGTCGCTAGCGGTGCTGGTTGGCGAGACAACGCACACCATGAGGGTCCAACTGGTGCGTTGAATGTCTATTTCTCAAATCGTGACTTGACGAGATTGGGACACCGGTCTAGCTTCATTGCCCGTTAGGACACAGGCCAGGACTTGAGGGGTATCCAAGTACGAGAGAGGGGCAACTATCATGACACAGAGAAAGCCTGCCGCGAAGAAAAAGACGCCTGCAAAAGCCAGCGCAAAGAGTTCGGCGCAGCCTGAGATAATCTCAGTACTCCAAGAGGAGAGGGTGTTCACACCTTCTGAGGAGTTCTCCCAAAACGCCCACGTCAAGAGTTTTGCGGAGTATGAGGCGCTGTATAGGGAAGCTGAAGAGGATCTGGAGGCATTTTGGGCCAGGCAGGCCAGGGAAAACCTCTCGTGGTTCAAAGAGTGGGACCAGGTGCTGGACTGGAAACCGCCGTTCGCTAAATGGTTCGTCGGCGGGGAGATTAACATCTCCCACAACTGTCTTGACAGGCATCTGACCACCTGGCGGCGAAATAAGGCTGCGCTTATCTGGGAAGGTGAACTGGGCGATCAGAGGACGCTGACCTATCAGCAGCTTCACCGTGAGGTTTGCAGATTTGCCAATGTTCTCAAAAAACTGGGAGTAAGGACTGGCGACCGTGTGGCACTTTATATGCCCATGGTGCCTGAACTGGCGATCGCGATGCTCTCGTGCGCCCGTCTGGGAGCTGTTCACACGGTGATATTTGGCGGATTCAGCGCTGAGTCAGTAAGGGATCGGGTCAACGACGCTCAAGCCCGGCTAATTGTCACCGCCGATGGGGGATGGCGCAGGGGCAATATCGTCCCCTTAAAGGAGGCTGTTGATGACGCGATAGAGGGTGGAACGCCGTCTGTGGCGCAGATAGTGGTGGTCAAACGCACGGCTCACGATGTCCACATGGAGCCAGGGCGCGACCACTGGTGGCACGAGATGATGGAGACGGTGGGCGATGAGTGCGAGGCTGAGCGGCTCGACTCTGAGCATCCGCTATATATCCTCTACACTAGCGGAACGACCGGCAAACCAAAAGGTGTGGTGCACACAACTGCGGGATACCTGCTTCAGGCAGCCCTAACATGCAAATGGGTGTTCGACCTCAAAGACGAAGATGTCTACTGGTGTACAGCGGATATCGGATGGGTCACAGGGCATAGCTACATAGTTTACGGCCCCCTTGCGAACGGTGTGACCACGTTGATGTACGAAGGCGCTCCCAACTATCCGGAACCTGATCGATTCTGGGCGATCGTCGACAAATACAAAGTCAACGTCTACTACACCGCCCCGACGGCGATCCGTGCTTTCATTAAATGGGGTGAGAGCTGGCCCATGCGGCACAGCCTGTCGAGTTTGAGGCTGTTGGGAACCGTGGGCGAGCCTATCAACCCTGAAGCATGGATGTGGTACTACAGAATCATCGGCAAAGGCCGCTGCCCGATTGTCGATACATGGTGGCAGACCGAGACCGGTGCGATTATGATAACCCCGCTGCCTGGTGCTACACCGATGGTGCCTGGGACAGCTACAAAGCCGTTTCCTGGGATTTTTCCTGAGATAAGGCAGAAGGACGGTACTGTAGTCAAACCAGGTGAGGGCGGCTATCTGGTAATCACAAAACCGTGGCCGTCGATGCTTCGTACTATCTACGGCGACGACGAGCGATTCAAAAAGCAGTACTGGACCGAAATTGGTGACGGAGATATCTATTTTACCGGCGATGGCGCTAGACAGGACAAAGAACACGAGTACTACTGGATTATGGGCCGTGTGGATGACGTTATAAACGTCGCCGGGCATCGGCTTGGGACGATGGAGGTCGAGAGTGCGCTGGTGAGCCACGAAACCGTCGCCGAATCGGCAGTTGTCGGTCGTTCAGATGATATTAAGGGCACCGCGATCTGCGCGTTCGTCACTTTGGAGGGGGGTCGCGAGCCCTCCGAGGAACTTAGGGCACAGCTCAGGGATCACGTCGGTGCGGAGATCGGTGCGATCGCCAAGCCTGACGACATACGTTTTACCGACGCGCTGCCAAAAACCCGAAGCGGCAAGATCATGCGGCGGCTGCTGCGGGAGATAGCGTCTGGCTCGGACTCGGTGGGTGACACCACCACGCTCGAAGACGTGACTGTGCTCGAACGTCTGCGTCAGGAAGAGGAGTAGGGCGGCGTAGGTTGGAATCGTATCACCGGGGCTGCCCACAGATTGGCGGCCCCTCTTTTTTTGGTTGCACGTTGAGGCAGAGGAATTTTTCTGATGATAGACCTGGGCGGCGTTAATGTAGACGTGTTGTACGACGGGCCGTTCTGGCTGGATGGTGGCACACTGTTTGGCGTGGTACCAAAACCGCTGTGGGGAAAATGGGTGACGCCGGACGAGAACAACCGGATCGAACTTGCCATCAACTGCCTACTCATAAGAACACCGTCGAATGTTGTCCTGGTGGACAGCGGCGTCGGTGGCAAGCTCAGCGACAAGCAGCGGGCGATCTACTCTACTTCGACCGATTGGCTGCTCAAACAGGCGCTCGATGATCTCGGCGTGTCAACTGACAAGATCGATACGGTGATTTTGACGCACCTGCACCATGACCACGCCGGTGGCTGCACTGTGCGCGACTCTAACGGCGGTCTGTCCCCTACATTTCCCAACGCCAAACACTGCGTGCAAAAAGATGAGTGGGAGGCAGCGCAGAACCCGATTGCGCTTAACTACCGCACCTACCTCTCTGAAAACTTCGACCCGCTCATGGACGCTGAGCTTGTAGACTTGATTGACGGCGACACCGAGCTGGTAGCTGGGGTGAGCGTGATTAAGACCGGGGGGCACAGCCATGGGCATCAGGCCGTGCGGATTGATGGCGAGGATGTGTCGGCGCTGTTTCCTGGAGACATTGCCCCTACGACAAAACACCTTCATCCGGCGTGTGTCATGGCGTACGACCTGTTCCCTCTGGATGTGATGCGTGAGAGGGACAGGGTTCTTTCGTTAGCTGCGGACGAGGAGCTGTGCGTTATCTGGGAGCACGACCATCGGACTCCTGTGAGCACTGTTTGTAGCGACGAGAAGGGTCGGTTTGAGATTGGCGCATTTGCTCAAGATTGATCTCAAGCGCCGCCTGTTAGTGCCGCTTCAGTCGCCAACGGCTTTACGTTTCTACCCACCGATGTAGTACCTGCATCCCATCCAAAATCTGCGTCTGCAACGTGACATACCGACCTCAACTTAAGAGAGCGAAATGACCGACCCCAAAGAGCTTTTCCTTACGCCGCCTGCTATTCATCGCCCTGCACCTTTCTGGTTCTGGAACGATCACCTGGACGCCGAAAGACTTGTTGCGCAGTTTGACGACCTCGTTGACCACGGCGCTGGCGGAGCGGTACTCCATGCCAGGGGCGAATTGCCCAATGAGGAGTATCTCTCGCCGCTATGGTTTGAGTGCACCAAGGCGGTGGCTGAGCGAGCGAAGGAGAGGGGAGTACTGGCGTGGCTGTATGACGAGTTAGGCTGGCCGTCGGGGTCCGCTGGCAAGCGTGTTGAGGCTCTAAATGCAGATTACGTTAAAGGTCGTTTGCGGATGGACGATTTTGTCTCTGACACAGCCCATCCTGATCTGGAGTCGCGCACCGACGGTGAGTTGGTTGCTGTGTTCGATGTCACCGCTCAAGGTCCGCTTCCTGGGCACGTTCATGACAAGAACGGTGGTGTGGCGCTGGTGGTGGACCCGATTGAGACCGAGGACATTTCGATGATCTGGAACGAGCTGGACCTGAAAGGTCGCCGACTGCTTGCCTGGTTTACCGAGCGAGCCGAGGGCGGAATAGACTCGCTCAACCGAGAGGCTACTGAGGCGTTTATACGGCTCACGCACGAGGAGTACAAGAAACAGGTCGGCGAACATTTTGGTGATACGATTCAGCACATTTTTATGGATGAAGCGGCGTTCACACCAGGGCACCGAGCCACCGGTGCGGCGATTCTGCCTTGGACCGGGTCGCTGTTTGATGGCTTTTTTGAAAAACATGGTTACGACATAAAAACCGTTCTACCGTCGATCTTCTTTGACGTAGCAGGGGCCATCCAGGTGCGGTACGATTTCTGGACGCATGTAGGCGAGCTGCTAAGGGAGGCGTTTGCCAGGCCGCTGTATGAGTGGTGTGAGAAGAACAGCATCGCATATACAGGTCACTACGAGTTTGAGACCACGCTCAAAGAGCAATGCAGAAGTTTGGGGAGCACTATGCAGCTTCATGCGCTGCAAAGCTGGTCTGGGATAGACATTCTTGTTGGCGACAACTACAGCGCCAGGGTCAGTAGTGAGGCGTATGCGTTTTACGTGACCAACATCAAACAGGCGACATCGGTTGCACATCAGCTAGGCAAGCCTGGTGTGATGAGTGAGAGCTACGGCTTGGGTGGACACTGGATGGGTCTTGATTCCATGAAGACCGCCGACGATTTCCAGATGGCGCTTGGGATCACCGTGATACAACACCATGCGTCGTTTTACTCAATCAGAGGCTATCGCAAGGCAGACTGTCCGCCGTTTGTAAGCGAACAACAGCCATACTGGCCGCTGTTCAAGCCATACTGTGATTACACCGCCAGGAAGAGTTGGCTACTGGCGCAGGGCGAGCCGATGAGGGATGTGCTAGTCCTCCATCCCCAGGAGTCGATGCAGGCCACATATCGGCATTTTCGCACTGAGGATGAGTACAAGGGCGAAGGCTATCTGTTCGACGCCGATCTTGAGTTTGAGGTGATCGACAAAGCGTTTCACCTTTTGTGCCAGTCGCTTCTGGATGCGCAGATAGATTTTGATCTGGGCGATGAAGGGCTTATGGCTGACCATGGCGACGTTGATGGCAAATCGCTCACGATAGGCAAGGGGCGCTATCGTGTCGTGTTGGTGCCACCGTCATGCACCATCAGACGCAGCACCCAGGAACTGCTCGCAGAGTTTGTGAGGTCTGGCGGTGTGATACTGACGATGGGTACCGCGCCGACAATGTGCGCAGGAGCGCCGGATGAGAGTGTCGCGGGGTTTTTCAGAGAACACGCCAGAAATATCTCCCAAGGGGTTGGGCACGGCGATTTCTCAGAACTGATCGACTGTGTGAGGAAGACAGTCGGGCAGTCTGTCCGGTTTGTTGATAAGGATGGCGGCGGCGTGCCTGACATCAAAATTCAGCGGCGTAGATGGGATGATCGTCGGGTCCTGTTTGTTGCAAATGTTTCGAGAAAGACTACAAAGGCCAAAATGATGCTCGAAGTCGCCTCGAACGAAAGGCTGACAGAGTGGGACATGGCGACAGGTGAACTGTTTTCGATAGCCGCCAAACCGATCCACGGGGTGTTGACACTGCCTCTAAACTTGGAGCCTCGTCAGTCGCACTGTTTTGTTGTCGAATCGACGGTGAATTCACAGCTGCCGCTTCAGATCGCGAATTGGGAGACGAAAGAGAGTTTTGAGACAGAGTGGACCGCAAAGCGAACCGTGCCGAATCAGATGGTGGTCGGCGAGGGGTCACTCAGCATAGACGGTTCGGAGTCCACAGGTCGGACACAGATGTGGCGGTTGGAGGAACTAGTCCGCGGACAGGGCGGCTGTATTGCGACTCTTACATGCAGCATTGAGGTCGAGGGGCATGCTTTGGAAGGTGTGTCACTGGCGTGGGAGTGGCCTAACGGGGCGGTGATGCGTCTTGATGGCGATGTGGTCCCGATTGAGTTGGGTGATACCTATCTCGATAGGGCGATTGTCACAGCGTCGTTGCCGCCGCTTGGGCTGGGTGCTCACACGATGGAGCTAGAAGGAAAATTTGCGCCGGGAACCGATCTGGCTGCGCCGATTTTTCTGGGCGATTTTGACGTGGTGACAAGCAACAACGTTCAGTTTCGGTTAGCGGCTTCCAAAGGAAGTATCCCGTTCGGGTCGTGGCTCGACTGCGGAATGGCGTTCTACGCCGGGGGTGTTCGTTACCGTACTGAGGTCCAGTTGCCTTCTCTTGAAGAGGGCCAGAGGTGGATCGTTGATCTGACGGGCTTGAGTGGATCGGCGCGGGTTAAGGTCGCAGGTGTAGAGACCGCAGTGTTGTGGCACCCGCTGCACGCTGACATATCTCACGCTGCAGGGGGCGGTGTCGTCACCGTAGAAATCGAAGTGTTCAACACGCTTCGCAATATGCTGGGCCCGCACTATGAGCCAAGAGAGCATCACAAAGTCGGTTTCGGCGAAGACAGCTACATGGGTGAGATGGATGAGCCGATGCGGTTTATCCCTTACGGCCTAACAGACCGCCCGATATTCCGTCGGCAGCAGGGGATAATAGAGGCCTGATAAGTCTGGCCCAAAAAACGGTAATGGGCTTGACCACTGAGACTTCACAGGCCATTATTCGTCACTGTGTTTTTTGCGAACGAATGGCTCTTTTTTCAAGGATTGAACCGCGATGGGCGACCGGGTGTTTGAAAGATTGGCGGAGCCTCAAAAGCTCAAAGATCGTCCACTGATGGTTTTTGCTGCGGACCCGCTTGTGTCCACCGGAATTCGCGGGTTGGGCACTGAGTGGTTCCCAACACTCCACACCCGCAACCGCGCTGAGTTTTTGCAGCTCTGCCGCGACACCGCCACTGACGGATATGTTGACGGGGTTCTAATGACCATTGCGGATGCTGAAGTGTTGGCGCTAAAAGAGCGGTTCTTTGACAACATCGACGTCACGCCACTGGTGCGTTTCAACGCCGAGACCAACATATGGAACCCCAGGCACGGCCGCTACCGCGATAGTCCGTCGATCCCGTTTACAACGGTACAACCGGCGCAAGGCGGAATATGCTCGATTGATCAGAGCGGAATGGAGTGTGCCAGGGACTGTTCTATCAGGCTCGGTCTCTACTCGCTTACCCTCAACAACGACGTTGAGGCTGACTGGCGCAGTCTGAGGACCTATCTGGATTTTGCTGCGGATGTGGCAAAGACTCCCGACCTTGGCCATTTCTTGGAAGTGTTCCTGCCCAACGTCAATCAGCCTGGAATGGACAACGAAGCGATGGGGCAGTACGTCGCCGATTCGATCACACGAACGATGGCGTATCTAAGGGCGGACCAACGCCCGGCGTTCATCAAGACAGCATACACCACGGCTGAAGTGTGGAAGGAGTTTTGCGACTTCGATCCCACGCTTGCTATAGGTGCTCTAGGTGGAGCGCGCATCAACGCCCGCAAATCGCTCCAACTCGCGCACGACGTGACAGAATATGGTGGTGTGCTTATTCTTTTCGGTCGGAATATCTATCAGGAAGACAACCCCCGCGCCATGTGCAAAGCGCTAAGGGCGGTCCTTGACCGGACGGCCACGGTGGACCAGGCGCACCAGGAGTATCAACAGTCCGTTCGAGACATGCACGGCTAATGTTTTTGTTTTTGCCCACCATCCCACCGCCCCAGGCGATCAGGTTATCTAGTGCGCCTACGCTTGCCCCGTCGCGCCAAGACAGATAGATGCGAAAGCCCAGTTTCTGGATAGGCCTGGCTCTTAGCGTCCTGTTCCTGTACCTGGCGTTCAAGGATCAGCAGTTCTCACTGATAGTCGAAGCCCTTAGTCGGGTCGAGCCTGTGTGGCTGTTGCTGTCCATCTGTGGCCTTCTCCTGTCATACCTCATCCGTGCGTGGCGATGGTGGCAACTAATTGCCGCCGATCGGATTGTCCCCTACCGAACCGCTCTGTCTCTGCTGATGATGGGTCTGGCAGCAAACAACGTTCTGCCGCTAAGAGGCGGTGAACTGGTGCGGGCGATTCAGCTTGGAAGGCTCACCGGTACGCCCAAGAGTTTTGGTCTTGGTACAATAGTGGTCGAGAAGGTTTTCGATATGATCGTTATCTCTCTCATGCTGCTTGCCGGACTCTGTGCGCTCGACCTGCCAGATTGGGTGCGTGATGGACAGCAAGCAGGTGCCATGGCGGTGGGTTTGGCGGTGGTCGTTATCGTGGTGTTGGCGATAAATAAGGAACGAGCCGCAGGTTTGGTGTCGGCGATTGTGGGCCGAACAGCCGGGGAGCGGTGGGGCGAGAAGGCGAGTGAGGTTGTTTTGCAGTTCGTCGTGGGGCTATCGATTTTCCGTGCTCCGAGGCGAGCAGTGGCTGCGCTGCTTCTCTCCTTAGCCAGTTGGACGGTTCTGACCCTTGCGACGTGGTCGGCGCTAATCGCGCTTGGGGCCGATATTAGTGCCATAGGCGCGCTGTTTGTGGAGGGTGCTCTACAGTTGGCGGGGATGGTGCCGTCATCGCCGGGGTACGTCGGGATTTATGAGTACATATCAATCCAGGCGCTCGCGGCTCTGTCTGTACCGGCGGCGTTGGCTTTAGCGTTCTCTCTTGTTTTCCATCTGATGTGGCTTGGGATTGAGATTGTTTTTGGGGGGGTGGCGTTTTTGCGGTCTGAGATTGACGTTCGGCAGCTAAAGGACGCAGCGAAGACTGAGTAGAATCGCTCATCGTCGCGGCGTTTGGCTAACCTCTTCTCGCATCGCCTTGTAGCTTTCGTACCTCTTTCTGTCGATGTCACCACCATCCACCGCATCTCGCACCCCGCATCCATCTTCGTCGCCGTGGGCGCAGTCGGCGAATCGGCAGCTCCCTAGATAGGGTTCAAATTCCGGCATGAGATAGGGTAATTTGTCAGGAAGAAGGCCCCACAGCCCCAGTCGTTGAAGTCCTGGCGTGTCCACCACCGCGCCGCCTGATGGCAGCGGAAACGCTTCCATATGGACTGTGGTGTGTCTTCCCCTACCAGACCGCTCTGTCACCTCTCTGACTTTCAGCCCGAGTCCATCATCAAGAACGTTTAGAAGCGATGATTTCCCCACGCCTGATGGCCCCATCAACACCGAAAGACGTTCGGATAGAAGCTCTTGTAGAGAGGCGATACCCTCGCTCTCTGTCGCGCTGGTAGTGATGATTTCCAGACCCAATCGCTCATAAGGCTCCAACAGCTTTCGCGCTGGCGCATCGCCTCCAACGAGGTCGATCTTGTTGAGGCAGATCATCACCGGCAGCTGCTGGGCTTGAGCGGTCACCAGAAACCGGTCGAGCATCCGCCTGTCGATCGCAGGCATCTTTGCAGCGAACACCGGCACGACCATGTCAACATTGGCGACAAGAACCTGCTCCCGGTCGGTTTTTCCGCTGGCTCGTCGCGCGAATTTAGTGTGTCTGGGAAGGACCTCCTTTATCGCTCCCTGTTCGTTGTTTGACAGTTCGACACGGACAAGATCGCCAACCACCACCGGATCGGCGGTGCCTGCCATATCTTTGACCCGCTCTACTCTCTGCCTGCGTGACCCGCTGGCGGCCTCGGGGTAGACCAGGGATTTCCAGAGTTTGCTGGAGACGGTGCACAGGTATTCTGCGCGGTCAACGCGCACCGCGTAGAACGACCGGTGTCGCCTGATGACCATACCTGTCTCAAGCTGGTCTGTTTGTGGGTCAGTCAGGAGGTGTGTCCTTCCAAACCTGAATTCATGCTGGGTGGGATGACATCCACTCTTTGTGGATGTCGCTGTAGGTGGCTGTGGGCATCCCCCGTTCGGCTGCCGCCAAGATCATTGATTTCACCATCCCCATCCCTTGATCGAACCGGTAGAGCGACCATGGGTGCCACACCGGCGAGAAGAACGGTTTGTCCTCCTTGATGGCTTGATCGACCCAGAGAAGCTCATGTTCGACCAGCTCATCCACATTCGTCAGTGTCTGCGGAGGCACAGCCCACTCGTAGCGGGATGGATAGCGGGTGATATTCGCGCCAAAACCTTTGAGGACATTGTCATGCCAACCGTGCCCTGGGATCTCCAGAATCTTGTCAAAACCGTCATCTGAGTACCAGAGAGGCTCCTCAATCGCTGCTGGGATGCTGTCCCACTCGTCGCGAAGCCATCCGCTTACAAACTCAATCCCAAACTCCTCAAAAATCGCCAGCCGTTCAGGCAGCCCCTGAAAGCCTTTGTAGAATCCACACCCTGGGCGACAGCCCAAGCAGCTACGTCCGAACACATCCTCGATTAGCTCTTTTCCGCGACCCACCTCGACCCTCATCTCATCCAGATTCAGCGCAGGACCGTGGGGGCCGCTATCTTTGAGCATCCGGTGGGAGTAGGTGTGGGTCTGGAGGTCAAAAAGAGGGTCGTCCAGTGTCGCTTTAAGCGCCCTACCGTGGGTTTCTAATACTTTGCCCACGATAAACATCGTTGCCGGCACGTTGTGTCGTCTGTGGATATCAGCAATGACATTCACTGCGGTGGGAGCTATGTCCACGCTCTCTACGTCGTATGCGAAGACAAACTGCGTCATTCCAAGCTGTCCTTTTGGCGAATGTAGTCTGACGGCCAAGTGGTCGGCGGAAAAGATACGACAGTAGGTGTGATAGGAGGCAGCCCATCAGCCCAATATGATGGCGGACCACTTGACATTTGATGCCGTACAGGGCAATTTCTGGGAGTTTTGCTGCGTTGCAGAAAACGCCAGGTGGGGATGGCGTCGTATGCCGAGGACTCCGTGTAGACGCCTGAAATAGAGGAAGCGATGTTCGAAGATATAACAGGAAAAGTGAAGTTCGACGACAAAGGCTTGATAGCCGCCATTTCCCAGGATGTTGATACTGGGCTGGTGCTGATGGTCGGATATATGAACGAAGAGTCTTTGGGGCTGACGCTGGATACAGGCTTGATGACCTACTGGTCGCGCAGCCGCCAGGAGCTGTGGGTCAAGGGCAAAGGCAAATCCGGTCATTTTCAGCACGTCAAAGAGTTTAGGATAGACTGCGACGGCGATGCTCTGCTGTTTCAGGTCGAGCAGGTTGGCGGCGCGTGCCATACAGGGTATCGTTCGTGCTTCTACCGTTTGCAGCAAGACGGGTCATTCGTGGAGGATGGTGAGAAGATATTCGATCCAGACAGCGTACACTGATCTGTGGTCGGTCTTGGTCGCCTACGATTTTAGCTACTCTTTCCCCCTATGCCACGACCTCTACAACTGCGCAACAAGCGATTCCATCTACGGTCCCCCCCCCCACACGACGCAATCACTGCCGGTACGCCCGGCTGGGAGTCTGATCAATGGATGATAAACTAACGCTCTGGCCACCGCCCCACCATGCAGATTTCACAGGTGAGACATGGGCTTTGGGCAGGGTTGCTTTAAGACACTCGCCTTCGGTCGATCCGTGGGCGATGGAGGGGCTGAGCGAACGATTGGAGAGCGTCGGTGCGGTGGCTATCCACCACACTGCTTTGGACCCACCAAAACAGGCCGACACGGTGGTAACGCTCACCACGGATCAGAAGGCGGTTCAGGAGACGTACGAGCGCTGCCAAAAGCTGCTGGGCGATGTATCGATAGCGGATGATGTGAAAGACCAGGCATATCTGCTGACGGTCGAAGATGATGGATCACGTAGATCAGTTACCGTCGCCGCGTGGGGGGTGACCGGGTTGGCGTATGGCGCCCAAGCACTTGGACAGCTTGTCTTAGATGACGGGC
>CAZVGZ010000010.1:0-97168 GCA_964627605.1 uncultured bacterium | reverse complement strand
AGCTTCCTGGCACGTTGACATCCAACCATCCTGTGTCGTCGAAATCGGGCGCGATCCAAACGATGTCCTGGCCGTGGGGCGTTGCGGTGCCAGTATCTGCTGGTTCGAATTCGGGGTCCATGAACTTCTGATTGGCCTCCAACTCGACAAAAGCTGGGCAGAATTTCCATACACCGTCTAGGCTGATATGTTGCCGCATTTTCACAAAAATCCTTGTGTGGGTTAGTGGAGGTGCGCACTCGCCCACTTGAATGCCGCTTCCCGGTGCTCTTCGGTATAGGTGTGAGCGACATCAATATCGTGGCGAATGGATTTCGGACCGCGAAGAGAGTTGAACATGGCATAAACGCCGGTTGGCGGGCACAACGGGTCCAAAAACGCTGCGGTTACCAAAGTTGGTACAGATATCCTGGTGGCGAAATTCACGCCGTCAATGTAACGGCACGCAGTCGCGTGCGCCATGTTTGGACCGTTTCCATCGACTTCAACCATCTGGGGCCACCCAGCCACCCGCCCTATCACCGGTCCGGTGTGGTCACAATGCGTAGGGCACGAAAGCGAAAGACATGTAGCATGACGGTTGAGAGCCACAGCCACCAACGCCTGACCGCCTCCCTGGCTGTGCCCGTCTACATTCACTATTTTCTTATTCCACTCAGGCAGTCGGGTCGCGCAATCTACGGCTGCAAAGGCCCTGATAAACATTCCCCTGAAGTAGAGCTTGTTCTTGTCCTCGCGGCCATCGGTGCGGTAGTTGGCGAGTTCGCCTTCTCTCAGTAAGTCGTAGAACTCTTTGGGTTCGTTGTTGGGGATCGCGTGCGAGTTTATCGAGAGAGAAAGAAACCCGGCCTGTGCCCAATCGTGCATGTTTTCCGATGGCGCGCCGTATACTCCCGCGCCATGGAAGCGAACCGCCGCCGGAAATGGGCCTTCGCCGTGGGGACGGATCATCCATCCGTATATTCGACCCGCCGAAGTCGGCATTTCCACTGTCGATAGCGCTCCCGAAGGCAGTTCCGAGTACGGTGAGATGATCGGGTTAGCCGATTTATCAACAGATCCTTCCACAGCAGTGGCCCAGTACTCATCGAAATCGTCAGGGACGGGCATTGATGGCACTATCTGATCTGGCGCGATCGCTGTTGCGGCGCTGGCGTTTGACGCAGCATCAGTTTCGCCGCTGACGTCGATTCGCAGAAAGCCGCTCTGATCGGGACGGTGAACGAGCGTCCATTCGTTTTCCGAGTCAAGCACGCCCACTTCTATGGGCGGATCAACGCCATCCCAACTGAGTCTGTATTGCCACCGGCTGCTCTCGATAACGTCGTCGCCCTCAAGACGGAACGTCACGTCAGCGTGCTTGGGATAGACAGCGTTGGGTTGGTCTGGACTGAGCGTGGGCATGTGGAGTTGATCCTTTAACCGTCTGCGTGGTCTGGCGGTTCATCGCCCGATAAGATATTGCGGCGTACTGGTCCAAACAACCGTGTTCGGTGCGGGTACGGTGGGGAATGAGTGCTATTCAGAGGGAGATGTAGAACGCTCGGTGAACCTATGGTTGTTGCCGCCGCCCACTGATGCCAACAGTGTCGGTGGTCCCATATGAGCGACCTTCCCATCTGACAGCACGACAGCTACATCCATCGCTCTGGCGACCGATTCTCTATGGGTGGCTACCACCACGATAGCGTCTTCTACGATGTCGAGAATCCCGTCGAGGAATACCGCCTCGCTCTGGGCATCTACATGGGCAGTTGGCTCGTCGAGAAGTAGAACTGCGGGTCTGTTGAGGGTAGCCCGGGCCAACGCGAGCCGCCGCGCTTCGCCTCCAGAGAGTTGGTCGCCTTTTTCGCCAATCAACGTGTCGAGGCCCAGGGGCCAAAGGTCGATAATCTTGCCCAGCCGAACCTGGCGAAGCGCTCCTGTCAACTCGCAATCCTCGTGCCCGCTACCTCCGAATAACAGGTTATTGCGGACCGTACCGTGGAGCAGAAACGTCTCCTGAGGAAGATAGGCGATATTGCTACGCAGCTCTTGCCACGAAAGGCTCATCGTCGGTTCTCCGCCAACCGCCACTTGACCGTCATCGGGTGTCACCAGACCAGCGATGACATCGAGAAGAGTGGTTTTGCCCACTCCGCTCTCGCCCCACAGGGCATAGGACGTCCCGGCATCCATGGTAAACGACACACCAGATAGAATCTCGCCACGACCATCACGGTTCTTGGTTATCGCCTCCAAAGACAGCTTGGTCGCCTTTTTTGGCCACGGAGCCGTGCCGGGCCAAGAAGACCTCGCCGACGGTATGGTAGCTATCTCATGGAGTCTTTCCAGCGCGGTCTTCGCTACTCGCCAACGCGTCGCGACCTCTGCCAAGCGTTTGATCGGGGCCATGCAGAGGAGCGAAGCGGTCAGAAACGTCATCAGTTCGGCACCGCCAAGCGTTCCTTTTACGAGCACAAGATATCCACCAGCCGCCAGGACTGTCGCACCCACTGCTGCTGCAAACACCTCGACAATAGGCGGAAGAAGCGCCATATGCTGCGCAAGCCGTTTTGCGGTTGTGATAGCCATTTCGTCGCCGCTTTGGAGTCGTGTCTGCGAGGCGATGACACCTCCGTTAGCCAGCAACCATTTGCGCCCCCTGAGCAGTTCCGATAGATGTCCGCTGAGCTCCGCTCTAGCTCTGAGGCTGGGTTCGGACGAACGCCCCACCATCTGCTGCGCCAACGCGCTCGCCAGCCAGCCCAACGGGAGCAACGCTACGACCGTCAATGACAACCATGGACTCAAGATCGCCATGGTCGCCAACAGGCCGATGATAGTTACAGTGTCGCCGATAAGCCTTATGGGTCCCAGTTCCACGAACGCGGAGACTCTCCCGGCCTCTTCCATAAGACGTGATAGAACGTCGCCAGAGTCTGGCGAACCCGACTCCAGCGGTCTTTGGAGCTGCCCGAACGTGGCAGAACGGCGCAACCGAGCTTCAATGTCGATCGCCATTCGCGCCGACGTCCGTCTGGCGATCGCATCAAAAAGGTTTTTGGCGAAATACACGCCGAAAAGAAGAATCGCGGTGCCCACCAAAGCAGCCATGGGTGTTGCGGTGTCGATTGAGCGGCTCAACAGAGAAAGCATCCATCCGCGAGCACCTGAGTTGATCGGACCGTCGGAGGCACCCAGAACGTAACGAGCGAGGGGAACCATGCCCCAAGCAAGCGCCGCTGCGAATGCTCCAGCGAGGGCAGCGCTGGTTGTCGCGACGGCGATTGCCCCAGAAAGTCCACGAACCGCAGTTCTCAGCAAATCAGCTGGTGAGGAAGTCTCTTTGGCGCGCTGATCGACGTCGTTCGGCGAAGTCACCGGAGTGTGCTTGTGTCGGGGTGAGGTTGGATGGGGCCGTCGGCCTGCCCCTCGACGAACTGCCGTACGCGAGGGTCTACGGAGCTGTTAAGTTCAGAAACAGGGCCTTCAAAAATGATCATTCCACCGTGGAGCATCGCCACTCGATTCGCAACCTTGCGTGCGCTGGCTAGGTCGTGTGTGACGACGATAGAAGTCACCCCTAACTCTTTTTGAAGTCTGATGATTAGATCGTTTATTGTGTCCGCCATTATCGGGTCGAGGCCGGTTGTGGGCTCGTCGTAGAGAACAAACTCTGGCTCTTGCGCCAAGGCGCGGGCGAGTGCTACGCGTTTGCGCATGCCACCTGAAAGCTCTGCAGGCATGCTCTCGTTGACATCGGGAAGGCCCACCATCGCCAACTTTTCTGCGACGAGCGCGGTGATCTCTTCCTCTGTGTGATCGCTGTTCTCCAGATAGGGTAGGGCTACATTTTCGCCCACTGTGAGCGAATCGAACAGGGCTCCGCTCTGAAAAAGCATCCCAAACTGGCTGTGGACCGTTCTGGCGAGTCGGCGATCGCTGGTTACGTCTGCACCGTCGATTTCTATCGTGCCTCTATCGGGGGCAAGTAATCCTATCAAGTGTTTGAGCAGGACGCTCTTGCCACAACCTGAACGGCCCATAATAACGATAGTTTCACCGCGTCGCATCTCAAGATCGACGCTCCTCAAGACAGGCTGACCGCCCAGTGACTTGGCGAGCTTGGAGACACGAATGACAACATCGCTATCCGATTTCGCCGTCAATGACGATACGGTTTCCGCTGACGGTTGTTCGCCCGGTTGACTGGCGATGGCTGCCACCCTCATTAAGGCCGATCTTGCATGTCATACCTAAATATAGTCCAACAATAACATCAGAGCTGGTACGAGTCAGTTCCCGGCGCGAATAGTTCGAGCGCCGTTGGTTGTGGCCCGGATGTTGGAGATATTTCGCATATTGCCGTTTTTTTTCGATCCGCTTCAAAGGAATCACCGTGAGAGTGATGGTTTGCCGCAAAGTGCCGATGGAGGATGGAATTGAGCTGGCGACGGACGTCTATCTGCCACCAGGCCCTGGCCCGTTTCCGACTGTTTTAATCAGGACGCCATACCAGCGCATCGGCGCTGAGGGGCACGCGCATCGTTTCGTAGGGCGGGGCTACGCTACAGTCGCGCAGGACGTGCGGGGCAAACACGAATCCGACGGTGTTTTTGCCCCTGGACGGCACGAGGCAGCCGATGGTCAGGCGACATTGGACTGGGTTGCGAACCAGTGGTGGTGCAACGGTCGCATCGGTCTGTGGGGACTCAGCTATCTAGGCATAGTTCAGGTGCCAGCCGCCGCAGGGGGACACGAAGCGTTGCGATTGATCCTACCTGGCGTCAATCCAGCGTCGCCATTTAGGGACTGGGGCAGGCTCGATGGCTGTTTTGCTCCAACGCTTCGTTGGTCGTTCTCGCAGTCATTGCGTACCGCTCCGCCATTGGCTCACGTCTCGTGGGAAGAGGTAGCCTCCCAGACGACACCAGAGGCCATGGCTGAGATTGTTGGAGTGCCGACACCGCCACATCTCAAGCAGTGGGCTGAGCATGATACCATGGATGATTACTGGGCGGAAATCGATCAAGACCTAATGCATCCCAAAATCCGTGTGCCTGGATTCCATATTGGCGGTTGGTTTGATCATTTTGCGCGGGGGCAGTGTATCGCATACAAAAACATCCGGGACCAGGGCGCGACTGAAGAGGCACGCTCAGGGCAGAAACTGCTCATGGGCCCTTGGGCGCATCACACCATTGAGCCAGAGGGTCATGAGCACACCGTCTGCGGCGACTGGGAGTTTGGAAATGAAGCGGATCTACCGATAATCACCGCTCAGCTTCAGGCGCTGGATTTTCATCTCAAAGAGATCGACAACGGATATACATCGCAGCCCGCCGCAAAAGTCTTTCTGATGGGCGAGAACCGGTGGTTGTCACTTCCTGAGTGGCCTCCCCCTGATGCGGTCATGACTTCGTGGTATCTCAATTCCAGCGGAAGCGCCAACAGCCGCTTAGGGGACGGGGTTCTGGATACCTCACCGCCAGATACAAACTATTCCGACACTTTCACGTACGACCCGAAAAGCCCTGTTCCGACGAACGCGGGAGATGATTTTCATGAGTGGGAGACGTTCGTAGGACCGCACAATATCAGGCCTCTAGTTGAACGGCCTGATGTGCTCTACTACCGCAGCCCGGTTCTTGGGGAGCCGTTGACGGTGGTCGGGGAAGTTTCGCTCTCACTGTGTGTAGCCAGCAGCGCCGTGGATACCGACTTCGTGGTGAAGTTGTGCGTCGAGCAGTCCGATGGGCGGATCATCTCTTTGAGCCGTGGCTGCAAACGATGTCGCTACCGAAACGGATATTCCGAAACCGTCTCGCTGGTGCCAGGCGAAGAAACACCTCTGGAGATTGACCTGTTTCCCACGACGTACGTCTTTCCAGCGGGGTCACGCATCGGACTGACGATCACAAGTAGCGAATACCCGCGCATCATTCCCCACGACAACACGATGAACCCACCGTGGAGTGGTGCGGTACCGATAGTGGCACGGAACAGCGTCCTGCACGGACCGGGAACGGCTTCGCGATTGGTGTTGCCGGTACTTGATATTGGTTGAAGCAGTTGAATTGGAGGGTTGACGATATGGCTGATCTTGGGCGACTTGAGAAAGTTGATCTAAGAGCGCAGTGGGCAGATGAGGCCGGTGATTTCACACCTTGGTTGGCTGAAGAAGAGAATCTGGCGCTTCTTGGTCGGACGATCGGGTTGGAGCTAGAAACGGTGGCACAAGAGAAAGATGTGGGCCCTTTTCGAGCAGACACACTGTGCCGAGACACCGCTACTGACGATTGGGTTCTTTTAGAGAATCAGCTTGAGAGGACTGATCACACCCACTTGGGGCAACTGCTGACATATGCAGCTGGCTTGAACGCGGTCACCATTGTTTGGGTGGCCCAACGATTCACCGACGAACACAAGGCCGCGCTCGATTGGTTGAATGAAATGACGACCATCGACGTGAATTTTTTCGGGCTGGAAATCGAACTCTGGCGCATTGGTAAATCCGCAATAGCTCCCAAATTGAATGTTGCCAGCGCGCCGAATGACTGGACCCGAAACGTAACCAGCGTAACAAATAGAGTTGTCTCAAAAACCAGTCAATTCCAACTCGAATATTGGACCCACTTTGCCGAATTTCTTCGGGATTCAGGCAGTGGACTTCGTCGTCCAAAACCTCTTCCAAAGCACTACGTTTTCTTTCCTGCTCGCACCGACGTAAACTTTTGTGCAGATATCCATGTCAAAGACGCCAAAATATACGTTGATCTCTATTTTAAAGGAGACAACGGGCGAGCTTTTTATTCGCTCCTGAAAAGGGATGAAAACCGGCTTGAACAGCTTGTTGGGAAGAAACTTAAATGGGAGCCGCGGGCGAGGACCTACAGTATCCGATTGTACGAATCAGCAGATCCGTTACAAAAAGGCGATTGGCTGCGCCAGTTTGAATGGCTGAAGGTCAATCTTGAGCTTTTCCAAGAGAAACTGATCCCGACGGTCAAGGAGTTGGATGTGAGTGACTACGATCCTGAAAATGATGAGACGGAGGAGTAGGTGAGAGCGTTGATAAATCAGAGGATGCCAGCTGACGATGGTGTCGAGTTGGCGACGGATGTGTTTTTGCCGGATGGGCCGGGGCCGTTTCCAGCGGTTGTCGTTCGGACGCCGTATCACCGTGTCGGCGCTGGTGCATTCAACGGCGAACAGCCATTTGTCGAGCGGGGATATGCCTATGTCGTACAGGACTGTCGGGGGAAATACGATTCCGATGGCGATTTCACGCCGCTGGTGGACGAGGCTAGGGACGGACAGGCGAATCTTGATTGGGTTGCCAATCAGAAGTGGTGCAACGGCAAGATCGGGCTGTGGGGGCGTAGCTATTTGGGAATGGTGCAAGTCCCGGCGGCAGCTGGCGGGCATGAAGCGCTCAAGTGCATTATTCCTTCCATCGGGCCAGCGTCGTACTTCACCGACTGGCTTAGATACGATGGCTGTTTTGCGTGGGGGAATGCGATCAGGTGGGCGATGACTCATGCGAGTTGCCGTAACAAGCCTGACGAGGGAAGGATGGACTGGTATGCGCTTTACAAATGCCGCAGTTTCGGAGAGATAGCGGAAAAGGCCGGATTCGTGGCACCGATTCTGAAAACTTGGTTGGAACACGACACCTACGATGAGTACTGGAAATCGGTAGAACTGACGGGGATGCATTCTCAGGTGGGTGTACCTGGATACCATATGGCGGGCTGGTTCGACCATATCAACCGAGGGCAGTTTCAGGGCTATCGGAACATCAGCGACCACGGGGCGACAGAAGCGGCTAGGACAGGGCAGAAGCTGATTGTGGGACCGTGGGGGCACATCAACTCAGGAACCACGGGCGAGGCGCACACGCGATACGGTGACTGGGAGTTTGGTCCCGATGCTGATGTCAATGTGATGGCCCACGAGTTTCAGTGTTTGGACTTCTACCTGAAAGAGATCGACAATGGTTGGACTGCGCAACCACCTGTGCGCCTGTTCGTTATGGGCGAGAACCGGTTGAGGGATTTTTCGGACTGGCCGCCGCCGGAAGCTACGCAGAAGACGCTATTTCTGTCATCCGGTGGTGGCGCGAACATGAAAAGCGGCGATGGGGCGCTGTCCGAAGTAGCTCCCGACAGCACCGGTGAAGACAGTTTCTCGTATGATCCGGACAACCCTGTGCCGATGCACGGCGGGGCGGTCTACTGGGGTTACAGCAGCGTTGGTCCAGTCGACCAGAGGCCGATTCTGGATCGGACGGATGTGCTCTACTACCGAACCGCGGTTATGGAGTCGCCGCTGGCGGTCATCGGGGAGATCGGGTTGGATGTGTGGATTTCCAGCGACGCCGAAGACACAGATATCATTTGCAAACTATGCGTTGAGGACCGCTCTGGGGCGATTACTGTGTTGACAAACGGCTCGATTCGATGTCGGTATCGCGATGGCTGGGATCAGATCGTACCCCTGACCCCTGGCGAGCCGACCAGGTTGAGTATTGATCTGGGGAGGACGGCCTATCTGTTTGAGGCCGGGTCCAAAATCGGGCTCATCGTCACAAGCAGTGAATGGCCGCGCATTTTACCGAACCCAAACCGTTTTGCCCCGATATGGGAGTTCGCAGAGCCGATAGTCGCAAAAAACAGTGTTCTACACGGACCAGGTACGCACTCCAAGCTCACGCTGTCGGTTGTCGATCTGTAATCAACTTATTCGAGCCGGTAGTTCGGAGCCTCGCGAGTGATGTAAACATCGTGAGGATGGCTCTCTTTGAGGCCTGCGGCGGTGATGCGCATGAACTTTGTCTGCGTGCGTAGTTCGTCGATGGTACGAACGCCGCAGTAGCCCATGCCTGCCCGAATGCCGCCAACTAGCTGGTAGACGTATCCAGACACCGAACCTTTGTAGGGCACCCGCCCTTCGACGCCTTCAGGCACAAGCTTTTCGGCGGCCATGTCGTACTGGAAATAGCGGTCACCACTGCCTGATTGCATCGCTGCAACCGAGCCCATGCCTCGGTAAACTTTGAACGTCCGACCTTGGTAGATAATCGTCTCCCCAGGGCTCTCCTCGGTGCCAGCGAACAGGCTGCCTAGCATCACCGCGTTAGCGCCACATGCCAACGCTTTGGTGATGTCTCCAGAGTGCTGGATGCCCCCATCGGAAATCACAGGAATGTCAAATGCCCTCGCCACTTCCACGCAGTCGAGCACAGCTGTGATCTGCGGGACGCCGATGCCTGCAACAATGCGTGTGGTGCAGATCGACCCAGGGCCGACGCCGACTTTCACCGCGTCAGCTCCTGCTCGGATCAGCTCGTGGCAACCTTCGGCGGTGGCGACATTCCCGGCGATCAAGGGCACTTCGGGGAATGTCTGCTTGAAAGCTTCGACCGTGGAGATAACTTTGGTGGAATGGCCGTGGGCAGAATCGACCACTAACACGTCCGCACCCCTCTCAATTAGAGCTTGGGCGCGTTCTAACCAGTCGTCATTGGCACCGATTGCTGCGGCGACCCTCAGCCTCCCAAGGTCGTCTTTGCAGGCGTTGGGATACTGCGCTCTCTTTTCAATGTCTTTGACAGTAATCAATCCACGCAGAACGCCAATTTCATCGACAACGGGCAGTTTCTCTATGCGGTTCTTCCAAAGTATCTCTTTGGCGTCGTCAATCGCGATGCCCACTGGGGCGGTGACCAAGTTGTCTTTGGTCATGGCATCGCGGATGGGTTTGAGGAAATTGGTCTCAAACCTGAGGTCTCGGTTGGTGAGAATTCCGATCAGTTTCTGAGAATCATCGATTATCGGAACACCCGAGATGTGTAGTTCAGCCATCAGATCAAGCGCGGCCTGGACAGGCTGGTCAGGGCCAAGCGTCACAGGATCGACAATCATCCCGCTCTCTGAGCGCTTAACTTTGGCGACCTCGCTTACCTGCTCTTCAATCGTGAAGTTCTTGTGTATTACACCTATGCCACCCTCGCGGGCGATCGCAATGGCCAATTTCCCATCTGTTACTGTGTCCATCGCCGCGCTTACAAGCGGAATATTCAGCCGTACTCCGCCGACCAACATGGTACTCACGTCCACATCTCGTGGCACGATTTCACTGCGGCCAGGGACCAGCAGAACGTCGTCGAACGTCAAGCCTTCGCGGATCTCGTCGGGCATCGTTCCTCCTAGGGCAAAGAAGGTGTCCAAATGCAGAAACGACAGACGGCCACGCTCGTGTAGAGTGTGGCCGTCTGGATAAGTCGCTGGTTGAGCCGGCAGACTGAAGTGCCAGCACCCCCGTTGTGTTTTCTAGTTCGCATCTGCCATCATTGAGCTGATAACGTGCGTTTTCATTTGAGAAAACTGAATATACGAAATGCGCCATCGAATGTCAATGAATTTGCTCAATGCAGCTGAGATTCGCGTCGTCAATGAGCCGGTCTTGGCTCAATTGAGACGTGTTCTAATCGTCGTGCGGAATGGTCCACGCCCAGCAGACCCAGTATCTTGACACTGGGATGGATGAGATTCTTTCGACAAAAGTCCGAGGCTAATTAATCTGCGTTTGACACGTTACTTACGAATGGTTGATATTTTGGGAACAAGCAACATAATGACAGCGCGGGGATCGGCGGCAAGGTTGGCGTCAGCGCGGATCGTAACCACTCTGGCGCGGCTAGCCATAGACATGCTGGCCGTGCGTGTTCTGTCGAAAGACGCCGTTGGAACGTTTCATCAGGCCTGGACGGTGTTGGCGATTTTGGTGTTGTGCGACCTTGGCCTGCCTACTGGACTACTTCCCGTGTTTACGCGGACATCCGCTGAGGGGCGCGGTGCTCTTGTTCGACGGGCAATGTCATGGCTACTCGCAGCCACCGGTGTAGTCTGCTTGGCGCTCTATTTTGCCGCTCCGTTCGTTGCGATTCTCGCGAAAAACAGCTCTCTGGAAGCCGTTTTGAAGTGGGGGACACTCTATCTAGTAGCGGTTGTAGCGGCGTCGGGGATGGAGGCGGTTATCCTGGCCTCTGAGCGCACATCCGTGCTGGCTCCTTCCTCGCTCGTCGGTTCGGGCGTGGGTTTGGCGGCGGCGGCTTGGCTTGTGAGCAGCCACTCAACCGCGACGGCTGTGGTTGTAGGTCTCGCGATGGGGCACTGGGTGCGGTTGGCATTTCTGACGATGGCGGCCTGGCCGATTTTGTGGGGCGGAACCACTGACGGTGGCGATGACGGCGATGCGCCGGGGCAGATGATGCGTTTGAGTATGGCGGCGTTGGGCAATCGTGCCCTCAACCTGGTTACTGGTTGGGCGGGGCGCGTTGTTGTGACGTTCTGGTTCGCCGCCAAGGAGATGGCTGTCTACAGTATCGGCGCGTGGGAAATTCCGCTGGTGGGGATTATTTACGGGGCCGTGAGTCAGGCGACGCTGCCAGACTTGAGCGCCAGATGGAGCAGAGGGGATTTTGAGGGGGTATTGGCGGCGTGGCATCAGATGGTCGACCGAATGACTTGGGTGGTGATGCCTCTTGCTCTGTTTGCGGCGGTCTGGTCTACCGAAATAGTGGTCGCCATTTTTACTGCCGATTATGCCGACAGCGTGCCCATCTTTCGCATCTACCTAACGCTTCTGCCTCTTCGAGTGGCGGTGTGGTCTGCGCTTCTGCTTTCGATCGGGGCGGCTCGAGAGTTGATCTGGGGTTCTGCCATCGACGCGTGCGTCAACCTTGTGCTTAGTGTGGCGCTCATCCCTTGGATAGGGCTGTGGGCCCCGGCAATAGGGACGGTCGTCGGAACTTACGTTCAGTGGAGCATCTACCTAAATGCGGCAAGCGGCAAGCTGGGGACATCCTGGCGGAAACTTGTCCCTTGGCACTCGATAGGCCGCAACGCAGCGATCGCTGCTTTGGTGGTGGCACCTACAGTTGGCCTCAAATTGACACACTGGATTGAAACGATTCAGCTTGGTATCGCAGCAGTCTGGACGGCAGGAGTTTGGTTGGTTTTGGCGTGGCAGAGCGGACGCGTAAGCCGAGTTGGGTCTGGAGTGTCGATATGAATGTCGTCACCACAGCCGATCCAAACGAGTGGGCCGATCGGCTTGCAGATGCTGGGCTTCAAGTGGGTTTTTGGGGCCGACAACCTTGGATTCGGTGCTGCGCAGATATTTTCAGTGCCACCGCCAAATATCTGCTGGTGATGGATGGAGATAGCGTTGTGTGTGGGATGCCGATCGTGGAGCGTAATAGGTGGGGGTTGCGAAAATCGTTTACGCCACCGTTCAGTGTCTATGGGGATATCGCGCTGCACCAGAGGGCCGTGTCCGACCCCAAAGTATGGAGTGATGTGGCGACCGCATTGGCGACGTTGGGTGCGGACGCGGCATACAGCAGATGGGCAATGCCACCTGATATTGTGGACGTACGGCCGTGGCAGGAGGCTGGATGGACCGCTGTTGTGCGATATACCAGGAGGGTACCCACCACCGACGAAGGTCAGTTGTGGAGCGGCATTAGTCGAGCGGCGCGAAAGCAGATTCGTAAAGCAGAGCGGTCGGGAGTCACCATCAACACAACGCACGACGTGACCCCATTAGTTGAGACGATGGTGGCGACCTCACAGATGAAGGGTTTGGCGCTGCCCTGTCCTCAACAGCATATGCGGAACGCGTTTGAGACTCTCCTGGCGGATGCGAACGTGGAGCTGACCGTAGCCACGCACCAGGGCAAGCCCGCAGCGGCGGTTATGACTGGAGCGGATGAACTGTTGGGGTACGATCTTTGGGCGGGAACAGGTGTTGCTGGTCGTGAACTGGGTGCGGCGTCGTTGCTGCGATGGGAGGTTCTGCGATCATTGGTGGGCACGGTAGAACAGTTTGAATTCAATGGGGCGAACATACCCTCCGTTGCCCAGTTCAAAAAAGGGTTTGGTGGCACTAAAGTGGTCTACCATCAGGTCGAACACACCGCTTCTTGGACACTGAAACTGGCGGCTGTATTTCGTTGATCGACAGGGGCTATGATTAGGATACATCTCGGAATAGATGACCTACGGAAACCACGGGCGCGATTCGCTCTCGACTGGTTGGCGAGTGCGGTTGGCGTCTTTTTGCGCGAATGTGAATCGGAAGTCGGACTATGGGAGTTTTGGTATGGCGAAGAGCCAGATAATGACCTAGTACGCAAGGTGGCTTTGGACGGCGGGTTGTTGGTCTGGATGTACGCAAATGACGAGATAACTTCGGGCCCGCCGTCATTTGATCAGCAGACCCACTCGCAACTGAAGTGCGATGGCGTTGAAGATGTCCCGGTATGGGGGCTCACCAGAGAGATGTCGGCAGGTGAGGCATGGGGTACTTCAGGCGGTAGGACGGTCATAACGGCAGAGCGCGTCGGGCAGGGCCTAATATGCCGAATAGGATGCGACCTTGTTTCCACTGTTTGGTGGGCGCTGGCACGGGTTGAGGAGCAAGGGGCCGATTCATTACGTGATCAACACGGACGCGCGAAGAGTGACGCCAACACTCTGGTTAAAGCCGGATGCCACCACACTCCAGTGTTGGATCGCTACGCAGAACTGTTGATCTGGCTTTTTGATAGATGCTGGCAGACTCTCGGTAGACCGTGGGTGAGGATCGGCCGCTGGCCCGATGACCACAGCGCGGTGGTTCTGTTTTCCCACGATGTTGATGTATTGCGGAAATGGACGCCGTGGCGAGTATTTCACGAGATGATCAACACCGGTCGCAGTGGCGTGTCTCTGATAAACAGGGCCGCACAGATTATTCGTCAGTCCGACCTGTCCAATGACCCGTATGCCGCCGTGGGGCGCACCTGTGATTTTGAGCGAGAGGCGGGTGTTACCAGCACATGGTTTATGTCCGCTGGACGAAAAAACTCGTTGGACCCATCCTATACGCTAAACCATCCTTTACTCCACGCTGCAGTCGGACAGATCGATTCGATCGGAGGCGAGGTCGGTTTGCACGCCAGCTACTCCTGGGCCGATTCATCGGATGGATTGGGCTTCGGACGGTCGGTATTAGGGCGAACATTTGGGCGAGAAGTTTGCGGCAACCGCACCCACTATCTTCGCCACCAAGCAGGCGCAACCTGGCAGGCTCTGGAGAGCGCTGGTTTTGCATACGACGCCACACTGGGTTTTTCGGATGATGTGGGGTTCAGGTCGTGGACTTCGCTGCTGTTTCATCCATATGATGTGACAGCGGACAGGGCACACTCTTTTGCAGAACTGCCTCTATCGTTGATGGATGTGTCGCTTCTGTGGAGACTGGGTGTCGACAGATCCGAGGCAATTCGTATATCTCGCTCGCTCTGGAACTCAACCGCCAACGGTGGCATCTGCTCAGCTCTGTTCCATCCCAACGGTTACGACGTTGAAGACTATGCATACCTCGCAGAGTGGTTCGAGGAGCTCGTTGGATGGGCGGTTGATGACCACCGGTGGATGCCAACCCACATTGGACTTGTGGAGTGGTGGCGCGCCCGGGCGCAGGCGAAGGTCACCGACAATGGTGGTGCGTGGCGATTCGACTCCGCGCCCCAGGGATTGACGGTGATAGTGGGTGGGAGGGGATCTGGAGAGACAGTGAAAGTGGCCTTCGGCGATGATGTTCACCACATCGGAGTGGGCGAGCGGTATGTCGTGCCGCGCCCATCGTCCAGGTCAACAAAGGCAGCATCGCTGAAAAAACCTGCGTCGGATCGATCCAAAGTGGTAATGACGGTATTTAACGACCTTCACCATGACGCCCGCGTAAACAAAGAGGCCGTAACGTTGGCAGAAAACGGCTACCAAGTGACAGTGATCGCCAACCGCACCTCGGAGCGAGAGTTGACCGGTTGGGACGCCGTTGAGACAGATCGAATACCGCTTTCGACAGAAAGCGGCCTCCGTGCCAAGTACGCTGAATGGTGGCCCAAAGTTGCGCAGCGAATTGTTGCAGCCCGACCTAACCTGGTGCATGCACACGATCTCGATTCGTTGGCTCCGGCAGCGTTTGCTTCTGTGATTCTGGGTGTGCCGCTGATCTACGACTCTCACGAACTTTGGACCGAACTGCCGTCCCTCACAGGTCGGCCACATATCCGTGGGGTTTGGAGTTTGCTGGAAAAGCTGTGCATCCGCCTTGCGAGTAGAGTGATCACCGTTTCAGATGGCGTCGGGCACGAGCTGAACCGCAGATATGCTGTCAAAGGCCCTGTTGTGGTCCGCAACTTCCCCCGCAAAGTGTCAGTAAACTGGACGGACCAGCTAAGGACGATGGCGGGCGTAGAGCATGAGGTCCCACTGCTACTGTTTCAGGGAGGTCTGCTGGCGGGTCTTGGGATCGACGATGCGATAGATGTTGTTGATGAGCTGCCTGCTGGTCATCTGGTCGTTCTAGGAGATGGGCCTTTGGCGGATGATTTGAAAAACTATGCTGCTAATAGCCGAAGGTCGGATCGGGTCAGTTTTTTGGGTGCGGTGGATTTCTCCCTGCTGCCCCCACTGACCGCTGGTGCGGATGTAGGACTACACTTAGGGCGATCGACAGGCCTCAATGTGGTGCATGGTTTGCCAAATAAAGTATTCGAATACATTCAGGCTGGTGTGCCGGTGGTTTTGAGGGATTACCCCGACATGGCTGCCGTCGTCAGGGAGTACGATGTCGGTGTTGTAGTGCCCATAGATGCCGGAGCTAAAAGGGTAGCAGAGGCGATAGGTTTTGTGCTGGACGATCGCGAACGGTTAGCTGCCAACTGCCACAAGGCGGCTGGTGAACTACATTGGGAAATAGAGGAGAAACGTCTGCTGTCAGTCTACCGAGGCTTGATGTGACTATGGAATGCACTGTCGTCATCCCGACGTTTGGTCGCAAACAGCTGCTGCGGCGCAATTTGGCTGCTCTTGGACGCCTGGACTCTGGGGCGTGGGAGGTAGTGGTGGTGGACGACGGCTCTGATGAACCTGTCAATGAGTCGGATTTGGGGCCGCTAGGTGACATTAGCGGGCGACTTGTCCGCCATCCTGAAAACCAGGGGCGCGCGGCGGCAAGGAATACGGGTATTCGTGAAGCCCAAGGGAGTGTTGTCGTTTTCCTGGACGACGATATGGAACCGCAGCCTGGCTTCGTTTCTGCACACATTGCCGCGCATTCTGGTCTGGAGTTGTCTGCTGTTGTAGGCCATTTCTCGTTTCCCAAATCTCCGCCACCTCACGGGTTTTCCAGGTATTTTGAAACACGGGGCGTCTACAAATTGGGTCGGAACGCACCGATGCCTTTCCAATATTTTATCACAGGAAACTCGTCGGTGAGTCGTGAACTGCTACAGACAGTCGGTGGGTTTGACGAATCGCTTGCAAGATGGGGCGGAGAGGATCTGGAACTCGGATATCGAATGAATGAATCTGGCGCGGTTTTTCGGTATGAACCTTTGGCGAAAACTGTCAACCACGGTGAACGAACTATTTCGGAGATGTGCGTAATGTCGTCGGATTTCGGAAGGGATGGCATCCCAACTTTGGTGCAGCGGCATCCCGCGCTATCAGACGTGTTTCGCATCGATCTTCTGGCACCATCCACAGGGACCATCCACAGGCGTTGGTCGAGACGGATCGTGAGGACCCTTACGCTTTCGCCTTTTCGGTGGGCGGCGCTAAAACTCGTAAGCGCCACTGAGAGCTGGAGATGGCCAGACTGGATGTATCACTACCTGATAGCCGCTCACTGGCGCAAAGGTCTGGACGAGGTGGCTGCGTGAGAGCTTTCGCGCTGGTGGCTCTGTTTCTGGGAGCGTGCGGGAGCGTGCCTCACATTACACCGCCCGTTGTTAGGGTGCCAGACTCGACAACAGTTTCGCTCGTTGAGTCCTTCGTCCTTCAGTTCGGCGAACCAGGCTCAGGCCCCGGTCAGTTCCGCAACCCTCAAGACCTTTCTGTCAATCGATTGGGACAGATATTCGTCGCTGACACAGGCAACGATCGTGTCCAGTGGTTTGGGCCAGACGGCAGGTATGGCGGTGAGTTTGGGGGATTCGGACTTGGTGACCGACAGTTTCATCACCCTGGGGGGATCGACGCGAGGACCAGCCTGGATATCTGGGTTGCTGATACGTTCAACCGCCGCGCGGTCCACCTGGACAGAGCGCTCAATGTGATCGCTGCGGTCGGTGACATAGTGGATCATGGGGACGAGCTGCCTCTCGGCGAGCCGACGGATGTAGCGCTTTCAAAATCGGGCACTCTTTATGTCGTTGACAGGGAGAACGACAGGTTGCTGGAATTCACTCCGTTTGACCTGAACGGCAGGGAACTGGTGGGGTTTGGCTCTGGGACGGCATCACTTGGCGATCCGGCGGCAGTGGCTGTCGGTAAGAACGGATCGATATATGTTGCAGACTCCAGGAACAATAGGATCGCCATTTTTGACCAATTTGGGGCGTATGTTGGACAGATAAGGGGGTTCTCAGGCCCAGAGGGGGTGAATGTGACTCGCCGGGGGCATGTGATAGTGGCTGATACAGGTAATCATCGTGTTGTAGCTTGCGCCCGGTCTGGGCGGTTCCTAGGAGTGTTTGGGAGCGAGGGATCAGGGCTGGGTGGCCTCAAGTCGCCGACCGCCGCCGCGCTGGACCCACGGGACCGGTTGATCGTGCTGGACAGCGGAAACAACCGCGTTCAGATATGGCGGACGGCGGGCTCTGCGGGACTGTAATAAGAAGGGGGCGTACCCTAGCATTCTACTCTGGATATGCTTTCACCGTGTGGATTGGCAATACTCCCAAGGCGCAGAATATGCTCCAACCCTAATGCTGAATACATCATAATCCACAGCATCATCGGGAAGTGAAAACGGGTCTGTCCAAAAAACGCCAAGTACATAGCGGACAGGTGGACGACTATCCACATTCCAAGGGTCCACCCTGGAGGGAGGCGAGGGCTGCTTCGCACGGCGGCTTTGAAAAACCCCCAAACCGAGGATGGACAGATAGTAGAGTTGAGCAACGATGTTGATGACACGGAATGTGTTGCGGGACAAAGCACTGAGGTCGCTCATGGTGCCCGCTTCATCCCAGAAGATGCCCTCCGCATCGGTGCGGTAGAGGTGCCACAGCTTCTTGGGTGCCAGAAGTAGCGCACGCAGGGCATTGTTGGCAACAAACTCGCTGGCGTTCGTCGCGCTCCACCTCGTTTGACGTTGGGCCAATCAGCGAATTCGCACGTTCGTCGAGTAGATATCCACCTGTAGCGTAGATATTGTTTCCGATAAACAGGTTCGCGCCAGCGTTGCTCGAAATGAACATGACCTGACCGGTGGTGTCATAGTTCCTAATCAACCACTGAACGACGACGAGGACAACCAGACCGTAAACGACAACAGTTGTTGACAGCAACCGTCCAATGGGGAGGTGCCGTCTCAAATAGATGAGGAAGACGACGATCGGGACGAAAAGGGCGAGCGGTTTAACCAGGCAGGCATATGCGAAAACCAACCCACCCCACCAGTACTGCTGTTTCACCAAAGCCAGCACCGTGGCGAGCAGCAGAAAAAAAAACAGGATTTCGGTGGACAGTAGGGATGAATACGCGATCTGGTTGGGGTAAATCGCCATTCCAGCCAGTGTCAGTCGGGCAGCGGTGTCGGACTCTATCAATGAGGCCCGCGAGCCCGGAACCGCACCACATAGCCGCCAGATAGAGAGCCACATTCGCCAATTTCGCGGCCAACAGCGAGGGGCCAAAAATGGTGAACAGCCCGGCGAGAAAAGCGGAGTAACCGATAGGCCAATGGGTTGTTAGCACGCCATCGGCAGCATATTTCCCACCGGCTGCTATGTTCAGACCACGCTCGTAATACCAGAGAAAATCGCTTACCGGCTTGGGTTCGAAGACCGCTAACCAAACGACTCGCAGAATAAGAGCCACGACGAAACAGGCCAACACCCAGTAACGCGACGCTACCAGCTCTATGATCGCAGCCCTTATTCTAGCTGTTTGCCTTAACAGTTGCTGTGCGAAACCGTTCGGTATCAACCAGCTACCCCTGGTTGTCTATCCAGATTGATCTGGCGTCGCCAAGGAGATCTACCGCCTGCTCGTGCCGGTCTCGGCACACCTCAAGTGTCGGTTTCCAAGGGGTCTGAAGGAAACCTTTGAGAAGTGACGCATCTACTGTTTCCAGGCAGTGGGTGACCGTGCCAGGCATGTTTTTCGGGCTTGACCAGTTGCTGCCTGTCGGGACCTGCTCAAAACCGTGGTCGTTGAGCTCTTCATATGCTTTGACTCCGGTGTTGTCTTCAGGGAACTCTGGGGCGTAGTACCAGTTACTCTGAAGAACTGATTGGGGCATCTGGTCATAGAACAGTTCTGGGTGGTGCCAAACGTAGTCGGACCATATCCATGGACGAGAGCCTGCGGATTCGACCTGATCTACCATCCACAGAAAGTCGTGCCACCATAGTTCGTGTTGACGCATGACCGCGTAGTTATAGTGGCGCTGATGGTCGGCGGTCTCTTCGTCCATTCCGAGGTGAAACAGTCTGGGGTTGTCAAATAGCTGTATGGCCTCGTCAATAAGCTCGCCGCACACCTGGTAGTAGGTGTCGGTCGATATCATCCGACCGTAGGGCCCTAGCCATGTGTCGTGAGCGGTGGAAAAATTCATTTTAGGGATCGGTTCGAGTCCCAATCCGCGCATGTGGTCAAGACGTTCACGCAGATGGTTTGGTGTCCACGAACCATCTACCGCGAGTTCGGGGTGACTATCGTAGCGGACACCCTCCCCCAAGTCGATGACAACCATGTTTGCCCCGACGCCCACCAAACGGTCGAGAACATCGTTCCACACCGTGTCGTCGCATCGAAGATGGTCATGGGCACCAATGTGCTCGAGTTCCCACTCTGAGTCCTGCCGGTCGGCCCACATATTGTAGCCCAAATGTAGTAGATATCCCCAGATCATCTCACTTTGGCCCGCTGCCATTTTTCTTCCTTTCGTTGCTGTTGATGTTGGCGAAGTCTAAAGATAAGGTGCAGAAGCCATCGGTTGCCTACTGCTGTCGTGAGTTTTTGGACGCGATGACGTTGCGGCATTGGGGTCTGCTGCCATATTCTTGCGGCGAAGCTTTGCTGGGGGCTACGTCTATGAAAATATCTACAACGGATACGATGGTTGCTTTGCTGGGTGGGGCTTGGCTCATGGTATCAATCTCATGCTCGGCCCGAAAGCCAATGCAAGCGCAACCTCTAAATTCCGTGCCAAAACCTCTGACTGATTACCCGATACTGGCTGTCAAACCCGAAATCGTGGGTGGTCTGAGACAGATGAATGCCTCTGGTAGCGCAGATGGTTACCAGCATGCGATGGTCGACGAGGTCGAGCTATGCGGAGAGGCGTCGTGGAACCCTTCGCTCTGCACGTCCCACACCGCCTCGGCGACCGCTTCCATCGACGATATTCTTGTTCCTTTGGATGGTGAACATGTTGCATACCTCACCGCCTGCGCAGACTCAACGATCTACTCCCAACTGAACGACGACAATCGACAGACCAACGCCGATGTTACAGACGACGGAGAAGGGTTCGCTGGCCTAATCAGGGTGCTCGTACTTAGCCGCAGCACGGGAGCTGTGAGGGAAGTGCAGGTGATCCGAATCCAAAACCTGGATGACCTGTGCGGCTACATCACGCTGGACATGACGACCGACAGCCGGGCGTTTGTCGTAACCGTTGGCGGGTCAACTACTCTTGTTCCAATCCCGATACTCACCAACCAACCGAGGCGATGATGCCAACTGACACCTGAGAGATGTTCGATCCGATCACGTTTATGGATGGCCTCTACAGCGACCTGGAGCCTAGAACTCCCGTTCACAGCTAAGACCGGCGACGACCTAACCTCCTGGCAGGGGCAGTTGCGCAGAAATCTGTGCAAAGCCGTTGGGGGTTTTCCAAGACCAAAGAGCCTTTGAAGCCACAAATTGTGGGTCGCGTAGAGTTTGAAGATTACGTCCGCGAAAAAGTCGTCATCACCACACGCCCTGGCTTGCAGATGCCAGCTTTCTTGCTGACGCCGAAGGGCCGCCAGAAGCGACTGCCTGGGATCGTGTGCGTGCCAGGGCACAGTCGGGGCAAAGACGACATTGTTGGGATTGAGGAGGACGGATCGCAGCGCTCAGAGTTGGGAGGCTATCAGAAGATTTCGCCATTCAGACGGTCAGGCAGGGATACGTCGCTCTAGCGATGGAGCAGCTCTGCTTTGGCGAGAGGAATACGACCTTCGAAAAACTGCAAGGGTGTAATGTCGCCACAGTCAACGCTTTGGCTCTGGGCACCACCATGATAGGCATTCGCGTATACGACGTGATGAGGGCGGTGGACTACCTCAAATCGCGCAAAGAGGTAGACGGGTCGCGGATCGGTTGTATGGGGATTTCCGGCGGGGGAACCGCCACTCTATATTAGCTCCGCCATCGACACCCGTATCAAAGTGGCGGTGGTGGGCTGCTATCTCAACGAGTTCAAATCCAGCATTCTGGCGATGCACCACTGCGTGGACAACTTCGTACTCAGGTATCCTGCAACTGGCTGAAATGCCTGACATAGCTGGCCTGATAGCACCTCGCCCAGCGTTTTTCGAAAACGGAACAAGAGACAGCATTTTCCCGGTAGCGGCTTTTCGTAGGGCGGTCAACCGGCTTGAGTATATCTACGATGCGGCAGGTGTGCCAGACCGGGTGGGTCACGAGATATTTGAAGGCGAATATCAGTTCCACGGTGTAGGAGCGTTCAAGTTCCTCAAAAAGTGGCTCTAATCTCAAGAATTGATCGTGTCTATGGGATTGTGCTTTTTTAAAAACCGTCTAGGTGTGTACAGCGTTGCAGTGCACGCAGATGATTAGCGGAGGTTCTTCCTGAACGATCAGGCTTCAAAGACCCCCTCCCGGGGGACATTCACGGCAAGGGCGCTGCTTGTTGGGATGTTGCTGACAGTTCTGTACGCAATCGCCGCGCCGGTGTCGGTGTACAAACTCTTTTCTTCACGGCTTGAGCAGGGCGTTCTTTCCGCTGGCGTCTTGCTGTTTTTCATCGTGTTTCTAGCTCTAAATCGCTGGATCGCTCGCAGCCGGATCAGTAATGGTTTCAGTACGGGTGAGCTAGCGGTGGTGTTCGCGGTGCTGTGGCTTGGGGCGTCTTCGTTCCAGCTTGGCGTGATGGGTAACATGCTGGGCGTCATGTCTGCGCCGGAGTATTTCGCGTCCGCTGAGAACCGGTGGGCAGAGTTTTTCCACCCGCACCTAAAGCCTTGGGCCTCACCATCAAACGAATTTGGTGGAGTAAGGCAGTTTTACAACGGGCTTCCGCCTGGTGGATCGATCCCTTGGGGGATTTGGGCCGTCCCGCTGCTGTGGTGGGGATCGCTCATCGCTGCCACGTTGGGAGTCATCATCTGCCTGATGACAATAGTTCACGAGCAGTGGCACGAGCACGAAAAGCTGACATTTCCGCTGGCGGACGTTCCTTTGGCGCTCATCGGTCGGGAGGTAGATGGCCGTTGGGAGACCGATTGGTACCATTCTCCCATGTTCTGGATCGGAGCCGCGGTACCGCTGCTAATTGTAGGATGGAATACTCTCAACTGGTTCAACGCGCAGTTTCCACACATCTCATTCACGCAGGACCCGTCCGGACTTGCAGCCAGACACATCCCCAGCTTCTCCACCAGAGTGGATGTGTTTGCTCTTGGGCTGGCATATTTCGCTCCGCTGCAAATTCTCAGAGGAATGTGGCTCGGTTGGCTGGTGATCGGTTCTGAGATCACTTTGGGAAATAAGTTCGGTTTCGGGCAGGGGATGAATCCGGGCTTTGAGCCTTGGAGCGATTGGGGCACTCAGACAGCAGCATGGCAATGTTTAGGGAGCCTAGTGCTGTGGGTGCTGTGGAGCCTTTGGATGGGGCGCATCCACCTAAAGAAAGTCGCACGATCGGCGTTTGGTCGCGATGTTGATCTGCCGGACAATTTCCGTCGTCGCTACTCTGTGGCGGCATGGGGGCTTTTGGCGGGGCTGATATATATGGCGTTCTGGTTTCACGAAGCCGGGATGGCGTGGACCGTGGTGCTGCTGTTTCTGCCGATGATCCTCTTGCTGACGTTGGGAATGGCGAAAGTTATAGTCGAATCGTGTTTTCTTCAGGTCGAGGGTGCTGTGAGCGCACAGACTTTCGTGATGCAGACGCTGGGCACGTCGCACATCCCTGAAGCCAGTATGACGGCGCTGGTGTTGTCGTATGTGCTCTTTCGGTCGAACTATGGGATGATGATGCCACAGGTGGCTTTCGCTGGGCGGTTGGGCGATGAACGCGGGGTACCACGCGGAAGGCTGTATCTGGCGTTGGGGTTGGGCGTGTTTACCGCCATAGCCGTGGCGGTGGTGACAATGATAGTATTGGGGTACGACGTAGGAGCTTTCAATTTTGGCTCACATCCCTTTAGGGTCGGGCACATAGAGGCGTATGAGACACTTCGACTGAAGAAAGAGGCCGCCACGGGCCCAGACTACTATCGTCTGGCGTTTTTCGGCATCGGGATGGTGTTTATGGCGGCGGTCTTGGCGGTACGAGCTCGATTCGCTGGTTTTTGGCTGCATCCTGTGGGCCTGACATACGCCACAGCGGCGGCGGTCAGTATAACGGTATGGAATATTTTCCTGGCGTGGGCGGTGAAGTCGGTGCTCATCAAGATCGGCGGTATACGCCTTGTAAATCGGGTCAAGCCGATGTTTTTGGGCATGATGTGCGGCCACGCGGTGGCCTTAGGTCTCAGTATTTTGGTTGACGCCGTGTTTTTTCCAGGCCACGGCCACACTGTCAGGACAGGTTGGTAGATCTCTTTTGCCTCCCACCCCTGCCACACAGATATGCTCGTTCGGCGGAGATTAGGGAAGGTTGCACGGTAATAATGACCCCCAAGGAACGATTTCTATCAGTAGCCAGGTTCGAAACACCGGACTACGTGCCCATATTCGGGTTCTCCGGTGCGCCGGGGATGTCGGCGGGATGCATGCAGAAAACCTACGAACGATTGGTGGCCACTGGGATGCCGGAGCATATTGGCGGCTGCTACCGTGTCGGCGGCGTGATGGAGGTCGAGAGCTGGTATCGCTACTGGGGCACCACAGGGCAAATCTATCCTGACTTTGGGCTGGCGATCGGAGGGACAGGGTTTAGGACCACATGTCGCGAAGAAGATGGGTTCGAGGTTGTGGAGTCCGAAAATGGATCGATTTCCCGGCAGGTGATAGACAACGACATAACCTATACTATGCCCGAATTCATCCGCTACGCCGTACGCGATAGGGGTTCGTGGGAGTTTTGGCGCGAACGGATGACACCGACCTCGCGGATGAGTTCGGACGAGATCGACCAGCGATGCAAAAAGTTCGACAATCGTGACGTGTCGCTTTGCGTGGGAGCAGGAAGTACCTACGGGTTTGTGCGTAGCTTGATGGGGCCTGAAGCCGCCAGCTTGGCGTTCTATGACGACCCTGAAATGATTCATGACATGATGGCGTGGCATTTAGAACATCAGAGAGAGCTCGTGTTTCCGCTGATCGAGCGATTGAGGCCTGAGATTGTGGCGATGGGAGAGGACCTGTGCTACAATCACAGTATGCTTGTGTCGCCAAAGCAGTTCGAAGACTTTTTTTCCGCGTACTACCGCGAGATCGCAGAGTGCGCTTGGGCCAATGGCGCAGCGGTGTTTGCAGTAGATACCGATGGCAACGCGATGGAGTTCGTTGACGTAATTGAGCCCTGGGGCGTCAACGCGATCTACCCCTTTGAGGTCAAGGCGGGCAACGATCTGTTCGAGGTACGCCGGAACCACCCAGATTTCTTGCTGTTCGGTGGGTTGGAGAAGGAGGCTGTCAACGAGGGGAATGGAGAGTCTATTGAGCCTGAGATATCGGGCAAAGTGCCAGCACTGATCGATCAAGGTGGATATTTCCCCAACGGCGATCACGGAATTCAGCCGCCGGTCACGTTTCCAAATCTCTGCAAGTTCATGACGATTCTTCACGAGGTGTTGGGGAATCCAGAAGGCGAGTTTCCCAGGGCGTAAAAGATGTCGGAACAGTTTATAAGCGAGATCATCAAACCTGTGGCGGGGACGTTGGATACAAGGCGCGCCTCCACGGGCGAACCTGCGCTTCCCGTGCGGTTTGTCTGGCGAAAGGCCGAATATGAGATAGCGGCGCTGCTCGATACTTGGCATGAGTTTGGGCCGGATAGAACGCATGGCGGTGTGGACAGATATCTGCGCAAACATTGGTTTACTATCAGGACGATCACCGGCGAGCAGATGACCATATACTTCGTTCGGCAGCCCGCATCCATGGGCCAGGTCAAGAAACGATGGTATCTTTACACGATGACCGCACCCAACAACGAAGGCCCTGTTTATGGCTGACCTGCCGCGAGTGCTACTCTTGGGCGACTCAATTAGGATGAGCTATCAAGCTCATGTTGCCAACATGATGGAGGCCGACGCTCAAGTCGTGGGGCCGTTGGAGAACTGCCAATACAGTGCGTTTACCAACGACAACCTGGCAGGTTGGATCGACGAATTGGGAACGCCTCAGGTAGTGCACTGGAACAACGGCCTTCACGACGTGGGGCATAACCCAGCGAGGGAGCCCGTGCAGTTCCCTTTGGACGACTATATAGGAAATCTGCGTGCAATCTACGATCAGCTCGTCGGCACAGGCGCGACAATAATTTGGGCGACTTTGACCCCTATTCATCCCCAGCGGCCCTTTCGCGATGACGGTTGGGGGTGGAAGAATAGCGAGATCGACCAGTACAACACCGCAGTGTTGGAGCTCATTAACTCTTTCGGGATTGAGGTTAATGATCTCCACGCGGTCGTATCTTCCGACATCGAAAGGTATTTTTCCGAAGACATGCTCCATCTGAGCCTTGATGGGCAGCAAGCCTGCGCCGAAGCTGTTGTGAAACGGGTTACCGCGGCGCTTGGCTAGAACAAAGCCGACTGAGCAAGTTTCACAGCGTAGGCTGTCGCCAAACCGATTTGAGTATTAGCCAACACAATCTGACCGCTTGGGAGGTTAGTCGTGGCCATAGCAGATGCGATGACTTCAAGAGAGAGATGGCTTGCAGCCGTCAGGATGCAGCCGGTGGATCGTCTACCGTTTTGGCCCAAAATAGCCCCCCCCCTACAGGGCTGCGCAGACCGGTCGATTTCGCGAGATGGAAATAGACGCGATGCACGACTGGATAGGCAGCGACAAACATGTGGGGATACCGGGGTGTACCAAGCATGTGCGGAAAAACACCTCAATGGAGACGGCGACAGCAAAAGGTGAACGGACGACGGTTTACACCTCTGCCCACAGGTCGAGTGAGTTGTATGAGAGGTATGATGCGGAGTCGATGTCGTGGCATCCGCTGAGGTTTCCGGCAAACAGTGTCGAAGACATAAAGATGTTGACCGAAATCTATGACGATACGTCGGTTGAGCTGGATACCGAATCGCTGGCAAAGGGCAGGCAGAAGGCCGATGAGATTGGGCAGGACGCTGTTACCGCCAACGGGATCGGTGAGTCGCCCTTGATGTAGTGGATCGAGTGGCTCGCAGGGGTCAAGAATGCGCATCTGCTGCTGAACGATCACCCTTCAGAAGTGGAGGAGCTGTTCGATGCGATTCATCGTGTGCTGCTGGAAACGACGAAAATCATGGTGGAGCACAGCCTTGCGGACCTTTTCTATCTGAGCGAGAACACTTCGACCACGCTTATATCGCCTGCACAGTACCGCAAATACTGCTTTCATCATCTTACCGAATATGCCAATATCTGTTTTGAAGCCGATAGGCACCTGGTCCTTCACATGTGCGGACGCTTAAAGGCGATCCTGCCTGATTTGGCTCAACTCAAGGCCAAAGCTTTTGAGGCATATACATCGTCTCCTGTGGGCAACACCTCGTTCTATGACGGGCGGTCGGAGTGCAAAGATATCTGCTTTATTGGCGGGACGAATGCCGCTCTGTGGACGGATTCGGCTGATGAGATCATCGGCGAGATTGAGCGAGACCTGAACGCACTGGATCACCATCGAGGAATTGTAGTCACGTCCGCCGGGGTTATGCCTCCCGTCGCGACGCCCGAGACGATCAGAGAAGTCTGTCAATGGGTTAGGGCCTATCCCATCTAAAGTCGATGGTGGTCACACCGATAGCCCGATACGGCGAAATTCACAGACATCAGACAACAGATAGAGGTGATGAGCGCATGGCGGAGCAACCCACCGGTCGTTTGACTTGGGATCAGTATTTTATGAAAGTCGCTCACATAGTCTCTGAGCGATCAACTTGCCTTAGAGCCCACATCGGGGCGGTGATCGTTCGCGATCGCAACATCCTGGCTACCGGCTACAACGGCTCGCCGTCGGGTCTTCCCCACTGCACAGAGGTCGGTTGCGAGATATACACCTCAACTACCCCTGAGGGCGAAGTGGTGGAGAACTGCGTAAGGACAATTCACGCAGAGATTAACTCAATCGCCCAAGCTGCAAGAAACGGAAGCGCGATTGATGGGGCAGATGTATATATTACCGCCTCGCCGTGCATCAACTGCCTCAAAGTGCTTATAAACGTCGGTATTCATACTATCTACTACGCCAAATCATACAAACTCGAAACGATCGAGCCCATTGTCGCCCAGGTAACCAGCCTGTCTCTTCACAATGTTGTGGTACCGGAGGGGCAAAAGTAGGTTTGGTCTAGTCCAATAACGTTGGATGCGTGGGAACGGCGGAGAGGCCGATTGCCACACCAACAGCGGAGGATACTCCTGTGCTAATAGATTGGTTTGTGGAGCTACATCCGGTGGTTCAGGCGTTGGTGGCGACACTGTTTACATGGCTCATCACAGCGTTGGGTGCCAGCGCTGTTTTCTTTTTCAAAAGCATAAACCGCAAGGTGCTCGACGCCATGCTCGGATTTGCGGCTGGCGTCATGATCGCCGCAAGTTTCTGGTCGCTGTTGGCACCTGCGATAGAGATGTCTGAGGGATCAAGTCTGCCTGCTTGGGTTCCCGCCGCGGTGGGGTTCATGGCAGGTGGGGCGTTTCTGTGGGGGGTGGATAAACTGATTCCCCACCTCCATTTGGGGTTTGCCACCGAGGATGCCGAAGGCCCAAAAACGAGTTGGCACAGGAGTGTTCTGCTGGTACTGGCCATCACGCTCCACAACATCCCTGAAGGGTTGGCTGTCGGAGTTGCTTTTGGCGCTGTAGCAGCTGGGCTACCGTCGGCGACTTTGGCAGGGGCAATCGCCTTGGCGTTGGGGATCGGGATACAGAATTTTCCCGAAGGAGCTGCTGTATCGGTTCCACTGCGACGGGAAGGCATGTCGCGGCTGAAAAGTTTTGGGTACGGTCAGGCCTCTGGTATGGTCGAGCCGATAGCTGGCGTATTGGGAGCCGCTGCTGTCTTGCTGATGCGGCCTATCCTACCCTACGCGTTGGCATTCGCAGCAGGGGCCATGATCTTTGTCGTGGTGGAGGAGTTGATCCCAGAATCCCAGTTGGAAAAAAACACCGATGTCGCGACGATTGGTGCGATGTTGGGGTTCACGGTGATGATGACGCTGGATGTAGCGCTCGGATAGAACCCAAAGTCCTGTTTTTGTTCTGTGATTATAGTGTGACGCGACCGCTACGAGAGCTGGAGTGGCTTTGTGAGTGATATCTCTTTCAAATGGTCCGATCAGGCGCTCGGTGCGTTGTCTATTTCGTTCGACGACGGCGGCGAATCGAATGTTGATCTGGCGATACCGATCCTGGCCGAGTATGATCTCCCTGCTACGTTCTATGTGCCCATGAACGAAGGTGGCCCATTTGATCGGGCCGCATCCGCGTGGCGCGAGGCGGTTCGGGCCGGGCATGAGATCGGTAATCACAGCATGACCCACCCCTGTTCGGCGAATTTTGGGTTCAGCCGTCCATGCCTTGACGAGATGAGCCTTGACGACATCAGTAGTGAGATCGTCAGCGCTAAGAGGCGGATTGAAGAGGGGTTGCCGGACCAAACAGAGCACTCTTTTGCCTACCCGTGCGGCGAGACGCATGTCGGTGTTGGCGGCGAGCGGACCAGCTATGTTCCTGTGGTTGCCAAACATTACAACATAGGCCGAGGGATCGGCGATTTCCCCAACGATCCGCTCAGCACAGACTTGGCGGCGATCTGGTCCTACATGCCATCGCAACCGTCTGCGGGCCAACTAGTTGAATGGGCCGAGGTCGCAGCCGGTCAGGGCAGATGGGTTGTGCTGACTTTCCACAATGTCGGGCCTGGTGGTCTCGGAGTGGGGATCGGAGCGCTTAGGGAGCTACTAGAGTACCTGGTTGCCAACCGCAAACGGATATGGACAGATTCGGTGGTCAAAGTTGGTCGCTGGATCCGTGACAGCCGCTGACGTGGAGGTGGGCTGATGACATTGGGGTTTGTCAGTGCGATTCTGCCCGATCTGAATTTGGAGCAGGTGGTCGCTTGCGCCGCTGAGGAGGGGTACGACAGCGTCGAGCTGATGTGTTGGCCGCCAGGTGAAGCGGACCGGCGCTACGCAGGCGTCGCTCATATTGACACGACCAGTTTCAACGAGGCGGACGCCAGAAAAGTCAACGGCGTCATGGAGGCTGCCGGAACCGAAATCAGCGGGCTTGGCTACTATCCCAACCCTCTTGCGGCAGACGAAACCGAAGCGACAGTGTCGGTGGATCATCTAAAAAAGGTGATCGACGCCGCCGCCCACCTTGGGGTCGATACAGTCAACACGTTCGTTGGCCGTGACCGAACACTCACCGTCGACCAGAACTGGCCAAAATTCCTTCAGGTTTGGCGATCGTTGATCGGCTATGCTGAGGAGCGCGGGGTGAGAGTGGGCATAGAGAACTGCCCGATGTTTTTCACGGGTGATGAGTGGCCCGGCGGCAACAATCTGGCACACTCTCCGGCTATCTGGAGGCGGATGTTTGACGAGATTCCCAGCCCAAATTTTGGACTCAACTACGATCCGTCCCACCTTGTGTGGCAACGTATCGACTACATTCGACCGCTCAAGGAGTTTTCAGGGCGGATTTTTCATGTGCACGCCAAAGACGTCAGGATCGATCACGACCGACTGGACGATGTCGGGATACTCGCAGAGCCCAACAGCCACCACACCCCCAAACTGCCTGGGTTGGGTGATGTCGATTGGGGGCGGTTTATTGCTGGGTTGAACGATGTTGGCTATGATGGGCCTGTCGTGGTTGAAGTTGAGGACCGGGCATACGAAGGAACCTTGGAGAGGCGCGTGCTTGCTCTTCGCCAAAGCGCTCAGTACTTGAGGCAATATATTGCCCGCAACAGGAACGTCAGTTGAAAATCTATCGACCCACCTGAGAGTTCTAACCGGATTCGGAAACCGCCAATGCGCAAAAGCAAAGTTGCCACCAAGCTACGTTCTGGTCAGTTCGCCCGCATGGCGAGTTTGGGGCATGTGATACCGGCGTTTGTAAAAATGGCCCAACAATTTGGCTATGACGGAATTTGGCTGGATCTGGAACACAGGGCTATGTCCGACCGTGAAGTCCAGATGCTGTTGGCATACGCTCATGCGGTGGATGTGGACATAATGATCCGCACCCCGACGCTCGAAAAGACCCGATTATACCGCTATTTGGAAGACGGCGCGAGCGGGTTTATGATCCCGCACTGTTCGACGCCGGAGAAGGCGCAGATGATCGTCGATTCGATGAAGTTCCCACCTGTTGGCGACAGAGGTCTCGACGGCGCGGGGTTTGATGTAGGGTTTACTTTCGACGACCCGGAAACATTCGTTGCCGATGCCAATAAGGAGACGTTCCTGGTCTGCCAGATCGAGACACCTGAAGCGGTAGAAAACGCTGAAGCTATCGCTGCCATTGACGGTGTGGATCTGCTGTTTGTCGGGCCAGCGGACCTGAGTTTGAGGCTTGAGCATTCTGAAACAGGCGCGACACTGGACGACGCGATTGAAACAGTACGGGCTGCGGCGGCAAAACACGGAAAACGGTGGGGTATCACCGCCGGGACCATTGAAGATTTGACTCACCGACGTGAATTGGGTGCGTCCATGATTCCGTGGGGAGGCGATTTTGGTGGCATTCTGGCGGCCCTTCGGAACTCAAGTGGCGACCTGGATCAACTGGATGCAACCGGCTCGAAATAGATGGCGATGATGCAGATGGCGATGGTGGGCCCGTTCCCCCCACCTTTGGGAGGGATGGCCCACCAGGCGGAGATCCTGGCGAGGTATCTAGAACAAGACGGCATCGACGTTCATCGGGTCCCTACCAACCTCAACCGAAATATCGTTGTCGCCCGCGATCTGGCGATGTGGAAACGCTGGCTGGCCGTGAAAGATGCGGTAGACGTAGTCAATGTCCAGACCTGCTGCTACACCAGCTATTTCACGATGTCGGCACCGATAATCTGGTGGGCAAAGCGCGCCGGTAAGAGGGTCATCGTCACCTACAAAGGCGGTTCAGCGCTGGAGGTGTTCGAACGCACCGGAG
Source organism: uncultured bacterium (assembly GCA_964627605.1). Classification (GTDB taxonomy): domain Bacteria; phylum Latescibacterota; class MWCZ01; order MWCZ01; family CAZVGZ01; genus CAZVGZ01. The sequence continues at coordinate 65,549 of CAZVGZ010000010.1, read as the reverse complement.
AGGCTGGGCTTAGGTGGCTCAGGATGGCCGATGTAGTTACCGTACAATCTGGATTTCTCAGGGATGTGTTCGAGAGGTTTGGTGTAGCCACGAAGCTCGTGCCGGACCTTTTTGAGGCAGATGTACCCCAAGAAGAGCCAAAAACGCCCGATCCTGATTCGCCACGTCTGGTGATGACGCGCGGGCTGGGATCCTACTACAATGTCGGTTGTACCCTACGGGCGTTTCAAGAAGTACAAAAAAACAGACCGAATGCGAAACTGCTCCTAGCTGGAAGGGGCAACCGCGAAAAACCGCTTCGTAAGCTGGTAAGCGATTTGGCGGTACCCAATATCGAATTCTTGGGATGGCAAAATCGTGCTCAGATGCACGACCTGTATCGGTCCGCAGATATCTGCGTCAACTCATCAGATGTTGACAACATGCCAGGGGCGTTGCTGGAGGCGTTTCTGTTCGGTGTCCCCGTGGTGAGCACTGACGCTGGAGGCATTCCCTATATGATAGAGCACGGCCGAAGTGGTAGACTGGTGCCGATGGGCGACCACGAAGCTTTGGCGAGAGAGGTTCTGTTTCTGCTCGATAATCCAGAAATAGCGCGTGACCATGCAACCAAAGCGCAGGCCTCGTTAGATCAGTATTGTTGGGAGGCGATGAGGCCACTCTGGCTCGAAACTATTGGCGTAGACCAGTCATCGTAAGCTAACTATACGTTACGGAGCATATATGCACGAGAACCTCAGGTGCCGAGAAGATGGCACTTTCATCATCGCACAGTTCACCGACATGCATATCAAAGGCGAGGAGGAGGCCGACGCCAACACCTACGCCGCCTGTGATACTGTTCTGACGGCTGACGAGCCGGATTTCGTAATTCTTACCGGAGACATTGTACACACCCGTGAGAATGTTGACGGGCACTGGCGGCGGGTGGTTGACTATTTTGACAATACTGGCGTGCCTTGGACGTTCGTCTATGGCAACCACGACCCGGAATGCTATCCAAAAGACGATATCGACGCCGTGTTGGCCACCAGTTTTTCTTGCTTGTTTGAGCCCGGTCCTAAAGACATCTGGGGCAGTGGCAGCTACGTGCTCCAGGTCTATAGTTGCGATGGGTCGAAAATAGTCGCCATGATCTGGAGTATTGACTCAGGTTCGTCCGGCAATGGCCCGCTTCAGACCGGATACGATTGGATCAAGGAGGATCAGGTCGCTTGGTTTTCGTCGGAAGCCGACAGGTTGGCGGTCGATTATAGCGAGCAAGTCACCGGTTTGATGTTCGTCCATATTCCGTTGCCGCAGTACCGTACAGTATGGGATCAAGAGGCATGCACTGGATACAAGTATGAAGACGTCTGCGAGCAGGGCAAGGACACCGGGCTGTTTGATGAGCTCAAAACCAACGATCGCGTGCAAGCGGTTTTCGTTGGGCACGAACATATCAACGATTACATCGGCACGTTGGATGGGGTGGACCTGTGCTATGGGCGTGGGACAGGGTACGGTGCCTACGGGAAAGATGGTTTTCAGCGGGGTGGTCGGATCATACGGGTGACCCAGGGCGTGCGAGGGTATGACACCTACTGCCGTTTGGCTGATGGTTCGGTAGCAGATACACCGGTTCATCTGCCTGGATCGAGCGAGTTTTCCGAGTGATAATCAGGACAGAGCTAGTGAACCGTTTGGTGCGAGCAGGCATGTCGTTGGCGTTCGTTCTGGTTTTGAGCGGATGCGCCCGAGTACCAGGCACCGGTCGGGTGCAGCTCAACATGATGTCTGCGAAGCAGGAGATCCAACTCGGAGATCAGGCTTACGAGCAGGTTCTTGGTGATATTGAGCTGGTCACAGACGGTCATAAAGCGCTGATGGTTGCCCGTTTGGGACAGAGAATCGCAGAGGCTGCGATACGTCTGTTCCCCGATCCCGCCGAACAGTTCAATTGGCAGATTGCTCTCATCGATGAGCCCGAAACGGCAAACGCTTGGTGTCTTCCTGGCGGGAAAATGGCTGTCTATACCGGCCTTCTCCCGATAACGCAGGATGAAGCGAGCTTGGCGGCGGTTGTTGGTCATGAGGTTGCCCATGCAATTGCTCACCACGGAGCGGAGCGGATGAGCCAGGCACGCCTCATAAATTTCGGGATGCTGATAGTGGGCGAATCGCTTGGCGACATGTCGCCAGCGGGCAGGGACGGGGTCATGGGTGCGTTGGGTGTTGGGGTGAGTGTTGGGGCCATGCTTCCGTTCTCACGCAAGCATGAGACCGAGGCAGACCGTTTGGGGATTATGCTGGCTGCCGACGCCGGGTACAACCCGCGGGCGGCTGTGGGGCTGTGGGAGAGAATGGCAGAAGCCAGTCAGGGCAAACCCCCGGAAATACTTTCAACCCACCCGCATGAAGCAACCAGGATAGCCGATCTTCAAGACAGTATGCCCGAGGCGCTGAGCCTGTATCAAGCAGCCAAATCCGCTGGAAGATGACTGTCTGCCAGGCACTCTTTGTTCTGTTTTTCGGTAAACGACTCACATTGACCAGCAATACCCAACCGGGCAACATTGACCCCACGCCATGCGTCTCGGTACCGTCTCACTAGGCAAAACTCCCAACGGATGGATCGTAACATGAGCGATAGGCAGATACTGTACTTGATCGATGGAACCGCCCAGGCCTACCGGGCCTATTTTGCATTTATCAAGCGCCCGCTGATCAACTCCAAAGGCGAAGAGACCAGTGCGCCCTACGGATTCACCGCAGCTCTGTTCAAACTACTCCGCGAATATCAGCCCGATCTTTTAGCGTGCGTATTCGACACCGCCGCACCAACATTTCGCCACAAGCAGTTCGCCGACTACAAGGCCACAAGAGAAAAAATGCCTGAAGAGATGGTAGGTCAGTTGCCGCGGATTGATCAGATAGTCGAGGCGTTGGAGATTCCGATTCTAAGATTGGAAGGTTTTGAGGCGGATGACGTAATAGGCACGCTCGCCAAACAAGGAGAGGAGGCAGGACTGGATGTAGTGATGGTTTCTGGCGACAAAGATTTCATGCAGTTGGTGACAGATCACGTTACAATGCTCGCGCCTGCCAGAACCTCCGACGACTGGAAAGTAGTTGATCGACAGGGCGTAGTCGAGAAGTTTGGCGTTCCCCCAGAACAGGTGACGCAGGTTTTGGGGCTTATGGGTGACACATCTGACAACATCCCTGGTGTACCGAAAGTCGGTCCAAAAACTGCGACGACCCTAATTCAACAGTATGGCACCTTTGAGGCTGTGCTGGAGAATGCGGCGGATGTCAAAGGCAAGGTTGTGAGCGAGAATCTCATTGAGTTCGCAGATCAAGCCAGGCTGTCACTGGACTTAGTGACCATACGCACAGATGCGCCGGTGGCGTTGGACCTTGAGGGGTTCACTCTCTCTGCGATCAAACGAGAGAAAGTCGCTCCTCTGTTCGAAGAATTGGAGTTCGCAAGGTTTCTGGACGAGTTGCCAGGAGGCGACGACGCGGCTTCAAGCGAACCAGAAATTCCAACAGACTACCAGGCCATCTCCGCTGACACTTTGGGTGAATGGTGCACGCAGATGCGTCTGTCAGGCCGCTTCGCCATCGACACCGAGACCACATCTCTCGACGCCATGCAAGCCCGACTGGTGGGCATCTCCCTTAGTGCCGAAGAGGCGGTAGCGGGATACATACCTATTTCTCACCAGCGCGATATAGAGAGTCTTGATTTAGAACAGGGTGTTCATATCCCCAACGTAGAATTAGAGCTTGTGCACGAGTATCTTGGGCCGCTGTTGGCTGATCCTGAGATTGTGAAAATAGGGCAAAACGTGAAGTACGATTTAACGATTCTTGAAGGGGCTGGGTTCGAATGCAAAGGATTCACCGCCGACACAATGATAGCTTCCTATCTCGTGGACCCAGGTGAGAGACGGCACAATCTGGATCGGTTGGCGTTGGATCTTCTTGGACACGAAATGATACCGATCAAGGGGCTCATAGGCACGGGGCAAAGGCAGATAACATTTGACAAGGTGGGTGTCGCCCAGGCGGTTCCCTACGCCTGCGAAGATGCGGACTACACATTTCGAATTTTTGAGGTGCTTGAACCTCAGCTCAACTCCCCAGAACTCAGATCACTTTTCGACGATATGGAGATGCCTCTCGTGACCTGCCTTCTGCGGATGGAGCAGAATGGCATTACTCTCGACGCGCCTTTCCTGGAGGAGATGGCGAAGGAGCTTACCACGGAGATAGAACGACTCTCCCAAGAGATCTATACCCACGCCGGTGAGCAGTTTAACCTCAATTCCACACAGCAGTTAGCGCAGATACTATTTGAGAAATTGAAGCTGCCCTACGGACGCAAAACCAAGACCGGATACTCAACAGACGAGACGGTTCTACAGGACTTAGTGGCTAGCGGTCACGGCGATCGGTTGCCTCAGCTTCTGCTTGAATATCGACAGCTTTCAAAACTTCTATCGACGTACGTTGAGGCTCTACCGCTCCTGGTCAACCCGAACACAGGTCGGGTGCACACCTCTTTTAACCAGGCCGTTGCGTCAACAGGTCGGCTGTCATCAAGCGACCCCAATCTCCAGAACATCCCGATCCGCACGGAGATGGGCAGCCGCGTTCGTCAGGCGTTTATTCCCAGAGAGGGATGGGTGTTGATGGCGGCGGATTACTCGCAGATTGAGCTGCGGATCATGGCCCACCTGTCCGGCGACCCAGGGCTGCTCGACGCGTTTACCAAAGATGAAGATGTTCATACGCGGACGGCGTCGGCTATTTTTGATCTGGACCCAGGCTTCGTTACCGACGATTTAAGGCGCCAGGCCAAAACGGTCAATTTTGGTTTGATCTACGGACAGTCAGCATTCGGGCTGTCCAGGCAGCTAGGCATCGCAGGACCGAAGGCTGCGAAAATCATCGACCAGTATTTTGCCCAGTACCCAGGCGTTCGGGGATATATGGACCGTGCGATCGAACAGGCGCGAACCGAGGGCTACGTCACAACAATGCTGGGTCGCAGGCGCTACATACCAGAATTGAGCCAACGCAACAAAAATGTCCAGCGGGCCGGAGAGCGGTTGGCGATAAACACGCCGATTCAAGGAACCGCCGCCGACATGATGAAAGTGGCTCTCATCGCTGTTGATCTTGATCTCGCGGCGTCTGACCTTCGCGCTTCGATGCTTCTTACTGTCCACGATGAACTCGTCTTTGAGGTTCATCCCGATGACGTGGAACTGCTTACCGAGCTCGTCCGCACCAACATGGAGACTGCTCTGGAACTCGATGTACCGGTGAAAGTGGATTTCGGAGTTGGTAACAACTGGTTGGATGCTCACTAACTGAATCGCTTCAGGCTCGTCAGGCGACTGGTATTGGCCTTCGGCAAGCCATGATCTTCTCCCCAGGATTTCTGCGCCAACGCCCACGCTGTTGTCTGCGCGATTGTCGGCGAGATCGCCGCACGAGTCTCTATCGACTTTGCACCGACGTTCGTCTGGTCTCGACCCGGCTTGTTCAGCGTCCGTTCAGCCAGGCTTGGTAGATATGGCCCGACTCACATCAATAGCTAGGGCACGGTCCACACCTCAGCGGTCGCGCTCTCCAAACCACCAGGAGTGATGAGCTCCTTTTCCCGAGGGGGGGCACTGCGATGGACCCGCCAGATCGGACGGGTGCTTGTCGAACGCGGCCAAGGTTCGGAAGTGTTGGACCGAGTTTCGTCTTGCTACACATCTTTTGAGAGCCTCTCACGCCTTTGGAACCGACTGAGATGGTCTGACCTAGACATCGTAGTCATCTATCACGGCTGGAACGACATGGCCTACAGCCTTAACATTGAGGATATGCCTACGTTGCGATGCGATGAGATTACCGGAGAATCGGAACCATCCCGGCGCGCCTCGTTGCAGTTTCGGTGCGGCGCCTGAAAAAACTTGTGGGTGCCTGGGATCAGAAGTACGAACTGGCAAGAATATCGTGAGGATGCATTTAGTCTTCATCCAACAGTAGATGTGGGCGATAGAGGACCCCAAGCTGCACTAGCACTGCTATCCCCTCAAGGGTTCGGTACACGAAACTCTTCGGCGTCGTCAGCGTCACCCAATCGGATGTGTGTCAAAGTCTCACCGCCGCCGCGCTGAATGGTCAGTTCCAGACGGTCATCGTCGGTGACCATGTATAGCAGTTCCTCAACGAGCCCGCCTCCCATCGGCTCCTCGGACAGAGTAAGCACTCGTCCACTAGCCTCGTAGTACCCGACTGTCCGGTCGTAGTAGACATCCTGGCGGTACGACACTAAGAGATAGATTCCACCGCCGGTAAAAGTCCACTGCGCGCTGTCCTGCATGGCACTAAATGTCGGCGGGTACCTACCTCCCCAGATGCCCTCAATTGGATCAGGCGTGTTGCCGGTATCAAAAAAACCGCACGCTCCAAGAGCCACTGCAAACCACACGGCCCCCAAAGTCTTTTTTGTGTGAGTAGTCATCAGCAACTAAATGATAGGCCCCAAGCTTTCGTGGGCCAAGCGCCATGCTCCTTGACCTACTCCCTCAACTGGGGTGTTAGTTCATCCGCTACCGCAAGCAGCCGTTCGGGCTGTATTCTTTTGAGGACGGCCATTTTGAACCAAGCATCAGGAGCAGACGTTTTGACCAATGGAAAAGTCCAGATCGGCATCGTGGGAACCGGAATCGGCAGATGGCACATCGAAAGCTATTCTGAGGTGGAACAGGCCGAAATAGCGGCGATATGCGACATCGACCAGGCCCGGCTCAAGGAAGCAGCTGACAAGTACGGTGTTGAGCGCATTTTCACCGATTTCAAACAAGTGTGCGATGATGACGGCATCGACGCCGTGAGCATCTGCGTGCCCAATTCACTTCACCATGAGGTCGCGGTCTACGCGCTCAACGCAGGCAAGCATATTCTGTGCGAAAAGCCGCTGGCGGACACCATCGAACACGGGCGTCTTATCCTGGACGCTGCCACCGCCCACCCAGAACTGACCGCGCTCGTGGGGATGAAGTTCCGATATGGCGGCGAGGCTCAACACATCCGCGGGTTGGTGGACAGCGGTGAAATGGGGCAGGTCTACTACGGCTGGTCAACGTATCTGCGAAATCTTGACGGGATACCAAAATCGGGATGGTTTTCCACCAAAGCGATGTCCGGAGGCGGGGCGCTGATAGACAACGGCGTCCACCTGCTGGACGTAACCTGGTTCTTGATGGGATGCCCCAAACCGGTGAGCGCCTGCGGTATGACCACCCAGGATTTGGCGCCTGTAGGCGTCGCCAATCGCGAATGGGCCAAACAGGGAGCGGCGTTTGATGTGGAGGATTTTGGGTGCGGGATTATCCGTTTTGAGAACGACGCGGCAGCGATGCTAGACAACGCGTGGGCCAGTTTCGTCCCGCAGGAAGTTATCCACATCCGCGTATTGGGAAGTGGTGGTGGTGCCGAGCTGTATCCGTTTCAAGTCACTGGCGAGGACACTGATGGCGGGATGACCGACCTGACTCCAGCCGCATCCGACCTCACCGAAAAAAGCCAGTTCGCCCATTTTGTTGACTGTATTCTCAAAGGTGACGAACCCATTGCCCCGGTCTCACAGGGCTTTGAGATGCTTCAGATGCTTGATGGGCTCTACCGCAGCCATGAAACCGGGGCGTCGGTGAGTTTGATTGACCAGTAGGGTACCAGGAGTGATGAGCGATGAATGAATACACACAATCAAATCGTGCAGTGTGGGATGCCTGGGCACGGTTTCACGTAGACTTGGATTTCTACGACAACGACGGCTTTAAGGCCGGACGAAATACTCTGTGGTCGATTGAGCTGGACGACTGCCTGACGTCGCCGGAAAATCACTCCTGCACGCACGCTTCGTCTGCTGCGATCTATATGATCTATCCAACCAACTACACGACAAATACGACATCGTGTTCACATCCTATGGGATCAAATGCTGGCTGCACGACATGCCCGAGTGGGGTAGGATAGTGGCCCAATACCTAAAGCCAGGCGGAACGTTTTTCATAGTCGAACATCATCCTTTGGCGGACATTTTTGGCGCCGACGACTCAGAACTGAAGGCTGAAGCGAGCTATTTTCACTCGAAAGCGCCGGACGAGTACAGTGTAACGGGCTCCTATGTTGGCCCAATCGATATGGAGCCTGCTCAGGGGTTTGAGTGGTCGCATAGCCTCTCGGACATTTAGGCGCGCTTTTTAGTGCAGGGCTGCACATCGAGAGCTTTCAGGAATACCCCGTGTGCGGCTTCGCGCGATTCCCATTCATGGAACTCGGCGATGACAGATGGTATCGGCTGCCCAAGGGATATCCGGCTCTTCCATATGTGTTCTCTGTCAAAGCCACCAAGCCCATATGACCAAACGCATTTTCAGACCTACATACCACGCGAAGTGAAACCATTTTTTGGGGAGTCTACCATGTCCGAGCAGCTAGCCGTCAATGGCGGTCCTAAAACCCGCACCGACCCGTTTCCCAGTGTTGGCAACTCCACAGGCAGGATGTTTGGCGAAGAGGAGAAACGGCTCTTAGGAGAGGTGATCGATTCTGGTTGCCTAAACCGCGTCGGAGGCACCAAAACACCGGCGTTCGAGGAAGGCTTTGCCAAAGCCTACGGTGTTGTACACGCCGTGGCATCAAGTTCAGGTACCGCAGCGCTACATGTGGCGGTGGGCGGGCTCAACTTAGAGCCTGGCGACGAGGTGGTAACCACCACCATTACCGACATGGGAACCATAATAGCCGTCTTGTGGTGCCAGGCGGTCCCGATCTTCGCCGATGTCGATCCGTTGACAGGCTGCATTTCAGCAGAAACAATCGAAACAGTCCTTAGCGAAAAGACCAAAGCGGTCATACCGGTCCACCTGTTCGGGCAGCCGTGCGACATGGACCCGATCATGGACCTCGCAAAACGCCGCGACCTACGGGTAATAGAAGACTGCGCTCAAGCCCATTTCGCACAGTACAAGGGCCGAATGGTCGGGACGATGGGCGATATCGGAGCGTTCAGTTTTCAGCAGTCAAAGCAGTTGACTACAGGCGACGGCGGGATGTGCATCACTGACGATGACGACCTGCAAGACCGTATGCGCCTCTTTTCAGATAAGGGGTGGCCAAGAGTCAACGACGGACGCAGAGGCCACCTATTCCTGGGCATCAACTACCGCATGACCGAACTCCAAGCTGCCGTGGGTCTGGCCCAACTCGCCAAGCTGGACACAATAATCTCCCGCAGAAGAGCCACCGCAGGCAAACTTGCCAAAGCGATGGAATCTATCAAAGGCCTTAACCCACCCAAACAGCTTGCAGACATTGACCACTCCTGGTGGATATTCTGCTTCACCATTGACGAGGAGATTCTAGACGTCTCGCTAGATGATTTCGCCAAAGCTATCAGCGCCGAGGGGATGCCTTTCTCAAAAGGCTACATCCCTAATCCGGTGTTCGAATACCCGGTTGTCGCCGATCAGCTCACATTCGGCACATCTGGCTGGCCCTACACTACTGACGCCGCACGCCAGAACATCAGCCACGACCGAAAGGACTATCCTGGCACCATCTGGGCGCTCGGTCACTGGTTTATCACCAACTGGAACGAGGGATACACCGACGCAGATGTGGACGACATCGTAGAAGGGCTAACCAAAGTAGCGGCAAGCTTTGCCCGCTAAGCCCGATCGGGTTTTTTGGCCCCTCGCCAAAGGAGGGGCTCGTTGGTTGCGGACATGAGCAAATTACGGAGTCGAACCGGCGTGACTCCGCCTTTTCCGTAGCCGCTGCTCACCTTGTCCTCATCGGCGGAATCCGTTACGCTGAGAGGAGCATATTTCAGAGGCGCAACAGAGGAAGAGATATAGACGATGGCCGCCAACCTTGAATACACCATCGTTGATGAGTCCACCGGACAGCCTGTACACGCCCGCGTCTACGTCACTTCGGCAGATGGCGAACACCTCCCCATCGACAACGGCATACAGTTCTCAAAGGGCGAGGAGACCCACACTATAGTCCAGGGCGGATTCACCGCCGAAGTCCCAGCAGGAGAGATCACCGTCCGCGTGGAGCGAGGCCTTGAGTATACACCGATTGAAAAAAGCATCACTCTGGCAGATGGCGAGCTCTTAGAACACACCATCAGCCTGTCCAGATGGATCGATATGTCGGGCTGGTACGCCGGTGATCTTCATGTCCACCGCGACTGGCACGAAATGCCTGAGCTCATTCTGGCCGAAGACCTCCATATAGGCACCAACATTACCGTCCACAACCACAAATCGGCTTGGGTGGACGAGCCAAAGCTCAGTCAGCCGATTATCCCGGTGGACGACACCCACTTTGTCAGCGTGTGCGATCAGGAGATAGAGCGGCTGTTTACCGGTGGCGGAGCCATCATCTTCCTGGGGCTCAGTGACCCGGTCACGATCCTCGTCGATCACCACTCGCCCACTGACATCCATCTGGCACGTTTGGCAAAAAAAGCAGGTGCGCATGTCGACGCCGAAAAACCGTTCTGGCACGAGACACCGGTCAATGTCGCGCTGGGCGGAGTCGATTCTATGGGTGTCGTAACCAACCATTTTCACCGGCAGAAAATTATGCTGGGAGCTGAGGAGTGGGGCGCGTGGCCAAGGGAGTTCGACCACACCCACTGGATGGGTTTTGTGCTCTGGTTTTGCGACCTGTACTCCAGGTTTCTGAACTGTGGGTTTCAACTTGGTGCCAGCGCTGGCACCGCTTCAGGAATAATGCCAAGCCCGGTGGGATACAACCGAGCCTACGTCCATTTTGGTGACGCCCCGCTGAGCTATGAAAGCTGGTTTGAAAGGCTCAAAGCTGGCCGTAGTTTCGCCACAAATGGGCCGATTCTGAAAATGAGTGTCTCTGGCAGAGAGATAGGCGACACCGTCAAATTGGGCAGCGGATCACCGCCGGTGGAAGTGGTGGCGACAGCCCGGGGTCTGGAGCCGATTGACAGGTTAGAGCTGGTCCACAACGGCGATGTAATAGCAGAAGCCACCCCGAATGGCGACCCACACCTGGTTCACCTTGAGAGTGAAGTGGTGGTCGGGGGAAGCGGCTGGTTGGCTATTAGGGCGTTTGCGCCGATGGAGAGGACCATCCGCTTTGCGCATACCAGCCCGGTCTATCTCAGCTACCAGGGTCGTCCGGTCGCCGACGCAGAAGCAGCCCGGTATTTCGCCGGGCGGATCGAAGAGTTGATCTTACAAGTCAGCCGAGAAGGCTGGTTTCCATCGTCTCAAGCCCGCGAAGAAGCCCTATCATATTTTCGCCAGGCCGTCGATGTATACAGGCAGATTGAGGCGACAGCTGGCGAACTGGCTGACTGACCGCCCTGATTGCGCGAAATGGGTGCGCCATTTATATTTGTCCGGTGACAGGTAAGCCCCGATGAATACGCGACCGCGGGTCCTCCATGTAAAAGTTGTCAGCGATGACGGTGCCACAACCAAAGACTACGCGGTCAGCCGAATGCGGCTGCTCGGTCTAAAAATTGGCGGAGGGCTACTGGGGCTGTGGGTAGTTTTCGGCGGATACGGCTGCCTTCAGGCCTACCGGTACGACACGGCTTTGGAGTCGCTGAGAGCCGAACGGAACGAGCTATCGAGACAGGCGAGTCGCGTCGGTGAACTGCGCGAAGAGCTCGCCCATATCTGGATTATAAATGAGCGGCTGCGCATGATATTAGGTGAGCGCTCGCCGCATCGTAGCGACAACCCTCAAGTCCGGCGGCAGCTGCCGTGGGGGCTGCCGTTGGCGAACTGGCGCGGCTCGCTAAACAACCTTGAACAGCCGTCCAATATGGATGGCGTGATTTTTGAAGCGACTAGAGGTGACCTGGTGTTGGCCACAGCCGCTGGCTATGTCAACGAAGTGCGTTGGTCACCGGATCTAGGAACCGTAATAGAGATCAATCACGGCACCGGAGTCGACAGCCGCTACGCGCTGACAATAGCGCCACTGGTGGACGAAGGATCGTGGGTCAGCGGTGGACAACCGATCGCAGTGGTAAACAAAGCCACTGAGCGCACGCCTCGCCTCTACTACGAGATCACGGTGGACGGTGAAGCGGCGGCGGTTCCACCGTTAATTGTGCCTTAACGCAAAAGACAAGGTCCGTTCATGGCAAAACCGAATGGCGCTCCACCCGACGGAGCGATTGACACACTCATCGGCGAGAACTCAGCGGTCGAGGGCAGTTTCGACATCGCCACCGGTATCAAAGTTGAGGGTCAGCTCAAAGGGAGCCTGAAATCGCCTGGCACGCTTTCAGTGGGGCCCAACGGCAAGATTGAGGCGGAAATAGAGGTCCGCGAAGCTATTATAGCTGGAACAGTCGTTGGTGAGATTGTAGCCGAACACAGGGTCGAACTGGAATCTACCTCAAGAGTCTATGCCGATCTAAAAACTTCGCTCTTGATCATAGAAGAGGGCGCGGTATTCAGGGGCAAAGTCGAATCAGGAGAGCCGCTGGACAGGGCGGCTTTGGGGTTGACGGAAAGCCCATCCAAGAAGCCCGGTGATTCGAGCCAGGAAGAGACGGACGAATCCGAAAAGAGCTAGTTGGGCGGAGACGAGTATAGTGAACTTACCGATCTTGACCAAACCTCATCGTCAGGTGAGGCCACCGGACGCGGCAGAAGCCGCGACCGTCATTAATGGACAGGAGGTATGCTAATGCGACGAACTGCTATCGCAGTCGCAACAATCGTGCTAGTGAGCACATCACAGTCGTGGGCCGTATTCGGGTTTGGAGTCCATGGCGGCGCCGACGGGATATCGGCGGACGCTGACAATTTTCCTTTCGTAACAAATTACACTGACCCCAACTCAGGTACAGTTTTTGAGTTTGTTGGCGCAATCTTAGACCGGCAAGAAACCGGAACTGGTGGCGCCTTTGGTGGGCATTTCTATGTCGATTTTCTACCGTGGTTCGATCTCGAAGTGGGTATTGAAAGTGCTGCCGCACAATTTGACGTCACTTTCACCCCTCCTCCAGGCATAGCCGCGCCGCCGGCGGTAGTCGAGATCGGGTACGCCCGCGTAAACGGCTATGTCGCATTAAAGAAGGACCTCTGGGAGCCACCCCTTCCAGTTCTAAACTGGTTCAAATTCTACGGTGGCGTAGCGCCTACATTTGGCGCTTTCCTTCCCCTAGCGGGCGAGGCGCTTTCCACTGAAGACATTGTTGACCTTATGAAGGACCCGGAGGCGGAGTTCGACGCGGAACAATTCGTCACGGAGCTCGAAGAAGATATGGTCTATGGACTGGGTCTACAGTTACTGCTCGGTTGGCGTTTCAAAATCCCCTATCTGCCACCCCAAATCGGTATGGAAGCTCGTTACCATCTGGTCAAAGACAAAACCAATGATAGAGGGGGCAGCGCTTTCTCATTGGTGGCCCGGGTTGGCCTGGACTTCTAAACAGGCACACACGCGCTTAGAGATTGCTTTATGCGGGCCGATCCTACAGAGGGACGGCCCGCACTCTTGTACGTGTCGCGACCGCGGGCTTGGCATACCCGTAAAAATAAACCATCTTGAACGCATAGTAGTTTATCTACACCCATCACTCAGCTACTGAGCATAGGAAAAATGTCCGCCAATCTTTTCGATTCTACTGACGAGCAAGGAGACGCGTCCTCCGCCGACGCACCGCTGGCTGAACGGATGCGCCCCGACACCCTGGACGGGTTCGTCGGTCAACGGGACATAATCGGCGAGGGAACACTGCTAAGGCGTCTGATCGAGAGCGATCAGCTCTCCTCGGTCATCCTCTGGGGCCCTCCAGGCACAGGCAAGACAACTTTGGCTCGCATCATCGCCAACCACACAGGTGCCAAATTCGAAAGCTTCAGCGCAGTCACCTCCGGGATAAAGGAGGTGCGGCTGATTGTCGATCGGGCACGACAGAGCAGATTGATGGCTGGTCGCCGCACGATCCTTTTCGTAGACGAGATTCACCGGTTCAACAAAGCGCAGCAAGACGCGTTCTTACCGCATGTGGAGGACGGCACGGTTGTCCTTGTAGGTGCCACGACCGAGAACCCGTCTTTCGAGGTCAACTCGGCTCTTCTGTCCCGGTCACGGGTATTCATATTAGAACGGCTTCAACAGAGCGATCTCGCTGCGATTATCACAAGCGCGGCGAAAGACAGCGAACAAGGGTTGCATCTCAACGGTGTTACCATCAACCCCGACGCGGTCGAAACGCTCGCCGAACGTTCGGATGGTGATGCTCGGGTCGCACTGAACGCTCTGGAAGCTTCAGCGGCGGCGTTGGCAGACGGTGCCAATGAGATAACGCCGGAGTTGGTCATGGAAGCGCTCCAAAAGACGCCGCTTCTGTACGACAGGGACGGCGAAGAGCACTACAACACAATTTCAGCGCTCCACAAGGCGGTCAGAGGATCGGACCCTGACGCTGCCCTCTACTGGCTGGCGCGAATGTTGGTCGGCGGCGAGGAGCCGATGTACTTGGCCCGTCGACTGATTCGTATGGCAAGCGAGGACATCGGCCTTGCCGATCCTCAAGCTCTTCCCATAGCGATCGCAGCCCGCGACGCCTACCAGATGTTAGGGAGCCCAGAGGGCGAGCTTGCGTTGGCGGAGCTAGCGGTATACCTGGCCACGGCTCCCAAATCCAACAGCACATACTTTGCGTTCAAGCAGGCGATGGCAGCAGCCAAAGAGTATGGCAGCCTGCCGGTGCCTCTTCATATCCGCAACGCCCCCACATCGCTCATGAAAGATTTGGGGTACGGCAAAGGGTATCAGTACGATCCCAGCGCTGAGGACGGCGTCGCTGCGCAGACCTATCTGCCAGACGAGCTGTCAGATCAGAAGTTTTACGAGCCTGGACGTTTCGGGTTTGAGAAGACCATCACCGAACGGCTCCAGTGGTGGGCGCGCAAAAAGAGCGAAGCCCGCGCAGAAGGGGCGGACGACGTATCCCAATAGAAAACGGAGCGACAGCCTTGCCGCCCCGTTCTATCTGCTCAGTTTAGCAATTTTCAGCTACCGAACCAGAACAAGCCGCCTGGTCTGCGTAACCTTGCCAGATGAGAACCGCACGAAATAAACCCCGCTTGCTGCCAGACGACCGAACGAGTCTCTGCCGTCCCAAGCCACCGGCCCGGCTCCGGCGACATGGTTTCCTCGGAGCAGTGATCTAATCGGCTGACCCAGCATGGAGTGTAGTGTGACGCTTGCCGGTCCATCGTCGGCCAGAACGTAGCGGATGATGGTGGCGGGATTGGTCGGGTTGGGCTGACGGTTCCTATCAGACCCAAAAATCCGATGATGTTTCGCATCGTGTGGATTCAAGTCCCGCCCTGGGCATATATGAATACAGGTACTTTCGTAAATACGTAGGCGGTCTTTTGTTCCCCAACAGATCAGCGCATCTTGCAACGTGTTGCGGTGGCGGGCCCGACGGGTTGCGGAAAGGGGTCTGAAGTCGGCTTTGCTGGGATTTGCCTGCCTGAAGAGATGGTAGGCGAGAGCGAGCCAAATAAGTTGGCCCCCTTGGCGTGAGGGGGACGAGTTGGATTGCCTGGGTCGAAACAGTAAAAAAGGTAATAACGGTCGGAATATCCGCTGGAAATGAGATCAAAATCCGATGGCAATCTATCTGCATTTGGTATTTGGTGATGGTTTGGAATGAATCGGTAGAACCTGCCTTTGGAACGGCAAGCGGTGGGCTGGAATCATCAAACCAGAAGGACATGAGATTGGAGCCTCTATGTTCGTGTATATTGAAAGCGGGAGGCGAGGGGATTAGGGTGGAATATTAGGAACAGTGCGTTGTCGATAGCTGAAACCGATGTTGAGCGATTGGATCGGCATGAGGCTCGCCGATGCTCAGCATTTGGACGTGACTTGCGGCCTTGGAGACTCTCAATGCAGTACGAAGTGGTTCGTCGTCGCGCGCCAGATTCGCGCCTGCCGTTCGTGAATGCGGAGATCGCCCAAATCATTTTTGCCAGCGAACCGCATCTGGTAAGTAGTATATGGGGTGGCGGTTCAGGGGGGCGCATCTACTTTTGGAACCCGGATACCGGTTCGCATTTTGAGCGTCGGCTTCCCGAAAGTGTGCCTGGGGCTTACATGTTGAAGACGGGTTCTGACGGCAATCTGTACCTCGGTTGTGGCAACGGCGACTTGGTGGTATTTGACCCTGAAGCCGACGTGTTCGAGACACTTGTCAGCGGCGAGATGACTAGCATTACCTGGGGTGGCTGTGTGACGGAGCATCATGCCGTGTGGAGTTGTTCGCCTGGTCATGCTGCCGTATTCG
This sequence comes from uncultured bacterium, assembly GCA_964627605.1. GTDB lineage: Bacteria > Latescibacterota > MWCZ01 > MWCZ01 > CAZVGZ01 > CAZVGZ01. The sequence goes on along the minus strand of CAZVGZ010000010.1, from coordinate 49,174 downwards.
ACATAAACAGCCGTCAACTTGTGAAAGTGTTCCGGCCGTTGGACACCGACGAGCCAACCGCGCTCTACGGGCACCGCGTCATCGAAGCTCCTGATGGCAAGATCATACTGTCTATGCACGTACCCCAAGCACGACTGGTAGTTCTCGATCTTGACACTTTGGAGCCGCAGTCGGTCACTCCGCCTGTCATGCTCGGCTGTAGCTGGACCGCAGACGCGACTTTTTTTGACGACCAAACCATCGGCATCTTCGTCGGCAACGCTGACATGAAACTTGGGAGTTTAGCGCTTCTTTCCTACCCGGGTCTTGGGCTTATAGACACGATCGCGCCGCCAGATGGGGTCACTCAGATGGGCGGCAAGGCTTGCTTTGCTGGCGGGAAATTCTGCGCGTTCGCGAGGCCGGAGAACAGCCTCTATGCGCTTAATCTACCTGAAAAGCGGTGGGATCGCGTCGCCGAGGGCTGGACCGGCGACGACCCGGCGATACTCTCGCCTTGGGGTGAGTCGGGAATCTGCGGTTTGACGCCAGGAGGGATCGCGCACTATCTGGATCTGGATACGGGTCAGACCACCCAGATTGATCTTGAGGCTAACGGCCCGATGGGCGTCCACGCGTTTTGCGCGGTGCCTGAAGAGTATCTGATAGTTGGGGCACCGTTCATCAACCAGCGTTTTTGGACAATCGACACCAAGACCGGGCAGAGTGGCGACATGGGGAGAGCGGCACCTGGAGGCGGTCAGGTGAACCAGATCGTGTGGGACCCGACGACAAGCCGGGTTTTGATGAGCAGCTACACCACGACAAGCGTTACCGCGTATGACCCAGACCGTTCGGGGGCGTGGCCTGATAACCCCACACTCGTATCCAGCGCGCATGAATATGGACAGATGCGACCGATGGCTCTGGTCCACGATGGACGTCATGTGTGGATGGCCACCAGCCCGAACTACGGGACGCTTGGCGGGGCGCTCTGCCGCATCGACCCCAATGACGGTGAGACTAAAGTGTGGTGCGATCTGGTACCGAACCAGAGATTCATCTCGATTGTCGCCGACCCTGAGCGACGGGTCGTCTACGCTGCTACAGATGTGATGGCCGACTGCGGGTCTGCGCCGCCGACAGAGACCACCGCGCGAATCGTCGCGTTTGACATGGAAGAACTGGTCGTTCGTGCTGAGTTCCGGGCTCCTGACGGTGTTGATAGCGCCAGGGTTTGTGCGCTGCTGCCGACGGGGGAAGTGCTCGCTGAGATTGGTGGTGATTTCCTGGCGTGGAGTGCTGAGATCCGATCGGCTCGCCCGCTGGGACCAACGCCAGGCAGCACGTCAGTTGCCGTTGATGAAACCGGGACGCTCTGGGCTGCGGTTACTGGGTGCGGAACTGGACGGCTGCATGTGTTGGGCGACTCCACGCGATTCGAGCCTCTCATTGATGAAGACGGTTCGCACCTGCATGTCGCTGGAGGCAAGCTACACTTCTCGATGGGGAATGAGGTGTGTGCTGTGGACCTTGTTCAGCTTAGAGCACGGGACTGACCGACACATTGTGCTATTACGCCTAAGGGAAGGCGCGCTTATGTTTGTCTCGTTCGCCAACGATCCGCCAACGATCCGCTAACGATCACCGATGCATCGGGTGCGACGCGACAGATTGAGGGCATGTACTCAGCGGTCTCTCACGATGACGGGCAGACATGGGAGAACCATCGCCCCATCAGCGATGATGGGATCGAACGCCCGATTGAGTCGTTTGACGGGCACGCGTGGCCCATGGGCAAAAGCCGCTCTGAGCAGGCGGGTTACCTTACAGCGTGCCAGGCCGCCAACGGGTTGATTCATCTCGTGAGCAGTCGGAACCACTACGCCTTCAACTACAGATGGCTCACGACGCCGCCGCCAGCTCTGGATGGGGCGTAGCGGCGGCAGAGCTTCTTTACTACCGCCAGTTTACCAGTCCACAACGGAACCGTCATCGTCGTCAACGTGATATGGGTAGGGGCTAGGCTCGCCGACCATGCCCATGAGCTTGTCTTCGTCAATAGTGATGCCGAGACCTGGGTCGGTCGACAGCGGACGATGGCCATCGCTGACTACAGGAAGCGGTTTTGCCAAGAGTTCCATGTATTCGCTGTCGCCCCGCTCCTGCGCCAAGAAGTTGGGTACAAATCCTGCAACTTGCAGACTCGCGGCGAGTGAGATTGGTCCTTGGGGGTTATGTGGTGCCAGAGGTGTGTAGTAGGCCTCAGCCATACCTGCGATGATCTTCAGTTCGGTGATGCCGCCTGCATAACAGACATCGGGCTGGAGGATGACCGCCGCCCGTTTTTCGAGGATCTCTTTAAATCCCCACTTGGTGAAGACGCGTTCGCCTGTGGCGATGGGGATGTGGGTTTTTCTGGCGAGTTCGGCCATGACATCCACATTGAGGCACTGAACAATCTCTTCGTAGAACCAGGGGTTGTAGGGTTCAAGCGCTTTGATGAGTAGGCTCGCGGTGGGGGGCTGCACGGCTCCGTGAAAGTCGATGGCGATATCTGCGCCTGAGCCGTGCTGGTCGCGGAGCGCCTTGAAACGTTCGACCACCTCATCGACAAACTTCTGGCCTTCGATGTATTTGTATGGCTGTCGCGAGCCGGTAAGACCGAACTTCATCGCATCGACGCCGGTCTCTTCATTGATCGCTCCATAGACGCGCACTCTGTCGCGGGTGGGGCCACCAAAAAGCTTGTAGATCGGCAAGTCAAGACATTTGCCAGTGATGTCCCAGAGGGCCATATCAATACCGGAGGAGATCGCAGTTTTGATCGGGCCACCGCGATAGAAAGCCCCACGGTGGATGGCCTGCCAGTGGTGGACGACCCGGCGGGGGTCCTGGCCCACTAGATAGCCTACGACCTCCAACGCTCCGGCGGCACAAGCCTTGGCGTCATCCTTGAGCATCTCGCCCCAACCCGTGATTCCTGCGTCGGTCGAAATCTTGACGAAGACCCACGAGTTCTTTAGGACAAATGTCTCGATATTGGTGACTTTAATTTCATCGCCTGGACCGATGGGGATTTGAGTGTTGGACATTGGGATTCCTCTGCGTAAGTGATAATCGTCTGCGATCTGAGACCAGCCTTGAGGCCTGTCGTTCCCGAGTTCGATCAACTGTAGAAAAACTGTGCGGTTGCGGTGCAGTCCCGGTAGGGCACGATGCGTACCCAGTGGGCGGCAGTGCCGTCTGGGAACGCATGCACGACGTACCCCCCGCTGGATTCGAGTTCTGTGTAGCGACACCACGCACCGGTGCCTTGGAAGTCGAGTTCGACGGCAAATCTTTCCGACTGTTCACCATCGTGGCTGATGTGTATGCATTTTTTTTCAAATCCGGTCATAAGAAAAGGGTCCGAGGGGATTTCAGCCTTCACAGCCTGGTCCCACCAGGGGCCGCCCCAGCCCGATGGCTTCGAGCCAAAGGACCAAAGATCGTCGGTTTTCCCGAACCAGAGGTTCGACTGCGATTGGCCGATGAACGGATTAGTGTCGCCGATTGGGGTCGCCTGGTCGCCAGCCATTACCATCAGCCCGTTCCATGAGCAGTAGTCGCCAATGATACGAAGGTGGCGGCATATCGGGACAACTCCGCGAAGCGAGTCGGCGTACGTCATCGCAGGCAACTCGTAGAACATGCCACCTGCGTCGAGCAGCCAGCGTTCTGACTCCACTTCGCGCATGCGAGGCCATTCGGTGGTCCACGCGTGGTCCTGCGTGTGCGTGCTCCGCGGCAGCCGGTAGATTTTCCATCCGGTGGTTGGTAGATAGACGTACAGCAGTGCGGAGGCCCTATCCTGCCCGGCGGCGTAGATGGCTCGCCCAAGCGCGTCGGAACTGCGACCGGTTACCGTGTTGAACTGCGTCTGTGCTATCGTTCGCCATCGCTTGGTGTCCCATTCCGCCAAGCGCCCGTCGCTTTCGCCGCGAGCGTAGTCCTCAGCGTAGTAGGAGTTATTTACGACAACGAGCCTACCGTGATCTGAGTAGGCGTCTTTGAAGTGAGGCTTGCTCTCCACACCGAGTTCCGCATTCAGGTCGGCAATCGGTTGGGCGGCCAGGGTGTGGACATCGGCTTCGTAGAGTGTTCCTTCCATGCCGAGGAAGTAGACCAGGTTTTCGGGTTCATCCAAATGTCTGGCCGTCGCTGCCAACCGCACATCCACGAGATCTTCGAACGTGCGCACGTCGCCATCTGTACTTATCGCGTGCGGGCCGATGATGAGCTGGTCGGACTCATGGTGGATGATACGGTTGGCGTACGTCCCGACTCGTGAGGCCGGTTGCTTCGTGATCTGCATCTGGTCATCAATGGAGAACAGCCCGGTACCGCCACCGCTCCCTGCCTTGTGCGCGACGTAGGTGACGAACCAGAGTCGATCGGCCCACGGCATCAGCGCCCCAATCCCTGTCTCACTCCTGAAGGGCTTGTGGTCAGCCTTGACCGCTAAGTGTGGGAACACGCCGCCAATGTGTGTTGGTACCGCCGGATTATGCAAAGCAACTCCGGTCGAGTGAAGAAAGGTTTGCCTGTCTCTCTGCGGTCAGCGGGTACTTAAGTGGACAGTCTCGTTCTCCGGGTAGATTATCTCGGCACCGAAAGCGTCGGCCTCAATCACGTTGTCGAAATAGGGTTGGACCACGACGGTGGGTTCAAAGCAGTAGGAGTCGTCAGGTATGTTTTCTATTCGGTATTTGGCGAACTGCAACAACCGGTGGTACTGGGTTTCGATGTCCTTGAATATCTCGTTGTAGGGAATCCCGAAGATCGGTGTGAAGAATCGTGGGACGAAGCAGAAAGCCACAGGGACCCGGTCGTGGTAGTCGTAGGATTGCCGTGCCTTCGCCCGTTTGCGGTTCTGCTCCATCCGCTCGATGGGGTAGTCTATTTCCAATGAGAAACTCACCACTCGCCTCCATGTGGGGTCGTGCGCCATGTCGCTAACCCCGTAAGAGCGGGGCGTGGAATGGCGCAGTCAGTTGAACCGAAGGGGGCGATTAGGAGCACTTACTCTTGCTCAGTCGCCCAACGCTATATTACTACAAACAGTTGTTGTGTGCAAGTCGGGAATCTAGAGGAATGATCGGAAGGTGATTCCGACAGAACAGATTATGCTGTCCTGCGCCGCGTCTGCCGAACCGCGGAATATCGTCCACAACCAGAGGCCCTTGGGGCAGAGATCCGGCAACTCACGCGAGGCGGTAGTCGTCTTTGCGGCGGGCCTGTTCGGAACGTATTTGAGCGGCTTGGGCTTCGTAGCCCTCTCGGCCCATCAGTGCGTAGGTGGCTGTTTTGCCAGCTTCTACGCCTGGTTGATCCAGAGGGTCCACATTGAAGAGCGCTCCAGCGCAGAGAGTCTGCACTTCCAGCATGTACAGCAACTGCCCAACGGTGAAAGCGCGGACTTCTGGAAGCGTGAGTGTCATGTTCGGTCGGAACTGCCCGCAGAGCGCCAACTCAGTTGCCTGACGTTCGGCTCTTAGAAGCTGCTCCATAGTAGCGCCATCAAAATAGGATGTGGCGGCATACTCAGGAAGCTCATTTGGGAAAGGCATTGGGTGAGAAAACCTATCGGCAGCCACGAAAGTGTACAGTTTGTCGTTGGGGCCTTCGACGTAGAGCTGTACCTGGGAGTGTTGGTCGGTGACACCAAGCGCATTTACCGGGGTTGGCCCGACGTTGACCAGGTCGCCGGAGAGATCGACAGCTTTGCCGAGCGACTCCGCCCAGAGCTGCCTGAACCAGTCCGATACGTCTTTGAGCGCCTGAACATAGGGCATCATCACCGCTATTGGCTTGGGGTGTTCGTGGTTGTAGGCTAGGTGGTGAATCGCTGCACCGACATAGGCCGGGCTGTCCATCACTTCAGAACTGGTGAGCCTCTCGTCCATCGCCGCCGCACCAGCCAGCAGCTCCGCTATGTCGATCCCAGCAGCCGCAGCAGGAAGAAGCCCGACACCACTCAACACTGAGAACCTTCCGCCTACACCGTCAGGCACTTCGAGCGTGGCGACATTTTCACTGTCCGCAAACGCTCTCAAATCGCCTTTGGCGGGGTCGGTAGTGGCGATCAGGTGGTCACGCCAACTGTCGCGGATATTGTCTTTCAGATAGCGGATCACCAGAAGCAGTGTGCTCATCGTCTCCGCTGTGCTGCCTGACTTCGTAATTACGTTGAATACGGTGGTCTGAGGTTCAACAATGTCAAATAGGGCTGTCAGGGCATCTGGATCGACATTGTCGGCGACAAAAAGGCGCATCCCCTGGCGTCTGCCGTCGTCAAGTTCGTTGTGGTGTGGATGACATAGCGCTGTCCTAAGCGATATGGCTCCTAACGCCGATCCGCCGATCCCTATTACTACCATTGTGGAGAAACGTGCCTGAAGGTTTTCGGTACACTCGGTGACGGCGGAGATGTCCTGGTAGAGCAGATCGCGGTATGGCAGTGAGCCCGACTCTCTTAGGGAAGCCAGATCGGTGTCTATTTCGCCAAGAAGACCTCCTAGACGCGTCAACTCGTCGGCTTTGATTCCGTGTTCATCGCCAATCATGTCCGCCATTACGTTGTTGTAGTCCAGACGGATTCGCATCGTGCGCTGCCATTCGCTATCGTTATACACCTGCTGCCACCTTTGGTGAGCCGTGCGTCTTGAGTGTCCAACTTTTGAGACCGTATCTGGTACTCACGAGCGATATGGCCCTATCGCGCTCAAAATCGCTCTGGCTGTCCCACTCCAGATCGATTTCAAACACCTCTGCAAAACCTTGTCTAAGCCTCTCTGGGAGTTTTTTCGATCTTGCTTCGTCCCAATCGGTCTGTTGGAGCGAGATCGTGTTGTCCTCCATATACCGCTTAAGACGCAGCCTGACACTCTCGGTGACTCTCATATAGTCGATGATGCGCAGATGATCGCGGCCCAACAGGATCGACCCGTGTTGCAGCACGACATCCGCTGTCCTTCTCTGAGCGCTTCCTACTAATTTCCGCCCTTGCAGGACCACCTCTGAACGTGATGTACTGGCGAAGCAGGGCGCTGAGGTCTGCGCTAGAATTTGAGCACCGACCTCACCTCGATACAGCTCTGCATCCACTCCCGATCGCAGCAAACCCTTCACTAGGCCTCTGCTGATAGCTTCGTATGTGTCATTGATAGAGCCACTGAAAGCTCTATGGTCGTTGGGCTTGGCGAAAACGCTGTAGGTCAACTCCTGCGAGTGTAGCACCGCCCGCCCACCTGAGATTCTGCGAGCTAGACCTATGCCGTCCCGCTGGCATGCGTCGACGTCGATTTCCGACTCGATGTGTTGGGAGCATCCGAATGAGATTGTTGGAGGGTTCCAGGTATAGAGCCGGAGGGTTGGGGGACTGAGGCCAGCCGCGACCGACTCGCTGATCGCTTCATCCAACGCCATGTTGCCTGCGCCATCCGATTCGTCTGAAAAGAGAATCCGCCACCTGTGAGGCTCGTGGAGTGACATCTGCAACTCATCCTCTCGGTCTAGATGGGCGGATTCTGGGGCTGTTCTGAAAGCTCGTCATCGGGTCGCAGCGCCAAAACCCCAAGCGCTACCTGGGCGGCTTTCTGTTGTGCCTCTTTCTTGCTGCGACCGCTGCCCGATCCCAACTGTTCGCCATCTACCGTGACGCCGATGTCGAACGTTTTGTGGTGGTCAGGGCCCTGCTCATCACGCAGTTCGTACTTCGGGTGGGGAAGGCCTTTGGCCTGTACCCACTCCAGTAGCACCGATTTGTGATTAGTTGCCGATCCGGTAAACGACTCCAAGTCCGTAAGCAACTCGCGCTCGAGAAACGTCGTCACCGGTTCCAAGCCGCCGTCAAGATAGATCGCCCCTAATAACGCTTCGTAGCAGTCTCCTAAAATAGATCGCCGCTGACGCCCTCCTGCGGTATCTTCCAGCTTGCTTAGAAGCACGTACTGATCGAGGCCAAGGGATTTGGCGCGCTTTGCGAGAATAGTCTTGCTGACAAGGATAGATTTGCGTTTGGTGAGCGCTCCTTCGCGCTGCGACGGGAAGCGGCGGTAGAGGTGTTCGGTGACTATAAGGCCCAAGACCGCGTCGCCTAAGAACTCCAAACGTTCGTTGGCGTCGGCACCGTTGGTCGGTTCTTGACCCTGTTCGGCGTAGACGTAGGAGCGGTGTTTGAGCGAACGGATAAGCAGTTCCGGGTCGTCAAAACGATAGCCGATGATCGCTTCGAGCTCGGAAACTGACACAGACGGGTCTTTGGTGGCGAGCCGCCGACCGCCTAATACGCTATCTAAAACCTGTCGCAACCGTCCCATTTTCCCCTGTAATCGCTCCCAAAGGCTGCACTACTCGCCTAATCCACCGTAAAAAGGACACCCGATCTGTCTCACTGCCGTGTCAGCCGTCAAACCGACGGAAAATGACAGTAGCGTTGTGCCCGCCGAACCCAAATCCGTTGTTAAGAGCGGTTTTGATTGTCGCCTGCCGCGCAACATTTGGCACTGTGTCCAGATCGCATTCTGTGTCCGGATCGTCCTGATTGATCGTCGGTGGTAGGACGCCGTCCCTAATCGCCAGAAGGCAGACGATGGACTCAACCGCGCCGGCGGCTCCTAAAAGGTGGCCGGTCATGGACTTCGTCGAGTTGGTCGCCAGCGATTTGGCGCTATCGCCAAATACGGTCTTTATCGCCTGAACCTCAGCGACGTCCCCAAGCGGTGTCGAGGTGCCGTGGGTGTTTATGTAGTCCACATCCTCAGGATTGATTTCAGCTCTCTCAACTGCCGCCTTCATGGAACGAGCTGCTCCCTCGCCTCCTGGCGCTGGAGCGCTCATGTGGTGGGCGTCGCCGCTGGCGGCTGTACCGATCACCTCGCCGTAGATGTCTGCGCCTCGGCGCTCGGCCTGATCGAGAGACTCCAGAAGCAGAGCACCAGCTCCTTCTCCCATGACAAACCCGTCGCGACCCAAGTCAAAAGGTCGGCTGGCACCCTGGGGATCATCGTTGCGGGTGGACATCGCCCGCATCGAGCAGAACCCGCTCATTCCAAGCCCTGTAACAGCAGCTTCGGCACCACCGGTGATAATGGCGTCAGCATCGCCTCTGGCGATTGTATGGGCGGCGTCGCTGAGGGCATGGATTCCGGTTGCACACGCCGAGACCACAGCGTAGTTGGGGCCTTTTGCGCCGAGGCGCATCGATATCAGGCCTGCGCCCATATCAGCGATGAGCATGGGGATCATAAATGGTGAGACGCGGTCTGAGCCTCGATCTTTTAGAACTCCAGCCTGCTCCTCAATCGTGCGAATTCCGCCAATACCCGCGCCGTAGATGACTCCAACTCTGTCAGCCGCGCTGCCGATGTCGATCCCAGAGTCTGCGACCGCTTCCAGCGAGGCGGTTATCGCCATCTGTGCGAACCGGTCCATCCGCCGTATCTCTTTGGGGGGGATGGTAGCGGTGGGGTCGAAATCTAGGGCCTCACCGGCGATCTGGGTGGGGTAGCCGGTGGTATCGAACGCCGTAACCAAGCCTATACCTGATTTTCCGGCGACGATAGCTTCCCAAAATTTGGGCACACCTGTCCCCACAGGCGTAACAACGCCAACACCTGTTATTACGACACGCCGATCCATGCCTACTCCTCTTTGGCGGCCACCATCGGCTGCCTTTCACATCAGGAAGCTGGGCGATCTTGCATCACCGCCCAACTCCCTATTTAGGCAGGTTACTTGTCCTCGACGCCTTTGCCCTCCAGATAGGTCACCGCGTCGCTCACTGTGGTGATTTTTTCTGCATCTTCGTCAGGTATCTGGACGTCAAACTTGTCCTCAAACGCCATGACGAGTTCGACTGTATCCAGCGAGTCGGCACCCAAGTCTTCGATGAAATTAGCGGTGCCGGTGACCTGCTCCTCGGTCACTCCTAGCTGCTCAATCACCAACTCTTTGACGCGGTCTTCCAATGCCATTGTGATTCCTCCAAAAAGCCCTGTTTTGGGGCTTAAGTGTACGGTCGATCGTCCAACAGAACGCCGGACTACATTGCCATCCCGCCATCGACGTTGATGACCTGACCGGTGATGTACGATGCCTCCTCGGAAGCCAAAAAACTCACCAGATTGGCGACATCTTCAGTGCCTCCGATTCGCCCTAGAGGGATCGCCTCCAGAAGCTGCTGCTTGTATTTTTCATCCAGAGTGTCCGTCATACGCGATGCGATGAACCCAGGAGCCACTGCGTTGGCAGTGATCCCCCTCGGAGCAAACTCTTTCGCCGTGGTCTTAGTAAGGCCGATGACACCTGCTTTGGATGCTGCGTAGTTGGCCTGACCAGGATTGCCGATGCGCCCGATGATGGACGAGATATTGACTATCCGCCCCCACCTGGCTTTCATCATCGGTCTGACTGCGGCCTGAGTGGTGAGAAACATCGATGTCAGATTGGTCTCGATCACACGGCTCCACTGCTCAAATTTCATTCTGAGCATGAGGGTGTCGCTGGTGATCCCAGCGTTGTTGATCAAAATACTTAAGCCCCCAAATTCCTCCACCGCTTTTTCCACCATCGACCCTACGTCGTCCTCGTCGGTGACGTTGCATTGGACGTAGATCGCTTGGCCGCCAGCCTGAACCACTTTTTTTGCGGCTTCTGAGCCGACCGACTCATCCTGGATATCGGCTATCACGATGTTGGTGCCAGCGCCACTGAGCTTTTCAACGCAGTCCCAGCCTATTCCCTGCGCCCCGCCGGTGACGATGGCGGTCTTTGATGTCAGATCCATGCTAACTCCCCCAAGCGGTTGTAGTCGTTCCGGCGTCCAAATATCCCGGCGCGCCGATTTTTTTTGCGCCGAGCTCTATGCCGGGGGGCGACCTGCCTGTCATCCCCCCATAGGATAAACCTAGTGGTCGAGCGGTAATATAGACAAGACGAGCGCCGATCTGCGGGTCTCGTCGTGGTAGATCGTGTTAGTGGCGATCACCCCAACAGAATCGGTGTGAAACGGTGTCGCAGTGTTGGGATTGGGGTGGAATCTGGGCGAATTGCTGCTTGAGATGTCCACACGAACTCTGTGGCCTTTTCCAAATGCCAGCGCTGTATGTCCTAGCTTGATGTCAAAACGGTAGCTCTGGCCTGGAGTCATGAAACTCTCGCTGCGAAAACCATCGCGAAAACGTGTGCGGATAGCAGCGTCCAGGATTAGCATCGACCGGCCATCGGGATACACATCGCACAGTTTGGCCATGTAATCCGTGTCTTCGGCGGATGATGACGCCCACAGACTAACTGAAATCGGCCCAGCCACCGCTATTGGCGTTTCGAGCGGAGCGATGGTGTTTGTTAGGACATCGTCCCTCGACTCCAATTCGCGCTGATCGTATGGATCTTTTTTCAGAAACAGGTTAAGATCACCCACCGTTGGTACCGGTGCCGCCGGATCGTAGACGTGGCTATCAGACGGTTCGTCGGCATCAAGGAATAGCGGATCGAGGCCGCCATCCTGGTGAAAGTAGTACATAGGATGCCCAAGAAGGCACAGACAGCAGCAGCAGAAAAAGGCTGCGTGCGAACCACCCCCCACAGAGACGTTTTTGGCGGTGGACTATCAAGGCGTCGTCGCTTCTGGTGGCAATACGGCGAACGTAATTGACGATGGGCGTGCGCCGTCGTGATAGATCGTATTTACCGCCACAACCGTGTCCCCTGCGGCTACGGCGTTCGGGTTGACTTTGAATCGCGGCGAACTTGAGCTGGTGATGTCTACGCGAATCCGGTGGCCCTTGTTGAACACCAGCGCTGTCTCCCAAAGGTCTATCTCGAACTCGTAGGCTTGACCTGGAGACATTGGGGTCTCTTCAGTGAACGAATCGCGATGCCTGGCGCGTATCGGGCCGTCCAAAATCAGCATTGAGCGGCCGTCAGGATAGACATCGGTGAGCATCGCCATGAAATCTGTGTCTTCCGCCGATGACGAAGCCCAAAGCGTGACCCCCACTGGACCGACGACGGCGAGCGGTTCAGTTAGCGGTGGTGTTGTATAGGAAACCACATCGTCCCTGGTTTCTATTGAAGTTAGGTCCGCAGGGCCGATGGGCTGGAACAGGTTGAGACCACCTAATGTCGGCACCGGGTTTCGCGGGTCGTAGCTGTAAGAGTCCGGCGCTTTTGAGACCGATGCGGATTCGTTAAGCCCTCCGTTGTCGCCAAAGAAGAATGATCTGTCTTTGACCCCTGCTGGAGGCCACGAATCAGCGGACAGCCAGACGTTCCCCGGCGCGGTGGAGTCGTCAACATCGCCCATGAGGTAGTACCGCACTGGCGGAAGGCTGTCTATGGTATTCGTCTCGCCTTTGAGGTGATGATCGAACCACGCGAACGTCTCTTTGTTGAGCTTTATCGTCGCATTGTTGTCTGGAAATGTCAACTCGCCCTGAGTGCGGCCGGTGCCTGCGTGAGACCAGGGTCCCATCACCAACATCTGTTGGCCTTTGGCTCCTTCGCCGCCACTCTCATGAAGCGCTTTGAAACCACGGGTCTGCCCAACACTCATACAGTCAAACCAGCCGCCTGTGTGATAAAATGCGGTCCTGACGCCTGAAGCGTGGTTCGTGATGTCAACGCCTTGCCAGTGTCGGTCGTAGGACGAGTGGGAGTGGATAAACGGCAGGAAATCAGCGCGTCCCTGACCAGTAACCCAGGTGTCCACCATTCTGCTTCGAAAGACTCCGCCTGGATAGAAGATATCGTGGTACAGGTTCGAGCCGCCCATCGTCACCCATGCGCACTTGAGTGCAGGGTGACCGCTGGCTGCAGCCAGATAACTTGTGATGGCCTGTGCGGACACACCCCACATCCCGACCTGACCGTCGGACCACGGCTGCTGGGTTATCCACTCAATGGTGTCGTAACCATCGCGGGAGTAGCCTGCGCCATCGGTAAGGAAGATAGAATCGACGCCTGCTGAGCCAAAGCGCCCTCTCGTGTCCTGCACAACCAAGGTATAGCCGCGCTCAGTGTATTGTTTGGCGATCATCTGCGCCATCGTCACGCCAGCTCTGCCTGCGTCTTTGTTGTAGGTCGTCCGCACTAAGATGGCAGGATACGGTGGTTGGATATCGGATTCTTTGGGAAGAAATACGTCTGTGGCGAGCGGAGTGCCATCGCGGGTCGAAACGATTCCTGGGTGCGGTTTGGGCAAACCACACGAAACGACCAGTACACTTAGCATTGCGGTAGCGAGATAGAGAGTGTGACGACGGATCACGGCCTACCTCCTTGTGTGGATACTGACTTTATGGCAGCGACGGTCCCTGCCAACTGCACTTTGATGTCGCGGTTGATCCTCTTCATCAACCCCTGAAGCACGTTTTTCGGTCCAACTTCCAACACCGATGTCGGTGCCATGCCGCCTAAGCGAGCCATTGAGGCGGTCCAGCTAATCGGCAATGTCAACTGGGCGATGAGCAGCGATCTGATTTCGCCGCTGTCCTGAACCGGCTCGGCGGTGACGTTGGATATGACCGGTATCTGGGCGTCAGCCATCGGTATCTCTGCCAAAAACGCGGCGAACAGCTCCTGAACCGGCTGCATTAGAGGTGAGTGAAATGCGCCACTCACCGGCAGTGGAACGACACGCTTGGCCCCGATATCAGCCAATGCTACGGCAGCGGCCTTGACACCGTCTATGCTCCCTGAGATAACGACCTGTCCAGGGGAGTTGAAGTTGGCGGCGACGACAATATGGCCTTCGCCAGTGATGTCGCGGCAGACCCCAGTTACCTGATCGTCGTCCACCCCAAGCACTGCGGCCATCGCTCCTGGTGAGCTTGCTCCTGCTTGGGCCATCAACCTGCCACGCTCGGCAACCGCTGTGAGCCCTTCTTCAAACGTAAAAACACCTGCCAACGCCAGCGCTGAGTACTCCCCCAAGCTGTGCCCGGCGGCGACGGTCGGCTGAACTCCGTGCTCTTTCAGCAGAGCCCCGCAGACCACGCTGTGGACAAAAAGTGCAGGCTGGGTGTGTTCAGTTCTGTTTAGCTCTTCGGCTGGGCCTTCAAATGAGGTTTTGCTGACAGACCAGCCCAGAGCGTTGTCCGCCAGATCGTACAGCTCGCGGGCTATCGAGGACGACTCGTAGAGATCGGCACCCATGCCCACTGACTGCGATGCCTGGCCTGGACAGAGGAATGCTGGAGAGGAGTTGGACATGACGGTATCTCAGGCGCGAAGAAGCACTGATCCCCAGGTCAGCCCGGCACCGAACGCCACCAGCATCACCAGCTCGCCTGGATTGAAACGCCCGTCCCGCTTCAGCTCGTCGAGACAGATCGGTATCGTGGCTGCTGAAGTGTTACCGTACCGCTCCAGGTTGACGTAGACCTTCTCCATGGGAAGGTTGATCCGCTTTGCCGTCGCTTGGATGATCCTCATGTTCGCTTGATGAGGGACCAGAAGGTCGAGGTCGTCGCCGATGTAGCCCGTCTGCTCCAAGATATACTCCGCGGCATCACCCATCGCTGTCACGGCGCGCTTAAACACATCCTGGCCGTCCATATGGATAAAATCGAACGAAGCGGCATCACCGTCTCCGTTGGGTTTACGCTGACCGCCGCCCCATCTGCGCAGCATCTCTGGATTGGAACCGTCAGAGCGCATATAGGTGCCGATGACACCACGACCATTTCCGCTCTCGTCTGCGCTGATTATTGCTGCACCGGCGCCATCACCAAAGAGCACACATGTGTTCCGGTCGGTCCAGTCAACAATCTTGGACAGTGTTTCAGCTCCGACCACCAGAACGTTGCGGGCGGTCCCTGCTCTGATAAGGGCATCGGCTATCGAAACGCCATACACAAAACCTGAACAGGCGGCGTTGAAATCCATCGCGCCAGCGGTGTGCGACGCGCCTAACTCCTCCTGGAGAAGGCATGCTGACGACGGGAATCCGATATCGTTTGTAAGTGTGCCAAGAAGGATGAAGTCTAGGTCTTTGGCCGCTATTCCAGCATCGTCGAGCGCTATTTGGGATGCCTCCAACGCAAGCGAAACGGTGGTTTCGCCGTTCTCGGCAATGTGTCGCTCTCTTATGCCGGTGCGGGTGATAATCCACTCGTCAGTGGTGTCTACCATGCCCTCAAGGTCGTGGTTTGTGAGCACTTTTGAAGGCACTGCCGAACCAACGCCAGAAATCACCGAACGACGGGCATCATTGGTGTCCATTCGCGTCTCCTACGCCTACTACTGATTGGTGGGTTCGCTTATTGCGGAGTGCTTACGCGCCACCGACCGGCAATCGGTGGCTCTGCTACTCCTCTTCGGTGGCTATCACCTGGCGATCGCCATAGTAGTAGCAGTTGGGGCACACATGGTGTGCTCTTTTCGGCTGACCACAATGACCGCAGGTTGACACCGTCGGAGTTGACGCCTTCCAATGGGTGCGCCTTTTGTTTTTGCGCGATTTGGACGTTTTTCGTTTAGGTACCGCCACAACAGACTCTCCCTCGCTAAAGTGCCCTTTCAGATGGGCGCATCAACTCTACTTGAGCGCTTCTAATGCTGCCCAACGTGCATCGGTCGGGCGATCGCAGTCGCACGGCTCAGTATTCATATCGGCACCACACACCGGACACAACCCCAAACAGTCGGACTTGCAGTAGGTGGCCATGGGAAGCGCCAGCAGGACCGCCTCCCTGACATGCCCACTCAGGTCCACATGTGCTGTATCGTACGCCACCGGAATCAGCGGATCGTTTTCGTCTTCCTGAAGCGTCTCAGGCGTTTCGTCCCTGCGCAGGATCTTTATGAGCGCCAGAAACTCCGCTGATACCTTCAACGTCGCCGATCCCAAACAGCGGTCACACTCACGACCCAGTTCGGTAACGACTGTGCCCCTGACAGTGACAAGATCACCCAGCCGAGACACCTCGCCGGTGAACTCGATCGGCTCTGGAGGCGACTCGCCATCGAAACAAAGATCGAGGCCGGTCAATTCTCCGGTCCAGTTAAGGGGCGTGTGCCCCTCTTTTATACGTATGACTTCAAAGCGCATAGCATCAAACATCAAAGAATACCGGAATAGGTGTGTAGGTGTCAATCCGCAACGAGCTGCTCTGTCTGCCGGGCGATGGCCATCTCTTCGTTTGTTGGGACCACCCAGACCTCCACCGATCCGCCTCCAGGGCTGATGACCTGTTCCTGGCCAGTCGCGCTGTTGTTGGCTGTTTCGTCTATCTCAATTCCGAGCCGCTCCAAACCTTGGCAAGCTTTGGCACGGACGATCGGGCTGTTCTCCCCGACTCCAGCGGTAAACACCACAGCGTCGAGGCCACCAAGAACTGCCATGTATGCCCCAATATATTTACGAATCCTGTATGCATAGACTTCCACAGCTAACTCTGCACGTTCGCTTCCCTTGTCGGATTCGGTGAGCACCTCTCTCATGTCGCCGGAGACCTCCGATAGTCCAGAAAGGCCGCTATGCTTGTTGAGCAGAGCGTTGGCCTCGTGAAGAGTTAGCTCTTCGCGTCCCATAACGTGAAGGATCACCGCCGGATCGATGTCGCCGCTGCGGGTACCCATCACCAGCCCCTCTAACGGGGTAAAACCCATGCTGGTAACCACCGATTTACCACCGTCGATCGCCGCCATCGAACAGCCGTTGCCCAGGTGACACGTTACGATTTTGAGTTCGTCTATAGGGCGTTTCATGACAGTTGCGGTGCGCTCTGCGACGTAGCGATGGGAGGTGCCATGGAAACCATAGCGCCTGACCGCGTGGCGGGTGTATACCGCGTGGGGGATGGCGTACATGTAGGCGTAGGGAGGCATCGTCTGGTGGAACGCGATGTCGAAAACAGCTACCTGCGGCGCATGGTCCAAAAGCCTCTGGCACGCCTTGATCCCCTGGATGTTGTGAGGGTTATGGAGCGGAGCCAAATCTATGCAGTCAACGATCTGCGCCATCACCTCGTCGGTGATGACCACCGGCCCTGAAAATTTTTCGCCGCCGTGGACAACGCGGTGCCCCACTGCGTCGATTTCGCCGATGTTGGCCAGTACCCCGTGATTGGGGCTGATTAGGATCGCCAGCGTGTATTCGAGCGAGAATCGCGCGGCGTTCGCCAGCGGTCATCCCCCATCTGCCGATCTCCTGGTCGAGGGATTCGGTTAGCCGTGCAATGCCTTCTTTCAGCGAATCGGCATCTTTTTCGCAGATTATTACATCAAGGCCGGTCTGGGTGACAGCTTGGGCGATTCCGGTGCCCATTGTGCCTGCACCGATGACCGCCACTCGGCTGAATCCGCGCTCGTCCTGGGCCGCTGTAAGGCCGCCAGCTTTGGCGACGCTGGCTAGTTGGTCTAAAGTTTCTGTGCTCATGAGGTGTCGCCAGGCTAGAGACGTTCAAGCTCGCTGAAAAAGAAAGCGGCTTCGGTGGCGGCGGTCTGTGTCGCATCAGATGCATGGACCGCATTCATCTGCTTGTCGGTTCCATAGAGCTGCCGGATGGTCCCGTCGTCGGCGAGGGCGGTATCGGTGTTGCCCACCAGCTCTCGGAGTGAAGAGATGGCATCCTCTTTGAAAAGGAGGACTGGAACGACCGGTCCCGATGTCATGAATGTTACAAGATCGTCGTAGAACGGTCGCTCCTGATGGACAGCGTAGAACAGGCGAGCTTTTTCGTCTGATAGCCTCGTCTTCTTGAGCGCGACGATCTTGAACCCTTCTTGCTCAAGACGACCGAGTATCGAACCTGTATGTCCTGCGCCGACAGCGTCAGGCTTAATCATCAATAGGGTCTTTTCGACCACGTTGTGCCTCCGAATGGTTTTGACATGCAACTGCAACACCGTACTCGCGGCGTCGGCTGCTAATCAGGTTGTCAGAAGAAGAGTCTAGGGCAGCACATCAAAGCCAACAGATTGGACTGGGAAGGTTCCCATACCACACCGATGGGCATCGCAGTTGTGGGTGGTCAGATTCCAGGGCCATGATCATGCCTCCAAAACCCCACCCTACACTGTCTAATTTAAGACTTTTTGGACAGTTTGGCCAATATCCGCAGGGCTTTGACAAACGCTGACGCCAGCAGCTTCAAGAGCCGCCATCTTCTCGTCGGCGGTGCCGTGACTACCTGCTATGATGGCACCTGCATGCCCCATCCGCTTGCCAGGGGGGGCGGTTCGCCCGGCGATTAAAGCCACGACCGGTTTGTCGACATGGTCGCGGATGAACTCAGCAGCGTCCTCTTCAGCGGTACCGCCGATTTCGCCGATGAGGACTACCGCCTCGGTGGCGTCGTCTGCGGCGAAAAGTTTGAGCGCATCGACGAACTGGGTGCCGATGATCGGATCGCCGCCGATGCCCAGACAGGTTGATTGCCCGATTCCGCGCTGTGTCAACTGAAAAACCGCTTCGTAGGTCAACGTACCGCTGCGGCTCACCACACCCACCGGACCTGGTTCGTGAATGAACTCTGGCATTATGCCGATTTTGCACTGTCCGGGAGATATGACTCCCGGGCAGTTGGGACCCACTAACCTGGTCGGGCGGTTTTCCAAATAGGCGTGAACGTCGATCATGTCGATGGTGGGAATGCCTTCAGTGATGCAGATCACCAGTGCAACCCCAGCATCAGCGGCCTCCATGATCGCGTCAGCGGCGAACGGCGGCGGAACAAACACCACCGACGCGTTTGCGCCGGCCTGCTCGACAGCGTCTGATACCGTGTTGAACACCGGAATACCATCAAAATCCTGGCCGCCTTTGCCCGGTACCGCGCCTGCTACGACCTGCGTGCCGTACTCTACCATCTGGCGGGTGTGGAAAGACCCCTCACCACCGGTGATCCCCTGCACGACAAGGCGGGTGCTCTTATCGACTAATATGCTCATCTGTGCTCCTGTGTGGCGCCAGAGCGCACTACTGGTCGGTAGTGCGCCGTCATTCGGTGTGGATCTCTCGGAAAGGTATCGGTGCCCAGACCGTCATCCGGAAAGTTAGAAACACGGGACTGATGCAGACATACCACTCAAATTTGGGATCAATCCCAGTCAACACCACCGTCGCAAAAAAACAACGGTGGTGGGTGTCGATCGGCTAGGTAAGCCTCTCAAGCTGCTTGAGGCGGTCTACACACTGAATCATTGACCTTACAGTATGATAACTGGTCTTCCATTCGTGGCCAAGGTAGTCCCATTTGACGGTTCCGTCGCGTTCGAGAAGGGCGAACCACTCTCCCACATCGTGGTTTATCATCTTCTCCCAGGTGAACTCGAACACTGATGTAAACGCGTCCCAATAGTTCTTGCTGTTGTACAAGAGGTAGGCGTCCAAGAAACCGACCATCGCTTCGGCTTGCTGCCAAAACTCTTTTAGGGTTTGGGTGGCTTCGCCATCGTGAGGGCCCTCGACAAAAATACCACCGTGTTCACGGTCAACGCCGTAGGTGACCGCATGGTCATAGAGCTTGCCGAGGATATCTTTGTAATCGTCGATGTCGTCGCCCAAAACATCGAGCGTGTGCTGAAGAAGCCACGCGAACTCTACGTTGTGCCCGTAGCTCGTGTTGTTGAGCGGGCGGCCTTCAAAATCGTCGGCCTCCCTGTCGTTGCCCCAGATGTTTTTGAACTGGATCGCCCTTAGGGGGGTCCAGTCAAGCGCAAACTGCGCTACGCCTGTTCCGTGAGTCGGCTCCAACATCCGGTTTAGTAGGATGCCCACGACAGCTCTCAATTTGCGTTCATGATCCTTGGAGCCTGTAAGTTCGTAGAGGGCGGTAAAGGCCTCCATAAGGTGCATATGCACGTCGAATGTCTTGCGATCGCCGCCACCCGCCCCGCTCGATTTGGGCGACCAGTCCGAGTTGAGCATCTCGTAGTAGCCGCCATACTCGGTCTCTGCGGCGTTTCGAACCAGAAGATCGAAAGTCCTCTCGGCGTACTCCTGCCCGATCTCTTTACCTGTAGCCAGCGTGAACTCGCTAAGAGCGTAGATGGCGAAACTCTGTCCGTAAACTATCTTGCTCTCGTCGGTGGACCAGCCCTGTCTGTCGCAGTTCCAGTACCATCCACCATATTCGTCGTCCCAGTAGTTGTCAATGAGGAACTCGACACCCTCGGTCGCGGAGAAAGCTGTCAGGAGGTCGCCATATCCTGAACGGTGGGCTGACGCCATGGTATAGATGAGGCGTGTCTGACCCACGAGAGTCTTGTCAGTGCCACCAGAGGGTTGGCCCTCTCGGTCAAAGTGGGTCAAGAAGCCGCCGAACTTCTCGTCGGAGCCGTTGTCTAACCAAAATGGCAGAAGCTGCCGCTTTAGGTAGGGCTCAATCTGTTTCAGCCGAGCCTGAATCTCTTGTGGTGTGATCGCCAATATCGACAAGGGTGTTTCCTTTCAGTTGTCCCTCCTAATGTACCGCTGCCTACCTCCGACTGCTGGAGGTAGTTCCTGTCTCACCTGCAAAGCAGATTATCGACTCTGGTCTGTTCCTGATGAGCAACTTAGAACCATCACCAAACCGCCCCTCCAATAGGCTATTCAGTTCAGGGTCGAGGTGACCATGTTCGCCGCTTCTTCGAGGCTTTTCGCCACTGAGAACTCCAGATCGGATGCGTCCAGCAGCTCAGCTGCCTCACGAGCGTTCGTCCCTTCCAATCGCACTACCACCGGCATATCGACATTCACCTGAGACATCGCTTCTATAACGCCTGCCGCAACTCGGTCACACCTGACGATGCCGCCGAATATGTTAATCAGCACCGCGCGGACGTTGGGGTCGGACATTAGAATCTCAAACCCGCTCCTCACTGTCACTACTGATGCGGATCCACCAACATCCAGGAAGTTGGCTGGCTGACCTCCAGCGAGCTTGATGATGTCCATCGTCGCCATCGCCAACCCTGCACCGTTGACCATGCAGCCCACATCGCCGTCAAGTTTGATGTAGTTCAGATCGTTTTCGTGGGCCTTGATTTCAAGCGGGTCTTCCTCGTGAGGGTCCCTCAGTTCTGGTAGCTCGGGGTGTTTGAACAGAGCGTTATCGTCGAGGTTGATTTTGGCGTCCAGCGCAACGATGTCGCCAGTTGGAGTTACCGCTAGAGGGTTGATCTCTGCTAACGATGCATCAAGAGTTTCTACCATGGTCACAAGGTTCGTCATGAACTTCACCGCCGAACGAATCTGAGATGTCTCTAATCCCAATCCGAAGGCCAGTTTTCGTGCCTGAAAAGGTTGTAGCCCCACAACCGGATCCACTGTTTCTGTCAGGATTTTCTCCGGGGTTTCCGCCGCGACGCGTTCGATCTCTATTCCGCCCTCTTGAGAAGCCATCAATACCAGCTTTGACTGGGAGCGATCCAACACCACCCCTATGTACAGTTCGCGCTCAATATCCAGCCCTTGCTGTACATAAATCTTCCTGACCTGTTGGCCCTCTGGTCCTGTCTGATGAGTGATGAGTTGCATTCCGAGAATCTCAGATGCCAGCTCCTCAACCTCATCTGGGCTTTTGGCCAACTTAACACCGCCACCTTTGCCACGCCCTCCGGCGTGAATCTGCGCTTTGACCACAAAAAGTTCGCTGCTCAGCTCCTCTGCGGTTCTTCTAGCTTCTTCAGGGCTTTCAGCGACCCCGCCGCGAGTGGTAGCCACGCCAAATCGCGATAGCAACTCTTTCGCCTGGTATTCGTGAATCTTCATCTGTCCCCCTGGAGACAACTGATATGCGCAGGAAAACCCGTTAGGGCGAAATATTGCTGTGCCTGCACAAATTTAGTGCGTCCTGACAGTGGGGTCAATTGGGAAACTAAAAATCGTGGACATTGGATGGACAGCACGTCTCACCCTCCAAATGCCACCGGCCCCTTTATGGTCATTCCCTATTGCGACTCAACAACTTCTGCAAGAGTGCATTGTTTTTCAAATGAATTCTGATAATATACTGTTACAGGAGTATTATACGGCTCACCTTCGTAAAACCCCAACTTGTCGTGCAGATTTCTAACCCGCTGAAACCGACACCTTTACAAACGCAAAACCACCGGACTTTGTTCCGACCAGAGTGAGCGCTAAAACACATTGATAGCGATGTGGCGAACCTTTACTTCGATGGCATGGCAACTAGTTCTGGTGTTGTTACGACCCTCACAGCATTTCGAGCGCTGTGTGTACCTATCATGCCAGCGTTGGGCGACATGCCGCCCCAACAGAACTCCACACCGGGCTTCCCTCGACACCATCAACGTGTGCGATTACAAACGCTTCTTTAGCACGCCGCGTGCTCTGATGCGACGCGTTCTGTCTTCATGTTTCCGTGGACAGTAGCCAGATGGATGCCGTCGCCAGGAGGACACCGAACGCCTTTCGAACGGTGACAGGTTCGCCGAGCAGCGCGATTCCCAGGGCGATGGGGATCATGATCTGGAGGCTGACTATCGGGGCCAGAGTGCTCACGTCGGCGACCTGGGACAGCTTGTAGAATGCGGCGTTTCCGATCACGTACATCGCTCCGATGGCGATGGCGACCAGACTCGGCCAACCGAAGCTCCACTGCGCCCTGGTCATGGCGATCGCTCCGAGCGCACCGTAACCGATGATATTCATACTGACACAGGTAAACGGGTCGAGGCGGCTGCCAGCGAGCTTCATTAGAAACATAGCACCGCCGTACATCGTCATCACAAGAATCGCATACCCCGCTGTGGCTGTCATGTAGTCTCCTGCGGTGGGAAAGACTGCCACACCGTCATGGGCCCGACATTACCGCCGTCAGGAACCCGGGTGTCTGAGTCGTATATATCGTTGCCGGTTACATAGAGATGCCCATCGTGGACCAAACCGTAGCACAGTTGGGTGTAGCTGTCCATGGGGTCGTCAATCGCTAGGTAGCTCACCGATTCGTCAGACGGATCGAAGGCTAGATAGCGGTCCATAAAATGATATGGGAGGCCGTCTACACCCAAACCGGAGTCAACTGAACCGGTGGACACAAAGCTGTTGGCATGCCTGTCGTACCTCATTGTACCCTGATAGGTACTCAGGCAGAACAGCGCCCCACCGTCCCAAGGAAGGCCCATACCGATAAACCCATAGACCGATCCGTGATCCGGCATCTCAATTGGCCTCTCCCAAATCTCGGACTTCAGATGGTATACAGCCAGACGCCCGCGCAACCTGTCGGCTATCAACAAGCGATCTTCTGGGATCGGCACGACTCCAGTGGGCTCGATTTCCGGCCAAGGCGAACCGATCCACTTGGAAAACCGCTCAGATCTGCGATCAAAAATGCCCACTCCACAAGGGTCCGTGCCGACTAAAAGTAGTCTATGGCCATCGTTCAAACCGATCGCTACGCCTGGGATTTCATTGTCGTATGGGTAGTCGAACGTCGCGACGGACTCGGTTTGACAGTTGAGACACATGAGAGTGTCGTTTGAGCGATCGATCAGCCAAAGGCTCTGGCGTGCTTCATCGACGATACCATACCAGACGTTGGCGCTTTCATGCGGAAGATTGATTGTTGACCAGTCATCTTTTTCTGTGTCGTAGACCGCGATAGTCGGTGACTTCTGGCTCAGAATGTAGACACGATGGCCCAGCGCGAGCGACGCAGAGATCGGGAGATCAGTCAGAGGTGTGGCTATCGCTGTAAGTGTGCCGCTGAAAGGGGCGTAGCGATATAG
This sequence comes from uncultured bacterium, assembly GCA_964627605.1. Taxonomy (GTDB): domain Bacteria; phylum Latescibacterota; class MWCZ01; order MWCZ01; family CAZVGZ01; genus CAZVGZ01. The sequence goes on along the minus strand of CAZVGZ010000010.1, from coordinate 25,465 downwards.
GGGGGACGGCGAACTACCGAAGTAGAGAGCGCCACTCCCGCCGGCGCTCATGGCGAAAAGGCGCGATGTCGCCTGGGGGAGGCGGACCGGGGTCATGGTCGGCAACAGCACAGCCTACTACCGCCGTCTGCCGTGCCCGGGGAACTTATGGACGCCCAGGCTCACCAGAAATATCACAGCACCTACCGCCAGCGGGAATATTCTTGGATGGCGTTCGACACCTGTCCACGCCAAGATTCCGATACCTACGATCATCACCACAAAACCGAGCATGTGGTACTGATAACGACGTTTCAGTTTGCGGAAACTCATATATATAGGCCCTAACTGACCAGCCAGCGTTCATCCCTGTAGAGGAAATATACTCCAGCGTCAACCATCTGGCGAACCCGTCGGTGGCGCGAGACTCCTGGCGCACGCGGCTTCATCAAGGATTCCTAGCTTGGAGTAGACGTCGTGCCAACGCTCAAAATGGCCAGGGGCGCGATAGACCGGCTGCCAATCCAGATTTGCGTATGTCTTGACCGCCGCGAGCCGAAAATCGTCGGTGAATAGCACCAGACGGCGCATCCCCCAGTCCTGATGCTTTCTCATCGCCTCCAGACTCAGCCAGTATGCGAGTCGGTGCCCTTGATGCTCAGGTATAACAGCCACCATATGTAGCTGTCCCTGCCGTCGATTTGAGTCGCCATCTCGCCAAGCGCAGGCTGTTGCCACAGGCTCTTCGTCGATGGTGGCAAACAAAAGGCACTCAGGGGTGAATTGAGGCTGTCCTGTCAGCTTCTCCTTGACCGACTGCGAATCGAACTCGCCAAGATGCCCTGCGCGGTTGATAATGTTCGCCCAATGGTGTTCGTCCCCAGGCTGATAGGTGCGAATCTCGTACGGTGTGGGCATGACAAGATCGGGCATACTTTCATAGTCAGTACGCACCATTTTTAGCTGAAGAGGCATAGGAGCGCTGCCCTTTCCTGTAGGTGATTCACCATCTGAAAACCGATTCCCAATTGCCGAGCAGTGGCCACCGCACGTATCTTCGAGAATCTAAAAAGAGTTCTCGCTGTCTCCTTTTGTGGGGTCGCGTCTGTGCGTCGATACGTTTTTTGGTTTTTTGGAGCCTTTTTTGGACTGTCGCTTATAGTGGGCGGCAGCGCCTACTGGTTTGCTTCATACTATGACGATACGCTCCCAGACTTGGGCAGCTTGGAGAGGATACGACCGCGTCTTACAACCACGATAATGAGTGGTGACGGGGTCGTCCTAAAACGTCTGTTTACACAGAGGCGGGAGCTTGTTCCCCACGAACAGCTTCCCCCTGCACTAACCGACGCGCTGATCTCCACTGAAGATCGAAAGTTTTGGACCCACTGGGGAGTCGATGTCAGGGGGATAGCCCGCGCTGTGTTAAATAAGATTCGGCGAGGCGGGCGGACCCAGGGCACCAGCACTATAACACAACAGCTTGCCAGAAACCTGTTTATCACGACCGTGGGCTCCGAGCGGAGTATCACCCGAAAAATCAAAGAAGCGCTCACCGCTGTCAAGATCGAAAGGACATTCACCAAACCTGAGATCATTCAGCTCTATTTGAACCAGGTCTATTTTGGCAGCGGAGCGTATGGCGTGCAAGCCGCTGCCAAAGAGTACTTCGACCGCCCCGCCAGCGACCTGCTTGTAGAACAGTGCGCCACGTTTGTCGGAATGCTGAGAGCCCCAAATAACTATCGCCCTGACCGACACCCCGAACGCGCCCGACGGCGTCGCAACGTCGTGCTTCGGACAATGGGGGTTACCGGGGCGCTGACGCAGAGTGAAGTTGACAGCCTGAGCGCTATTCCGATGATCACCAATAAACCTCAGGAGCCTCCTGGGATAGCGCCGTATTTCACTGAGTTCGTCAGGACCTCGCTCAGCAAACGGATCGCCCGAAACGACTCGGTGCGTTCTGATTTTGCACGGGCGTTGGGTATGCCGGATTCTGTGGGGACGGATGAGATCATTTTCGGGGGCGGTCTTCACATCCAGACGACTCTGGACACCAGGCTCCAGGTACTGGCTGAACGGGCGGTCACCGAGCAGTTAGCGCTCATGCAAGCGACGTTTGACGAGGGGGTTAGAACAGGCGAACACCCTGAATGGCTGGACCCGGCACTGTTTGACACCAGCGCAAGCGATACAGCCGCCCTGCGGGCCAAACCGATTCAAGCTGCGCTGATCTGCTTGGACCCCGCCACTGGGGCGATATTGGCGATGGTGGGGGGACGCGATTTCAGGGAGTCGAAGTTCAACAGAGCCGTCCAGGCGCTCAGGCAACCAGGATCGGCGTTTAAGCCGTTTGTGTATATGGCAGCGATCGATAACGGCTACGCCCCGAACTACCTGCTTCTGGATCAGCCGTTCACGATTGAGGATATAGACACATTTGGTAACCGTCGCCTGTGGAGGCCTCAAAACTACGATAAGACTGTCGGTGGGCTAACGCCGCTCAGGGTGGGTCTGATGAGGTCTCGCAACCTAATAGCGATAAGGCTGCTGGAAAAAATTCGGCCAAGGTTGGCGATTCAGTATGCAAGGCAGTTGGGGATCACGACCAAGCTTCCTGGTGTGCCGTCGCTGGCGCTTGGCGTGGGCGAGGTGATCCTCATGCAGTTGGCCGCAGCCTATGGAGGTGTGGCCAACAGAGGCATATACACAAGTCCAATCGGTGTAACGCGGGTGTCCAACCGCGAGGGGATGACGATTGGGCCGCAGACCAGCGCCGGAGCGCAGCGGCAGGTGCTGTCCGCCGAAAGCGCTTTTATTATCACGTCGATGATGACATCGGCATTCGACTGTCTTCCAGAACGCGAGCCTGAACCTCAATACAGGCGTCCGTGGGGCACAGCGATTGGCGCGCGGAGCCGGCTCTACTATAAGAGGCCGTCGGCGGGCAAGACCGGTACGACGAACGACTATGGTGATGCCTGGTTTGTCGGATATACGCCGCAGTTGGTGACAGGTGTGTGGGTCGGGTTTGACGAGAAGGCGGACATGGGCAAGAAGCACAGCGGCTCAGGAGCGGCGCTTCCGATCTGGGCCACTTTCATGAAGGCGGCACACGATACGCTGGGGCTGCCGGTGGCTGAATTTGAGAGTCCAGGCGCTGGAGTGATTGAGCGGAGGGTGTGCACCACGACGTGGAAGTCGGCGACCGACTACTGCCCGGATACCTATCGAGAGCATTTCCGGCAGTCAGATGTAGAGGAAGCGTGCAATGTTCACCGGGTCGGTGCGGTTGTACGATCTCGCCCAAACATCCCCGGTGACAGAGCCAGACCCAACCGCACTGATAACCGGTTCTAGGAGTCAGCACCAGAATCAGCGGCGGTTAGCCTGGGGGCCACCTCATCTGCCGTCCGCCCATAATGTGCAGGTGGAGATGGTAGACCTCTTGTCCACCTTCAGCGTTGCAGTTGACAACAAGCCGGTAGCCCGTCAGCCCTGCATCGGCGGCAATCTTGTTAGCGGTCAGAATCAGATGGGCGATGAGGCTTTGATGATCTTCTGTCAGGTCCGCAACGGTGGGGATGTGTGTTTTGGGGACGACCAGAATGTGCGTAGGTGCCTTGGGACTGATGTCATTGAACGCCATGACCTGGTCGTTCTCATAGGCGATGTCCGACCCAATTTCACCGCTGACAATTTTGCAGAAAATGCAGTCGTCGCTCACGTTTATGCTTCTTCCCAACCTCTACGAAAACGGCTTTTATGGGCGGTCATGCGAGGTCTCTCAACGGTCTCGGCTCTAAGGGTAACCCCCACCCACTAATTCTCGCGCATAGGCGTGGGCGACGGCAAGTGCCTGGAGCTTGTTGGCTGCTAGCGCGGGTATAGCGGCACAACGCCAGCAGGCCACCGTGAAGGCCTGTTTCTGTTTTCGCCGGAAAAGTGTGCCAAGGAGGTGGCAAAGGTCAGGGACGCGCCAAATCTTGGAGGTTACTACGTTCTCGATGACAGCCCTGGGGACGCCATCTCCGCTCTTAGGGGCATTTACAAGGTCGTCCAGGAGGTCGATGGCAATCCAGAACATCTCGTCTATGCGGGGTATGGTAGTGCCGGGTCGCTTCTCAATTTCGGGCCGGATGTCTGCGATGTGATGGTGATCTACTGGTACCCGGTCAGCAGCGACGATTAAAACCGCTCGATGACCAGCCATGAGGTCCAGTGGATGCTCACGACGGCTCGAAAGCGGGTACCTGGGGTCGCGTTTGCTGGCGTGTACCAGGGTTTTTGGGGTATGGAGGGTGTTCCTGACACAGCGCAGTCGCCACAACAGGTCAGAGAGCAGATGGTGGATTTCGTCAGGGAGGGCGCCGCCGGTCTAATCGCGTTCTATCACGCTGGAGGACGGCTTAGCTGGTCGGGTTGGGATGGTGATGACGGTGTTCGACAGGCGATCACCGACGTGAACCTGGAGATCGCAAATACTGGTGGTCTGATGATCCCGGCAGAGCCCGACAGTTTAGCCCAGAGGCGCATTCAGCCTATCGGTGTCTGGAAAGACCCGAATGTGGTGGCGGGTGTGCCCCAGGCCTGGTACGTGGTGACACCGTTTGATTCGACCGACCGCCCTGGTATCGACACCACCTTTCCGCCTGAAAGTGGCGTCGATCTGGATGCGACGTACGACGGCAGAGGCATGAAAATCCGCTGGAATATTCGCGGCACAGGTGGTGGTGTCATCGGTTTGGGCGAGATCGAAGGTGGACAGCCGCCGAAACTAACCGCCTACGCTACCTGCAAACTGACCAGTCCTATTCAGCAGGACGTTCAGATGCGCTTCTCCTCCAGCGACGACACCGTCGTCTGGTTCGACCGTAAAGAGGTCTGGCGCTACGTCGGTGAACGGGGAATCCATTTCGATCAGGACATCGCCTTCGTCAACCTCCCCAAAGGCCCCACCCAAATCCTCGTCAAATGCTACAATCGCTCCGGCCCCTGGGGCTTCTTCATGCGATTCACTGATCGCGATGAGGCGTTGGATGGGTTGGGGTTTAGCCCCAAAGCTGAAAAACACCACACCGCTTGACATGCTGGGCGAGAGCTCCCGGCCTTTAGGTCGGCCTCCAGAATACGCCTCCCTCACCGAGACTGAGGCCGCCGCGAAACGGGTGTGACGGTCTAATGTCCGCCGAAGCGACGATTTTACCCATTCAACGCCGCTTCCGTGTCGATCAACCAATCTAGTAATGCCCCCCGCAGGTCGGAGCCGATGCCGGGATTGGATTTGATAAGGTTGTTTTGTTCTTGGGGATCGGACTCTAAGTCGTAGAGCTCTTGGGGGCCGCCCTCAGTTGGGTCGTAGGTGTATTTCCAGCGTTCGGTGCAGACCATTTTCCAGGTGGCGAGCTCAGAGAAGACCATATCGCGGTGACGGCGGAGTTTTTTTGCTGTTAAGAGTGGTAGGAGCGAGCGGCCAAATGTTTTTGGTGGTGGCGTGAGGCCTGCGGCGTCGAGGATTGTCGCTGAGAGGTCGATGCACTCTGAGAGCGCGTCGGTTCTTCGGTTGCCTTGGATGTGGCCAGGCCAACGGACGATGCCAGGGATGCGAGCGGCTGATTCGTAGAACATGCTTTTTTGGAACATCCGGTGATCGCCCAACAACTCGCCGTGGTCGGATGTGTAGATGATCAGCGCGTCGTCCATGAATCCCCGGCGCGTGAGTGTGTCGAACAGTTTTCCTATTCCGTCGTCGATGAGCGTTGTATTACCGTAGTAGGCCGCCCTGGTCTTTGCGACATCTTCGTCTGTCATGTCGCTCAAAGTGCGCTGCTTCTCTGCGCGCTCTTTCTGATTTTCCGGTTTGCCCGATAGGTCGTCTTCGATGAACGGTGGCATGTCGTTGGGGTCGTACATCGTGGCGTAGCGACCTGGAGGGTCCCACGGGTCATGGGGACCGGAGAATGAAGCCATCAAGAAGAACGGTTCGGTGCCCTCGTGTTCGTCCACCCACCTCGCGGCCTGATCGCCAAGATAGCCGTCGATGTGGTCCTCTTCAGGCAGCGGAGACGGATCGCAGAACCATATCGGCTTGTCTGTGCGGCCCCTGGAGTCAGTGCGGTGGGTTTCGAGTAGGCTTTTTGCTCTGAGATGATGAGTGTAATACGAATCGCAGCGTCGCGACGCCATTTTGCCTGTGAGCTCGTGAACGTCCGCGAACCCCATTTCGTGCTGGATGTGCTCGTGAGCCATTATATCCATCTCGCTGGCATGACCAAAAAAATGTGTTTTGCCCACAAGAGAGTTATGATAACCAGCTTCAGCGAGCTGCTGCATGAACGTGATCTCTTGAGGCAGCATCTGGCCTGAATTTCCCACGACACCTGTGTTGTGAGGATAGCGGCCCGTGGCGAACGACGCGCGCATGGGCATGCAGACCGGTGAGGTGGAGTACATCCGGTCGAAAAGCACGCCTTCACCTGCCAGGCGGTCCAAATTGGGGGTGTTGATGACCGTGTTACCCGCAGCGCCTATCGCGTCGGCGCGATGCTGGTCGGTCATGATGAGAATGATATTAGGGCGATCTTGCGGCATGGTGTGCCTCTTTATGGTCGAAGATGGATGTATGGCGATGCTCTGAATGTAATACCGCACGATGTGGGGGGCGACGCCTTGGTAGAAACAGGTCGGTGGCGGTATTTTTTAGGTTTGAATCTAAATGGACGCCCCGAGGAACCATTATGTGTAAACAGGGTGAGAAACTTCGTTTTGATCAGGCATTGGATGAACTTCGTCTGAAGGTAGCTCATTTCCCCCCTAGCGATCCCCAACTGAGCGAAGCGGAATGGAGCACCTTTCGTGGCGATTGCGTCGTGGCGCTAGCGGCAGGGGGCGAAGGGGCACGCCTCAAAAGGCTTACGATCGACAAAGGGATTCATAAGACTGCGCTTACGTTGCCCAACGGCGACACGATGATAGAGCGGACGATCCGCATGTACCGAGACGCTGGCTTTGAGCGGTTCGCCGCGCTGGTGTTTCACGAAGCCCACTCGTTGGAGAGCATCTTGGGCGATGGCCGCAAGCTAGGCGTGGAAATAAAGTACAGCTACGATCCGGAGCGTCCAGTTGGGCGAGGTGGCGCGGTGAGAAACGCATTGGATAACGGAACCATCCCTCACGAGTGCAGCCTGATAGTTCACAACCCAGACGACCAGATTGTCCTAGATATCGCGGAGTTTCCTCGCAAAATTGTAACTGGGCACTTGGCGCGTAAAACGGTGGGCACTGCGGTTGTGGTGGGCGGGACACGGTACCCTTTCACCGGAATGACCATCTTGGATGGGAAAGTGGATACGATTGAGATGTACCCGATGATCCCGGTGCCCACCCATGTTGGTGTAACGGTATTCGCCAAGGAAGTGTACCAGTATTTTGAAGCGTTTTTTGATATGAGTGTGAAGACAGACTTTGAAAAGGTGCTGTTCCCGATATTGGCGGAGCGTGGTGAACTTGGCGCCGTTCCTGTCCACGACGAAGCTTGGCTGCCGGTGAACGATCCAAAATCGTGGCAACAGTTGGAGAACTTGATGCAAAATGAGTAAAGTGCTGGTAGTTGATAGAAACTGTAGATTTTGGGGCTGTTGCCTTTCAAGCGTTTACGATTGGGCGAGACGAATATGAATCCGGTCGATTTGAGAAGCGATACAATCACCAAGCCAACACCAGAGATGAGGGAGGCCATCGCCAACGCCGAGGTCGGCGACGATGTGTTCAGTGACGACCCTACAGTAAACCTGTTGCAGGAATGGGTGGCTGAGCTAGTGGGTAAAGAGGCGGCTCTGTTCGTGCCGTCGGGGACGATGAGCAACCAGATCGCCATCAACATCAGTACCACCGAAGGCACCGAGGTGGTAGTTGAGTACAACAGCCACATCTTCAACTATGAGAGCGGTGGCCCTGCGTTCCTCTCGCGGGTGCAACTGCATCCAATCACAGCGGAGCGGGGAATTCTGGATGTTGAGTCTATAGTGGACGTGATCAGAGCCAAAGACGACCACCTCCCGCAGACCTCGTTGGTATGCATCGAAAACACACACAACAGGGGCGGCGGTTCGATATATCCGCTGGAGAGTGTCAAAGCTATCAGCGAGATGTGCAGGGATCGCGGGCTGAGGCTTCATCTTGATGGTGCGCGGCTTTGGAACGCCTGTGCAGCCACAGGGCTGAAACCTACGGACTACGCTCAGCATGTAGACACACTGAGCGTCTGCTTTTCCAAGGGGCTTGGTGCGCCGATTGGGTCGGTACTCGCTGGCACGCATGATGACATAGCCAGGGCCCATCAGCGGCGAAAAGTGTTCGGCGGTGGAATGAGGCAGGTGGGAATTTTGGCGGCTGGCGCGTTGTTTGCGCTAAAAAACCACCGCGAGCGGCTGGTTGACGATCACAAGAATGCCCGCAAACTGGCTGAGGGTCTGCACGGGCTGCCTGGTTTCAATGTTGATCCCGATGAGGCGGACACCAACCTGATATTTATCGGCCTGGATGAACGACACTGTCCTGCCGACAGGTTCGTTGAGCGTCTGGCTGAACACGGTGTGCTGCTTCTTGATGAACGGCCTAATCGGATTCGTGCGGTGACCAGTCTTGCTGTGGATGAAGACGATATTGACAGAGCTATCGAAGTTTTTAGAAAATTGGTAAAATGAACGTAGAGGGCGACATGGCGAACCTCACCAAGCGAGTGCGGCTATGAAGATAATAATCATCGGCGCAGGAGAGGTCGGTTTCTCGTTGGCTCAACACCTGTCTTCAGATGGCCACGAGATCGTGGTGATTGAGCGTAATCCTGAGATCGTACAGCAGCTAAACGAATCGCTGGATGTGCTGGTCGTTAGTGGAAACGGGGCGAGCGCGCGAGGGCTGGAGAGCGCCGGTGTCCGTGATACCGACATGGCGATAGCGGCTACCACGGTGGATGAGATCAATCTCGTTGCATCGATGTTCGCCCATAAGTTTGGCGTGCCGGTCATAATAGCCCGAGTGCGCAACACCGAGTATACCCAGGACAAAGCTGGGCTGTCGGCGAGCGATCTGGGGATTGATCTGATGATCCACCCCGAGGATGCCGCCTCCGAGGAGATAGTTCGGATTCTCAAACGAGCTGCGGCCACTGAAGTGGTGGATGTGGCCGATGGAAAAGTGCAGCTTGTGGGATGTCGCGTCGAGGAGCACGCGCTGCTGGCTGGACGAAAGCTGGCGGATGTTGCCAAGCTGTGGCCACAACTGACGTTTAGAATGGTGGCGGTGATGCGGGAAGACACTACGACAATGCCCACTGGCGAGTTCGAATGCCAACCCCGCGACCAGGTGTTTTTCGTAGCGGCAGCCGAAGATGTGCCTTCGATTATTGCGCTTGCTGGGCGGCACGATCAGACCCTCAAAAGGGTGATGATTTTGGGATATAGCCGTATCGGTCGGACGGTAGCGCGAAAACTCGCGGCGGCGGGTGTGCAGACCAAGCTGATCGAAAAAGATGAGGAGAGGGCGCTTATCGCCGCTGAACGACTCCCATACACTCTGATCCTCCACGGCAACGCCACCGATCTGGACCTGCTTCAAGCTGAGAGCGTTCATGAGATGGACGCGGTGGTCGCAACCACCAGCGACCAGGAGGACAACATCATGGCGTGCCTTATTGCCAAGCAGGCTGGCGCGCCGAAGACGATCACGCTGCTCACCCGATCGCACTATCATGCATTCATGTCGCTGGTGGGGATCGACGCAGCAATAAGTCCGCAGCAGTCGGTGGTAAATACTGTGCGGAAATTCGTACGAGGCGGCAAAATTATGTCGCTTGCCCACCTCTCAGGGATTGATGCGGAGGTGATTGAGGTGGAGGTAACCGCCGACAGCCGCGTCGCTGGTAAGTCGGTGCGTGACGCCGGGATGCCCAAGGACTCGATTCTGACCGCCATCATCCGCGACGGTGAGCTTGTAGTCGCTACGGGTGACGCAGTGATATGCGAAGGCGATCAGGTGGTCATTTTTGCGCTGCCTGACGCGATTATGAAAGTAGATTCGCTCTTTTCTTAAAGAAGTTATGTGCCGATGTTCGATGTGGTGATGGCGATCATAGAAAAGGATGGACAGTACCTGCTCCAGCACAGAGATGGACGTGGAGATAGAGCAGTTGACGCTGTTGGAAGGGCAGGGAATGGGGCTTTTTTCGCCGAACGAGTTCGACGATCTGGATCTGGTACCGATTCACAGGCGAATTCTTGATGACTAGCTGGCTCGTTAGTAGCGATGCCACGATTTGACCACACCTACACAATCGGCATACGATAGGGTATGAGAGGAACACTCCATAGGTTCGGCAATGCTCAGCGACTCTGCGCGTTGATGGCTGTCGTGATCTTGTGCTACGGCTGCGGTACAGACGACCCGCTCAGCTTCTACAAGACCGCTCGCGCCCGAATTGCTGGCGACGGGTTCGCCGTGGCTGGAAGTCTGGGAGTCGGAGAGCGACCTTGGGCGCTGGTCAGTGCAGATTTCGACAAAGATGGGTCCGCCGATGTCGCTACCGCCAATTTTGGCGATGGAACCATTTCGCTGCTCTACAATCGTGGGGTTGACGGGCTGCTCTGTGATCTATGTACCCAGTTTGATGGCGACACGACATTCGGGTTGTCGGGGCGGATACATCCCAGAGCTATCGAGGTAGTCGATATTAACAGCGACACCTGGCCAGACCTGATCGTCACGCTGATGGACTCAAGTCGGTTCGCTCTCTCTGATACCCTTATGGTTTTTCTGAATACTCAGGGCATCGGGGGAGTTCCACACTTCGCTCCTACAGTACCAGATACCACGTTGGTATACACGTCTTCCCCGCCTGATTCGGCGCTGTGGATAGCTGTGCCGTTCGATGGGCCAGGCGCTCCAGACAGGGCGATAGGCGTAGGACACGGTGCCCGCGATCTCTTCGTGGGGCAGATTGATAACTCAGGTCAGATGGCGTTGGTGGTGGTGAGTACCGATTCCTCCAGGTCCACAGTTCTCAAGCGTCCCACAAGGCCTGCCCAGTCAGGCGGTTTTTCTGCTGTGGCGATGGTGCCGGAAGATGGATCGGCGGATGTCGCACTTGATGCTTCTATTGAGTTGACGTTCAACAAGACGCCTGAGGTGACTGCGGCGACGGACAGCAACTATATCCACGTCAGAGGAAGACGTGGTGTCCTCTACGATATTAGCGTCACAAAACGGTCTTCTGGAAGCGGTAGCAGTCTCAAAACGGCGCTCATCGTCACGCCCAAGGGCGGATTTGCACCTCATGACTCTATAAACGTAAGCTTCGATGTGGAGCTCCCTGAGCACAGACCGTTGAGGTCCACGAGCAAGGACACCCTAGACGTTGGAACTGGGTGGTCGTTCGGGACCGAGGGGCTCAAAGTTTTCGCGTCGTCGCCAGCAACCCCGACATCAGGCGCAGAGACGCGGGATGTGGCTGTGAATGCACCTGTTCGGGTCCGGTTCAACTGGGGGATCGATCCAGGTTCGGTGACAACGAGCGCAGCAGTCGTCGAGCGACAGGACGGCAGCGGTATACAGATATCAGGGTTCGAGGTCGAGGACAGTCGTACGGTTAGCTGGCAGACTCAAGGGTGGTACGACCCTTACGAGCTGATAAAAGTGGTATTGACTTCGGTGATAGCCGACTCGCTAGGCGCGCCGACGTTTGGCGGGCATGAGATGGAGTTTTACGCCGAAGGCCCCAAAGTCGTGTCCACGTCGCCATCGCACGCATCGACAGCAACGACAGATGAGGATGTTGGCGGGGTCCAGACACCTGTGCTAAGAGCCTGGTTCAACACAGCTATGCGACTATCAACAGCAGATGCCGACGCGATACAGATTGTGGGGTCTCAGACCGGCTTCCACCAGGTTGTCGATGTGCTGCCAGACAACTCTGATGGGCTGGTGGCGAAGATTATTGTCGATGATCGGTTTGCAGCAGGCGAGATGGTGGCCGTGACGGTTGAACCGCTGCTGACCTCGCAAGACGTTGGGGCGTCCGCAGAATCGTTTTCACTGACGAGGCCCCACGTTTGGCAGTTCCTGGTGAGTTCAGAAACTGAGGTGTCGTTCGCCCCTGGTATTGGGTTCGATGATGGTGGGGCGGTTTCGGTGGTCGGTGGAGATTTCTCAGGTTCGCCTGGCGTGATAATAGCCGACACGAGCGGCGATATTAGACTTTATACGTCGGTCTCTGGAGCGTTCGAGTCTTCTGTGGTGGCGCATGCACATATAGGCCAGGTAGCGCTTAAGACCGGCGATATAAACCGCGATGGCAACCTGGACCTGGTGATGACAAACCGTGATTCGGTGGCTGTCCTTCTGGGTGATGGCAGTGGAGGTTTTGCCAATCTGCCTGAAGACCCGCCCCAGCCGGTGGGATCGGGTTTGGCCGATCTGTTCGTCGGGGACTTCAACGGCGACGGATGGTTGGATGTTGCGGCGGTCAACACTGTTGCTGAGGATGTCTCTGTGTTGTTGAACGATGGAGCAGGGGTGCTTACGCCAGAGGTCTACTACAAAGTTGGCCGCTATCCGAGGCAACTGATCGGTGCCGATTTTGACAGCGATGGGGACATCGATCTTGCGGTTGTAAACTCAGGCGACAATACCGTGACATTCCTTAGAAACCTCACTGGAAGTGTTGTCGAATAGCTCCATGCGGCGTTGATCGGCGAACGTGCGGCGAAACCAAGTGCCCGCTGACTCCCACCCAACTCCACCACCGCTCAAGATGGATGCGATGACCTGGACCTTACCAGAAGCGATAGAACCCTCTCCAAAGGGCGACCTGCTTGTTGAACGCGTGGGCAGCGCGCTGGTGGAAAGCGGGATCGTTTCGCCAGGCACCACAGTTCTAGTCGCTCTTTCCGGCGGCGGTGATTCCGTCGCGCTGCTTCATCTGATCTGGTCTCTGGTGACTGCAAAGCCGATAAGGGTGGCTGCAGCACACCTCAACCACCGTATCAGGCCCATCGAAGCTGAGAGAGATGTGGAGTTTGTCAGAGAGCTGTGCGACAGAATTAAGGTTCCACTCTACGTCGATGTGGTCGACGTCCCAGCTCGGGCGCAGAAACATAAATTCTCCATCGAGGAGGCTGGACGGGAAGCGCGAATGGCTTTTCTGGAGCGGACGGCTGACGAGATAGGCGACTGTGTAATCGTGACGGGACACCATATGGACGACCAGGCCGAGACGGTGCTGATGAGGGCGGTGAGGGGGACTGGGATCGGTGGACTCTCGGCAATTCCCATGGTGCGCGGACCATATATCCGTCCTCTGCTAGGATCGCGCCGCCATGAGCTTCAGGACTATCTGAAGCGGATGGGGGTGCCCTGGAGAGAGGATCTTACAAACGCCGATGAGACCTATCTGAGAAACCGGGTGCGAACACGATGGCTTCCGTTGTTGGCTGAAGAGAACCCCAAAGTTGTAGAAGCTCTCAGCACACTGGCGGTTCAGGCAAATGAAACCGATAGTGTCATCGAGCATGAGGCGTCTCGGGTCTGGAAAAAGTGTTGCCAAGGTTTGGATCAGTTTAGAGTTGTCCTTGATGCGAAGGTACTGATTCGGTACCCTTTGGGGACACGGCAGCGAACTGTCCGCCGTGCTTGGCGACATCTTGCCGGTGGGGATGAACAGCCGCTTACCTATCGGGAAACCGCCAGAATGACCCGATCGTTGGAATCGGCGGAATACTGCGTCGGACGCGGTCGATTTCGCGCCCAACTTAGTCGCACCCGCTGGATGGTGACGCTCGACCATGCGCCGCCACCGATTGAGGGCGGCAGCCTGGTGACGGGCACACCCCTAGAGGTGTGGTGGCGACGGATACTGGCACGAACCGTTGAACCTTCAGACATTTTGAGCCTCAGTGAGTCGCAGTGGCCGGGGATGTCTGTAATCGACGCAGACAGGGTGAACGGACCGCTCAGCGTCTGCCCATGGAACGCCGGTGATAAAGTGCTCTTGGCAGACAGATCGGCGACGAAATCTGTGGCTCGCCTGTTGAGCGACGCCGGAGTGTCGCGGTTAGAGAGGCTTTGGACGCCGATAGTTAGTGACAGCGACGGAATTGTGCTGATTTTCGGGCTTGGGGAGGCCGAACGGGTCAAAGTTACCGACAAAACCCGTCGCGGTATAGTTGTCAGCAGTGTGTAGCGAGCCACCATATCCGCCGGTGCTTATATCCGCCGAACGGATCGCTTTGCGGGTGTCTGTTCTAGGACGCCGAATAGCTGAGGACGCTGTCGGGGATAGCCCGTTGCTTGTTGTGGCGGTGTTGACTGGCGCAGTGTTTTTCTGCGTCGATCTGATGCGGGCCATGGCTGGAACGGATGTCGAACTGGAGTTCGTCAGGGCTTCGAGCTATGGCTCGAAACGTGAATCCTCAGGAGAGATCGAGCTTTCGGCCTTGCTCCCGAGATCCTTGGCTGGACGGCGGGTACTTGTGGTGGAGGATATTTTGGATACCGGGCACACGCTGGCGCGTGTGCATGAAGAGCTGAAATTGAAGGGCGCCGAGTGGGTAAAAACCGCCGTGCTCCTGGCCAAACCGACACGCGTGATGCAGCCTGACTACGTTGGGTTCGACATCGACAACCGCTTTGTAGTCGGCTACGGACTGGACGATGCAGGCAGGTGGCGCAATCTACCCTATGTAGGGCTTATGGAGAATGAGATTTGACAGCTGGAGAAGAGGGCGGCAAGCGACGACGCAGGCCACGTAGACCGAGTGAAGACGCGCAGAAAAACGACCGACCACGCTCAAGAAGACCGGAACCAAAGTCTGAGAGCAGGGAGAGCAGCAGACGACCCCGTCTACCGGTTGAACGCGAGCGCAGGCCAGCCAAGAAACCTGCGGTGACCCCATCAGGACAGCCTCGCGGAGGCGACCCCCGACGATGGAAACGGATGAGGCAGACGTCTGTCTGGCTTCTCATCATTCTTCTGTTGGTAGTCGTCGCCAACTGGCGAAAGGGAGCCGACGCCTCAGAACGCGACCTCTCCTACAGCCGGTTCTACTCAGAGCAGTTAGGGCAGAGAAACGTGCAGAGAGTCGAGGTGGGGCGGCAGGTTTTAGTGGCGCTGCTAAAGTCTCCGACCGTTGTTGGCGGTGAGAGTACCCAGAGAATCCGGGTCAGTCTGGGTGACATTCAAATAGACCACACTATGGTCGCTGAGTGGACCACAGAGTATGACGTTGGGGAGGTTGCGTTCCGCCAGTCGTCGGGTCTGTGGCAGACTTTTGCGATCAACTGGCTACCGCTGCTCATTCTGATTTTCCTGGCACTGTTCTTCGTTCGCCAGATGCAGGGAGGACAGAAAGGGATACTCTCATTCGGAAAATCGACAGCACGACAGGTTCCTGAAGACAAATCCAAAATCACTTTCGAAGAGGTCGCAGGAGCTGAGGAGGCCAAACAGGAGCTTCAGGAGATCGTTGAGTTTCTCCAAGACCCTGGCAAGTACCAGAGGCTGGGTGGCAAGATTCCCAAAGGCGTCCTGATGGTCGGACCTCCAGGTACCGGCAAGACCTACATGGCCAAAGCTGTAGCAGGCGAGGCCGACGTGCCGTTTTTCAGTATGAGCGGCTCGGACTTTGTGGAGATGTTCGTCGGTGTAGGCGCTTCCCGCGTACGCGATCTGTTTGGGACCGGTAAGTCACACGCGCCGTGCATCTTATTCGTAGATGAGATCGACGCTGTGGGTCGTTATCGTGGAGCAGGGCTCGGTGGAGGTCACGACGAGCGCGAGCAGACGCTCAATCAGTTGCTGGTGGAGATGGACGGGTTTGAGTCCAACGACGGCGTGATTTTGATTGCGGCGACCAACAGGCCCGATGTCCTCGACCCGGCGCTCCTTAGGCCCGGCAGGTTCGACCGGCTGGTTGTTGTGGACCTTCCCGATGTCAAAGGCCGTCAAGGCATCTTGCGAATTCACACGCGCGAAGTATCGTTGGCTGATAGTGTGGACCTAGAAGACCTTGCCAAAGGTACACCAGGCCTCTCAGGGGCAGACCTTCGCAACCTTGTAAACGAAGGGTGCCTTCTGGCTGCAAGACGAAACCGACAATCGGTTTCTCAAGCCGAATTTGAGGACGCTAAAGACAAGGTGATGTTGGGCACCGAGCGGCGAAGTGTGGTGATGTCCCCAGAGGACAAACGTGTTACAGCATACCATGAGGTGGGACATGCGCTGACTGCGATACACACCCCTGGGGCCGACCCGATTCACAAAATAACGATCGTACCCAGAGGTCAGGCGTTAGGCGCGACGTTCTTCCTGCCAGATGACGAGCGACGCCTTACCACCAGGACCAGGTGCTTGGAAATCCTTGTCAAGACTTTGGGTGGGCGCGCCGCCGAGCAGGTGGTTTTTAATGAGATCACCAACGGAGCCCAAAACGACATTGAAGTGGCCACGAGTCTGGCGCGGCGGATGGTGTGTGAGTGGGGGATGAGCGACCTTGTCGGGCCGGTAACCGTTGGCAAATCTGGCGGCGAGGTATTCCTGGGCCGTGAGATCGTTCAGTCGAACGAGCACAGCGAGGAAACCGCGCACCTTATTGATGACGAGATTAGAGGGCTTATTGAGGAGGCGGTGGACAACGCCGTCAAGATCATCAGAGAGCATCGACAGACACTGGACCGCCTCGCCGAGGCTCTCCTTGAGAGAGAGGTGCTGGACAAAGGCCAGATCGACCGGTTGATTGCTGGCGCCAAACTGGATGAAAAACCCTCACGGAGTGCCCGTGGGCGAGGGCGCGATCGCTCTCGAAGCGGCAGCGCTGAAAGCTCTGAGCGTCCCGCTAGGAGAAGAGGTCGAGGTCAGGGTGGAGGTTCGGAACGCACGGACAAAAAACCGACGCCACCGCCTGCTGTATCTGACGCCACAGAAGACAAGACCGAAACTACTGATCAGCCGAGACAGGGGCCTGACGAATCAGTCTCCACCAAGCGGCGACGCAGACGCAGATCGCGTTCGACACAGAGCAAGAGCTCTGCTGAGACGACGACGGAACAGCCGACTCCAACTACTGCCGAGGCGGCTGATCAACCTGCCGCCCTTATTGCGAGCGAACCACTAGCAGCGGCTTCAAGCGTACCGGAAACTCCAGTCGAGCGACCGACGCAGAGTGAACCTGCTGCTGCTCCGCAGGAGATCGCGCCGACTGAGCCACAAAAACCGGCATTTGGGCGCAGACCGGCGACGTCGCGAGCTGACCTGCCGGATGCTGCGACCCATGCGCCTGAGAGCTCTGGCGATGAGGATGACGCTGTTGTGAAGACTCCTACATCGTTTGGCCGTCGAGGTAGGACCGAAACCGCGGTTCCAGAACAACCGTCGGCGGACGTTGTCCAAGACAACGAGCCAACCGAGGAGGCTGCAAACACTCCAGCACCGACCAGTTTCGGTCGGAGAGCAAAAGTTCAAAATGTGCCATCGGCCCCCAGCGCGGAATCAGATTCGGAACCTGTGGTGCCGCCTTCGGCTCCGACGGCTGAGAGCGATCAGGCTGAAACTGTGGAACCGTCACCTTCGGCCCCGCGTTCGCAGGATGCTGTTGAATCCGACACGGGCCAACCCGAAACATCGCCTATCGAACAGCCAGATCAGGCTGATAGCGGCGAGGTTGAAGAGGGCCAGGACCAGTCCAGCGCGAACGGTTAGCCGTTCGGCTTGGACATTCGTGCCAGGCGACATATGGATATGTTCCGCATCGGGTTCCTGACTATCGGGGTAGTCGATCTCATCGACATCGCCGCGGTCACTTTCATCTTTTACAAAATATTTCTTCTGCTTCGCGGGACACGGGCAGCCCCCATGGTGGTGGGGCTTCTTGTGCTGCTGATCGTGGCGGTGATCGCCAAGCGGACAGAGATGAGCGGCCTGAGCTGGCTGCTAACGCAGGTGCAGACCGTGTGGCTGGTGGCGATAGTCATCGTGTTTCAGGCTGAGCTCAGACGGTTGCTAGTGCATCTGGGGCGCACCCGATTTATCAGGCTGTTCTATTCTGCGGTGGATACCCGCGTAGTTGATCAGATAGTTGAGGCCGCTGGTCTGTTGTCCACCGGTGGTTTGGGTGCGCTAATAGTGCTCACCCGCGAGACAGGCCTAGCCGGTATAGTGGAGACGGGCCTTCCTCTGAGGGCTGATGTGCGATCCGAGCTTCTGGTGTCACTGTTCCTTCCTAAATCACCCCTCCACGACGGCGCGGCCATTGTCACCGGCGAGCAGATAGAAGCGGTTCGGTGCATCTTACCGCTTACACAGCGAGAGATCGATCCCAATCTGGGTACCCGTCATCGTGCGGCAATCGGGATGTCTGAGGAGTCCGATGCGCTGGTCGTGGTGGTCTCAGAAGAGAACTCGGCCATCAGCCTTGCGGTGGACGGAGAGATCACCTCTGGGCTGACGCCGACCAACCTCGGTGCGATGCTGCGCCACTACCTTGAACAGCGGGCAACAGTACCCGATGGCGCAGCGCAGGCCAGAGAGTTTTGACCCACAGAATAACATGGCTCGTCTCTGGGTGCCTTATAAACACCGCAGCGATGGCGTCCGATGGTTTGACAGTTGTCAGGGCGGACAACCGCACCGTCGTCCTGCACGGTTCGTGGTCTCCTGAGATTGTAGCCGCACGCCAGGGTGCCAAAGTAGAACTGAATGTAGATCCGCCAACGACACGACACGCTACGGTGCCAACGACGCGGACTTGCCGTCGAGAACTTCGATCTTCAGCGCCGGGAGGGTGTCGCAGTGGGTTCCTTTCACAGTAGCCCCCTCGTGAGAGACGCCTCGGCCAAGCTCAACCTCGGCCTAAAGATTATTGGCCGCCGCCACGACGGCTACCACGACCTGATCTCCGTGTTTCAAGCAATAGACTTCTGTGACTCGCTAACAGCCACCGAAGCGGCTGATCTGACGATGAGCTGTTCAGAGGAGACGCTGCCCACCGATGGGCGAAACCTGGTTCTAAAGGCTGCGGATGAGCTCCGAAAAACGACCGACTCACGTTCTGGGGCGCATATAGACCTGACGAAGCGAATCCCGGCAGGCGCTGGACTTGGGGGAGGTAGCTCAGACGCTGCGACAACTGTCAGGTTGCTGTCAGAGCTTTGGGGATGCGAGTTGAGCGACGACGTAGCGATTGAACTTTGCGGGAAGATAGGGTCGGACGTGCCTTTTTTTTGGTACGGAGGAACTGCGCTGGTCACCGGGCGCGGGGAGAGTGTGCGACCGATCTCGCCAAAAGGTTCGGCGGCATTTGTGGTGGTCACCCCACCGCTTACGATAGACACTGGTCCGGTGTTTGGACTGTTCGACCTGTCGGCGACCAATGCTGGTGGCTACAGCGAGGCGGCAGGAGCCCTGGCAGACGGCACGATGGACCTGCTGGATTTTGCTCAGCACATAGAGAACGATTTCACGCCGATCATCTCCAACAAGCACCATCAGATCGAGGATATCCGAAGAGCGCTTCTTGATGCCGGGGCTTTGGCAGCAGATATGGCAGGGACCGGATCGGCGGTCTATGGGGTGTTTAAGAGAAGCGACGACTTCAGTGGTGCCGCCGATAGGCTGAGGGCCGATGGGTTTGCGGCCCACGCCTGCTTGCCGCAGCAGCCGACAGTCTGCTGAACCCAAAACCTAGATGGGCAGATGACCGCAGACGTTGACTGTGGGCGATGAAACATAATTATTACGAGTCGCAGTTTGGCCCTACAACAGAAACGCTAAGACAGTACTGAGGAGCGCTCCGTGTCGTCTAGCCTAACACCACCGGAAAGCGTTAGCTGGCCACTATCCAAAAAGGCTCAAGTTCTGGAGGATTACACCTACCAGCGTCACATGCTCGAAGGCCAGGTCCTGTCGCTGTTGGTACCTCCGCCTCAATGTGCTGATGACTGGAGCAGCGGCAACTACGAGAACAACTGCTCATGGACAGGGATGCTTTTGGCGGCGCAGTCGTGGCGCTACAAAGTCACCAACGACCCAGATGCCAAACGCAAAGCTGATGAACACGCCGAGGCTCTAATGTTCCTCCACGACATCGTGCCCCAACCAGGAATCTGTGCCAGGGGCTGGAGGTATCAGGAAGGGACCTCCTGGGATGAGGATTTCTTCTGGCGAATCGGCCCGATGAGCACAAGGTCTGGGCATGAGGAGTGGCATCAGGAGGGATCGCGGAGGTGGGTCTCAGACTTCAGCAGCGACCAGCTCGACGAGATGTTTTTCGGTCTGAGTGTCTACGCTGATTATGCTGCTGACGAAGATCAGCAGCGGCGAATCGGTGAGCATATGAGAGTGATCATGGGGCGGATAATCGACTGGCGGATGCGGATAATGGATGTGGACGGACGCCCGACGACCTGGGGCAACCTCTGTCCTGACATACTGGAGGAAGATCTCAACGCGCTGATAGCGATTGCTGTGCTCAAATCGACTTTTGCGTGGTCTGGCGACGGCCGCGTTGAGGACACCTTTCGGTGGTTGATAGACGATCACGACTACGCACAAAAAGCCTCACGGGCCAACCCATCTACCGACCCCCACAAAACGAATCACAGCGACGACATTCTAGCAGCGGTCTCGTTCTATATGGCGATCAGGTACGACGACGATCCTGAACACCAGAAGCTGTACAGACGTGGGATGGCGCGTGTCCACGAACGCATGAAAGGCGAGGGCAACGCGCTGTTCAGTTTCCTCTACCACAACATTTGCGGCGCTGAGTTCGACGACCAGGAATCTGTTGAGACGCTCAAAGAGTTCAGCACGGACACCACAATGCGCGAGACGATCAACAGTACCGATCCCGATATCGACAGAAACTCTGTGAGCATCGACTCGCTACAGTGGGTCGAAAACCCCTCGCCGATCCCCCAGTGGCGCCGACCCCGCAAAGAGTTTGAGTGGGCAGGCAACCCATACCGCATCGACGGGCACTACGGGATGCAAGGCGGGCTGTTAGGAGAGTCAGTGGTATCAGGAGTGGACTACCTGGTGGCGTACTGGCTCGGTCGATTTTCGGGTTTCCTCTCAGAAGACGATTAGCGCTCCCATTTATTCCAAGGTGGTGTCGGGATACATTTGAGTGTCCGACACCAAATCTTTGGGCCATCCAGACCCACTCTATGGGGCTGTCTGACTCATAAGCCACACTTCATAAAAGCGGTTGCGTGCGATACACATCTGTAATTTTTGATCTGGACGGTACTCTCGTAGATTCAGCTCCTGACATACATCGTTGCGTAAACATGGCTCTCAAAGATTTTGAGCTTGAGGAGATCGGCCTTGAACAGACCCGCAAAGCCATAGGTCCTGCTGGCGATGGTTTCCGCCTCGCGATTCTGAAAGGGCGGCGTGATCTGATGCCGTTTGCCGAGAAAGTCGAGCTGCGCTACCGCGACTACTATTGGGAGAGCTCGACTGAGCTGACGAGACCATTTGCTAGAATGGAAGAGACGCTGATAGCGCTCAAGGAGTCAGGGGCGAGGTTGGGGGTGGCGACCAACAAGCCGTTGGCGCAGTCCCAGAGGATTCTGGACAAGCTGAGTCTGAGTGGGTATATGGATGCGGTGCTTGGGCCAGAGTCGGTTGAGCGGGCAAAGCCTGCTGGCGACATGGTTTTGGCGGCGGTGGAGCAGTTGGACGGATCGGCTGATATGTCGCTTATGGTAGGCGACACAGACAACGACTCCTTAGCAGGGCGAGCGGCTGGGGTTGATATCTGTATGGTGACCTACGGCTACATGTCGCCAGAAGGCTGGGGCCCAAACCCAGCGGAGTTTGTAATCAACTCCCCTGATGAGTTAGTGGATGTCGTATGCGGTCAGCATGAGAAGTTGACTGTCCTGGAATAAGGTGGAGGATCGCCGATGAGTATCAGTGAAGCGGTGGCGACGCTGGTGAAAGGCGTTGACCTGACGCGTGCAGAGACCGAAGAGGTGATGGACGCGGTGATGTCAGGCGACGCAACCCCAGCACAGATAGCCGGATTTCTTGTGGCGCTCAAATCCAAAGGCGAGACCGTAGACGAGGTTGCTGGCGCTGCCTCTGTCATGCGACAAAAAGCCACGAAAATCCCCCACAATCAGGACCTGGTCGTCGATACCTGCGGGACCGGAGGCGACCATTCCGGCACTTTCAACATCTCAACCACAGCGGCGTTGGTGGTTGCTGGCGCTGGTGTGCCGGTGGCGAAACATGGCAACCGGTCGATTACTTCTGACTGCGGAAGCGCCGATGTGCTCGAAGCGTTGGGCGTCAATATCGAAGCGACACCAGAAGTGGTGGGAAAATGTGTGGATCAGGTGAGGATCGGGTTCATGTTTGCGCCTCTGCTTCATTCGGCGATGAAACACGCGGTGCCTGTTCGTAAGGAGCTCGCACCGACTCCGACGGTATTCAACATGCTTGGGCCGCTGACAAACCCTGCGGGATCGCGCAATCAGGTCATCGGTGTGTTCTCTCTGGCGATTGTGGAACCGATGGCAGAAGTGCTACGAGAGCTTGGCGCATCCCACTCCTTCGTCGTTCATGGGTCTGACGGGCTGGATGAGATCACGACTACAGCCTCAACGACAATTACTGAGCTCAAAGCCGGTGAGATCACGACAACTGAGATCAGGCCTGACCAGTTCGGCATCGCGCCAGCATCGCTTCACGACCTGAAGGGCGGATCGACTGAAAAAAATGCAGCTATAACACGACAAGTACTGGATGGTGAACTCGGGCCGCAGAGAGACATCGTGCTTCTCAATGCCGCCGCAGCGCTGGTGGCGTCCGAAGCGGCAAAAGACATTGATGACGGTATCGGTATCGCGGCGAGCGCGATTGCTAACGGCGGTGCCGCCAGAGCGTTGGAAGGACTCAGGGAGATAAGTCATGGCTGAGCCGGGCAGGGATTTCCTCAAAGAGATATGCCAGGACACGATCAAAGACGTCGCAGGACGCAAAGTTAGGCGCCCGCAATCGCTGCTTGACGAAAGGGTGGGGTCGGCCCCGCCTGTAAGGCCATTTGTCGATGCGATTGTCGGCGATGAGGTCGCTGTGATAGCTGAATTCAAGCGGGTGTCACCTTCCCGTGGAGTGATCCGTGAAGATGCCGATCCTGGCGAGATAGGGCGTATCTATGGCAACAGTGGTGCCAGTGCGATGTCGGTGCTCACCAACTCCACATATTTTCAAGGGCGCGAAAGAGATCTAGTCGTCGCCCGATCACACAACCATCTGCCCATTCTCCGCAAGGATTTCATCCTCGATGCCTACCAGATAGACGAGGCCCGGTCTGTCGGCGCTGACGCGATACTGCTGATAGCCGCTGTTCTTTCCGATCAGGAGCTTACAAGGTTTTCGAGTCTGGCTGGCGCGCTTGGAATGGCATCCGTCGTAGAGATTCACGACGAAGCCGAGCTCAAACGCGCTGTGGATACAGGGGCGGAGGTGATCGGGATCAACAACCGCGATCTGCGCACTTTTGATGTGTCGTTGGACACCACGGTTTCGTTGAGAGACTTAGTGCCCAAAGGCGTGACTGTGATTAGCGAGAGCGGAATTGCTAATCGTGAGGATGTAGAACGCCTTGCTAGAGCAGAAATCGACGCAGTTCTGGTTGGCGAGGCGCTGATGGCGTCGGACGACATAGATTCCGCTGTTGAGTCGTTGGTTGGGGTTCGCCGAATCTAGCCGTACACCTGCCCATCAAATGGAGAACTGATATGGCAGACCAGAAAGTCATCCTTTCCGAGTCAGAGATGCCCAAACAGTGGTACAACATTGTGGCGGACATGCCGAATCCGCCGTCACCGCCGCTTCATCCAGGAACCGGGGAACCTGCCGGTCCAGACGATCTGGCGCCGCTGTTCTGTATGGACCTGATCCTTCAGGAGGTCTCTCAGGACCCGTATATTGACATCCCTGATGTTGTGATGGACCTCTACAAGATGTGGCGTCCGTCGCCGCTAATACGAGCCAAAAGATTCGAGGAGGCGCTGGGAACGCCTGCTAGAATCTACTACAAATATGAAGGCGTCAGCCCGGCGGGATCGCATAAACTCAACACTGCGGTGCCACAGGCCTACTACAACAAACAGGCCGGGGTGAAGAGGATCGCAACCGAGACTGGGGCGGGGCAGTGGGGTAGCGCAGTCTCAATGGCGTGCAGCTTTTTTGATCTGGAATGCACCGTCTACATGGTCAAAGTGAGCTATCGCCAAAAACCCTATCGCCGGGTTGTCATGGAGACTTTCGGCGCGACGGTTCATCCTTCTCCTACCGACCTGACAAACTCCGGTCGTGGAATTCTGGCGGCAGACCCGGAGTCGCCGGGAAGCTTGGGGATCGCCATCAGCGAGGCCTCTGAGGATGCCGCAACCCACGACGACACCAAGTACGCCTTGGGCAGTGTGCTCAACCACGTTCTCATGCATCAGACGGTCATCGGCGAGGAGAGCTTGAAACAGTTCGAGCTTATCGGCGAATATCCTGACGTTGTTGTTGGCTGCTGCGGTGGTGGTTCGAACTTTGGCGGTTTGGCGTTCCCGTTCCTTCGTGAGAATTGGAAGAAAGGCAAAGACACCAGTCTTCTGGCGACGGAACCAGCTTCATGTCCAACGCTCACCAGAGGGCACTACGCCTATGATTTCGGTGACACCGCAATGACATCACCACTTTTCATGATGTATACGCTGGGCCACTCGTTCGTCCCTGCGGGCATTCACGCTGGCGGGCTTCGCTATCATGGCGATTCGCCGATCCTCTCACAGTTCGTGGCCGAGGGATATATCGAAGCCGAAGCCTATCAGCAGCTTGGTGTGTTTGAGGCCGCTGAGATATTTGCCAAAGCCGAAGGGATAATTCCAGCCCCTGAGAGCGCACATGCGGTCAAAGGCGTTGTCGAAGAGGCCCAAAAAGCCAAAGACGAAGGCAAAGAGAAGACAATTCTTCTCGGGCTTTCAGGCCATGGTTTGATGGACCTTTCGGCCTACGACGACTACCACCAGGGCAATCTGACAGATCATGAACTCCCGCAAGCTGAGATAGAGCGCGCGCTTGCGGAGCTGCTGCCAGTAGGGGCATAGAGGTCAACGCGGCATGATCGACCTTCGAGGTGCAGACGGCAAGTCTGCGCCTCGTTTTTATTTCTGCGGCACCGCCCTGGTGAGGCTCCATACCTGCGATTCCTCTCTGGTATGGTGGTCATTTTACGTGGCCCTGCGAATTCTTGTTTGCGCTAGGGCGCTTTTGAGTGTATTTTTTGGTATTGACTAGAACCAAACTGCAACAGATTAGGCTGGAGGGGCACTGTGTCTTGCAGACAATGTCAAGTACTGGCTGGAGTGCATCCTTCAAGCTGGAAAGATTTGATATGAGTGGTGCAGGCTGTCCTGAGTTTGTGTG
>CAZVGZ010000009.1:0-99802 GCA_964627605.1 uncultured bacterium | reverse complement strand
ACCGGGTTGGCGTATGGCGCCCAAGCACTTGGACAGCTTGTCTTAGATGACGGGCCGAAAATCGTACAGGCCACAGTGATAGATTTTCCAGGGATCGCCCGCCGTGTCTATGCAGGAACAGCAACAGCGGACCCGATAACAATGGCACGGTTTCGGCCAAACATGCTCCGCACCGGCACCGATAGGGCGGCGCTCCTGGACTGCAAACGACGGCATCTCGATGCGTGGATGAACGCCCATCCGTCCCACGCCAGTGCTGGCGGGTCGGGGCTGCGCTACAGCGACCTTGATATGGTAGCCCAAGCGGTCCAGCCTGTAATCGACGCCGCAGCGGCTGGTGTGCCCTATGTCGGTGTCAACTTCGACGACATCGATCTCAGGCTGCCGCACAGAGAGGACGTGGAAAGATTTGGTTCCATCGGTGCCGCGCATCTGGATTTTATAAACGGACTCAATCGCGCAATCAGTGAAGTCAATCCCGATACGACACTGATCGTCATCCCGATTATCTACGCCAACAACTGGCTGCCTGGGACATGGGTATACGCTCAAGATGAGGGCGAGAACTATGACTACCTTGAGACCATCGGGCAGGGTGTGGACGACGACGTGATATTCGTCTGGACCGGCGAGAGTGTAGAATCTCAGTCAATTACAGATGAAGACATCGCTGAGTGGACTGAGATCACCCGTCGCAAGCCGCTTATTTTTGAGAACATGTCTACCTGCGATCCGCTGGATATCGGAGCTCATAGGCAGCGTACGCCCAACGCTGGAGAGCTGCTTTCCGGCTATCTCTATATCGGTCGAGGGCCAACGTCGCCATTTACCGACGAGACGGCTGCTGAGTGGTGGTGGAACCCCAAAAATTACGATCCCGACGCCGCACTAAGAAGGGCGGTGCCTGCGGTTGTCGGCAGCGAAGCAGCATCGGCGATGTCGGACTTGATTTCGGTGTTTACAGCAGCGGGCCAGACCGACAGACCTGGAGCGTTGTGGCGGGAGGGACGAGCTCTGGAGGTCGCGGAGCCCAACGACCCCAAGCTTGCCGCATATTTCAAACACCGCATTGAGGTGATTAACGATACGCTCCCTCAGTTGGACAGGCTCATCCCCGACCTACCTGTCTATCAGGCCATCCGCAAAAATGCCGTTGGGGTGTTGGATGTCGGCCGTGCCTATGTAGGGCTTCAGGAGGTGATCGCTCTAAGGGCTGCTGGACAGTCTTCACAAGCTATCGCTGTCGGAGATAGGACCGAAGCGCTTGTACAGGAGTGGTCGCGCTATAGCACCGGTACGGTAAATCTCCGGGACCAGAACGAACGGCGTGATGCGCTAAATTATCTTGAGCAGATGGATTTGGAAGGTCGTGTCCGTGCGCTGCGGCGTGGAGGTGGCGACCCTATTCCTTTCGTTAACGCCCAAGATTTCAGTCGCTCAGGCAAAAATGGCGTTCGGTTCGGGAGAGTGTGTACAGTGCTCGCTGAGAGCGGAGAGCGGGTGTCTGTAGGTTTTCCGTTGGAAGGTGCGGCTGATGACGAAAGGTATCTGGTGATTACCGCCGCTGGCCCTGTTGACGCCCCTGTGAGGTTGTGGGTGGGAGGGCAGTCTGTGGAGTGGCCAACCAGGCGGTGGCGGGATGATAGGTGGAGTACGTTTGCTGTGCCGCTGGTTGTCACACCTGGAGCGAAGCGGATCAGCGTTCAGATAACAGTAGACGAACCGACTGACTTTGCTGTATGTCGAATGGCTGTGCTGGACTCACCATCCAAAACCAGCCTCTTGCACGCCACGCGATCCATCGCTGAGATGGGGGATATTTTGGCGGTTGCTGACCCTGTGCGACATCTGTGCGACGCATCCACACCGCTGGTAGAGGGCCGGGTCGCAGTGCGACCGGCGCACAAGCTTGCGCGCGGTGTGTCAGGAGACTGGTATGACCTCTCAAAAGTAGCCAGCATAGGGCAGACTTTCGTCACACTCGGAGCTGATGACCCGTATGTACCGCCAGAGGACCCGATAAGCCTATTTATGCGGGAGGCCAGGGATGCTGACTACATCGCATCCACAGCAGTGATGTTTCAACGACACGGTGAGCATCCACTTGAGATGTCGCTGTGGAGGTGGCATGAGGGTGTGGCTAAGACAAAAGCCGACGAGGGAAACCTGATCGCCAACGTCACCGGAGAACCAGGTACTGGGGTTGGGGAGTCGCGTCACTGGGTGGCGTTTCCGCTATCTGTGGAGATAGACCCTGGGTTGACATACTACTTCGAGCTGACCGCACCTGAGGGTTGGAGTGGATGGAGGCTTCGCCGGGCGTATGGTTGGTACGGTAAAAGAAGCGATTCGTCGCGATCGGCGTACCTGAATGACGAGATGGAGACTGGGGTAGACATTCCGTTCCGCACGAATGTATTCGACGTGTACGACGTTCGGTAGAATCTCATCTCATTTGGCGCTGACCTGTTGGACGGGCCATACGGTCTAAAACGGACATCACAAGAGACTGACTAATTTTGGAGAGGGGTATTCGAGATGAAAATCACCGGTTTTGAGTTCAAAACGGTCAAGATTCCGTTTACAGACGCAATACAGGAGTATTGGGGATAGGGAGTATTCCACGACTCTTATCTGGGTCAGCATCGATGAGGGATTGGTGTGTCTAGGGGAGAGCAACTCGCTCGTAAGTAACATCATCGACAGGCCTGACGAACTGCATGATAAATACGTCGGCAAAGATATATTGGAACTGGACTTAGACCGCGAACCGTTCGAGCTTCAGTGCGCCTTTTACGATCTGGTGGGGCAGGCGCGGGGCGTCCCGATTCACAGGCTGTTGGGGTCTCAGGCGCGGGACAAAGTAGAGCTGGTGTTCTGGTCGGCACCGATGCCTGTTGACGCGCTGGTCAGCGAAGCGAAGCGGGCATACGCAGAGGGGTTTCGCACCTTCAAACTAAAAGCGCGGATAGACACGGTCAATTGAGGCGGCGGAAGGTATCACTAGCGTCACCGGGCCAGACTACAAGATGCGGATGGACCCCAACACCAATTTTGACGAAGTATCCATCGCCGCGAGGTTGGGGCGAGAGCTTCTGGATTACAACATAGAGGTCTACGGCAATATCAGGGAGAAGCTGGATGCGATGAAGGAGCAGCTTCCCGAAAAGCCCTTCATCGTGTCAGAGTTCGGCAAATGGACGGTGCCTGGGATTAAAACCCCGTATCCGCCTGGAGAGGGGTATCAAGCGGCCAAACTGACCAACGAGTGGAGACGGTTTTCCGAAGAAAAAGGGTTTGTAGGCGGGTTCGTATGGTGTTTTGTGGATTACAATGTTCACCTGTGTTTTCGGTGGGTTCATGAGTACCGGGTGGCGTATGGGCTGTTTGATCTACGCCGTAGACCCAAAGAGGCAGCGTTTGCGCTCAAAGAGATATGGGATACAGAGTAAGCTAGCCACAGCGGTGACCCCGCCGTCGGTCAGTTTTGATAGACCCCGAACTTTTTCCCGGCGTCGTACATTGCCCACGCGTTCTCCAGTGAGACACCAGGGCCTAAGTTGTTGCCCTCCCGCAGTACAAACCTTCCTCCCTCCATGATTCCGCTGCAAAGAATCCGTTCGACCTCATCGGTGACTTCATCTGGGGTGGCGCATTCCAAGAACGGAACAGAGGGCCCGCCATATATCTGCACATCCGGCCCAACCGACCCTCTTAACCATTTGAAGTCCACCGGGTAGCCGGTGTCGAACGACATCACATTGAGTTCGTCGCGGATGGTAGAGAAGTGCCGTGTGGAATCGCCGCAGAGATGTATGCTGTTGGGGCCGGTGTTATCGAAAGCTCCCAAGAGCTTTGTGTGGTGCGGCATTACAGCTTCTTTGTACATCTTTGTCGAAATGAGCTGAATGCTGTCATCAGCGAGCGATCCGTTCTCCTGCTTGACAAGGCGCCCAAGTTTTTCCCGGTATGCCGACAGCCGCGTGATCCCCGCCTCAGTGATAAAACCCATCAGCTCTTGGGCGTAGTCGGGGTCTTCGATGAGATCGGCCATAAATTCCGATGTTCCCCGGATGTTGCACGCCACTGTGAGCGTGCCATCAAACCCCATCCCCGAGGGCACCACTGCGGCGATCGGGTGGCCTTTGTAGGTCCATCCTTCGTCTTTCTTTGCCACCATGTAGTCGTAGAAGTTCCACATTTTGGCCATCGCTCCGCCGGTGAACGGGTCGGGGATACCGGTATCAAACAGCGAACGCTTCTTGTCGTCGGACAGCCACGGGGCTACGTCGGGAACCTGACCCTGGTAGTATTTCATCTCGCCACCGAGCCAAGCTGCGTCGTAGGTGTTCTGCATGTCTACATAGATATTCCAACCGTCTTTGGGCGGGCCCATTTCAGCGTCTTGGGGAAGAAAGTGGCGCACCCAGTGCAGATGTTCGATCTGCCTTTCAATCATTAACTGCGGATCGGAGTCGTACTCATCGAACTCGATCTTTCTAGGGTTGGATGGATGGTTGAACATCGTATAGCGGGGATTGGAGACCAGAAGCACCGGAACGCGGGTCGGTTCGCGTCTATTGTAGGCGTCCCAGACCGCTTCGACCTCGGCGTTGTGAGCCTCGAAATCTATCTTCCTTTGTGTCATCGACTCCTCATCTGCTACATCGCGAAACGGTGAAGGCCAGCGTCTTCTGCGGCCTGGTAAGCTCGGGACATCTCCATCTCAGCGGTTCGGCGAGACAGTAGAGGATACTGGTGCGACCACCACGAAGGACGGTACTGATCCATGATGTTGACATAGGTGTTTTTGGAAATCCCGTCAGCCAAGAACCGCAAAACTTCTGCTGTGCCAGCGAAACCACCTGGGAGGACCAGATGACGCACGAGAAGCCCGCGCAAGGCTATTCCTCGGTCGTCGATATAGAGGTCGCCGACCTGCCGATGCATCTCGGTCAGCGCCGCAGAAGCGGTCTGAGGGTAGTCATCCACGCCTGAGAGGTGTTTTGCGACTGAGGCGTCGCCGTATTTGAAATCGGGCATGTTGATGTCTATGACGCCGTCAAGGAGCTTGAGGGTTTCAACCGAGTCATATCCGCCGGAGTTGTATACCAGAGGCAGCGACAGCCCCTCATTCGCAGCGGTAAGCACCGCTTCTATTAACATCGGGACAACGTGGGTTGGTGTGACGAAATTGATGTTGTGGCAGCCCTTGAGCTCCATCTCCAGCATCAGTTCGGCCAAACCATCTGGGCTCAAGGGATGGCCGCCATCAATCTGGCTGATAGTGTGATTCTGGCAGTATATGCACTCCATGGGGCAGCGCTGAAAAAAGATCGTGCCCGATCCGCCTGCGCCGACAAGCGGCTTCTCCTCGCCGAAATGAGGCTGGCGAACGATACTATCAGCTCATCTGTTGTCTTGCACTTGCCGGTCTGTCCGAAAGCCTTGTTGGCTATGCACTCAATGGGGCAGAGACGGCATGGCGACATCCGCTAAAAGCCCATGGTCACCCGTTGTGCCAGTTCGCCGGA
Organism: uncultured bacterium; assembly: GCA_964627605.1. Taxonomy (GTDB): domain Bacteria; phylum Latescibacterota; class MWCZ01; order MWCZ01; family CAZVGZ01; genus CAZVGZ01. Next base: position 94,268 of record CAZVGZ010000009.1, on the reverse strand, counting down.
TTCAAGCAGGGATGCGAACGCCGGTTTCCAGTGCGGATCGGGGGGAGGCACTCGCATGACTGTACTCGGCGATAGTTTCATTGCAGCTCCGATCTTGTCCCTGTGTCTGCCCTGCCACCTGTGAATGAGCGTCGATCGAGCGTTGTGCTTTTCACCTCTGCGATCCAGTCCCTTGTCCACTCCACTGCGTCCAGGTCCAGATCGGCCACAGTATTGGCAAGGAATATCATACCGTCGATTCGACCGCTGGTGAGCCAGTCGAGCCCTTTTTCACACTGGAACCTCATCTGATCGACGGATATCGGCAGTTTTTCGCCGTAGTCCCACAGGTATATCCCAAGGACTTTGCGACATGAGGGTGCCAAACCCTCAAGTTTCCGCAGATTATCGTCCAGATCGATCAGATCGCGGGAGTGCCAGGTCCATAGGCTTACGTAGTCGCAGGTATCGAGGTAGTTGGCGACAGGGAGATCGAGCTGATGGGTGTAGATCACGACCCACAGGTCCAGTGCGCGACCGTCCACCACAAGCTCCCTCTTGAGTTCGACCAGGCTGTCCTCTTTGAGGGCGGCGTGGCCGCGCTCAGGCAGCCCATTGAAGAAATCGTCCATCATCACGCCGGTGATGTTGGGCATCGATCCGGCCAGGTCGATGACGTGCCCACGTTCGGTTTCGGTGGTCTGGCCACCTGATCCCACCACCGACCAGACGACTCTGTCCAGAGGGCGGAAAGGGATGGCGTACTGGTGAAAAGGTGGGGCGGGTTGGCCTTCCCACTGAATCATAATCAGGTTGTCGAGACCCAGATAGAAGCAGCCTTCAGCCGGAGTCATCCGTGAGGGCGCTGGAAGACCCCAGCCTTCGTTGTCGCCGCCTGCCTCGCACGCAAACAGCCAGAATTTGTCCCCTACTGTTGCCATCTTTCTTCGACCTCTATCTGGGATCGTTTATCAGACAGCTTTGTGCCGTCATCTGAATGGACCTAAGCCAACGCTTCGGCGACCTCTTCCAACTGATCTATAATAGGGATATCCTGAGGACATTTGGGCTCACACTCGCCACACTGATGGCATGCGCTCGCGCTCACGTCCGTCTCCACACCGTCAACCTTCTTCTTGGCCATGCCGCTGTAGCCGTCGCGGGCGTGGGCGTCCAGATCATAGACTTTAAGGAAATTCATTAGGCGGAAGTTGCCTGGGATGTCCACGTCGTTGGGACACGGCATGCAGTAATTGCAGCCGGTGCAGTAGAGATCGGACAGCCGCTTATTCTCTTCGAGCATCGCCTCAATCTGCTCACGTTCTTCAGGTGAAAGCGCTTCTTCCTTTGATGCGGTCTCTGTGTTCTGCAAAACATGATCCATCGCGCTCATCCCTGAGAGTGCGACGGTGACGTTTGGGTTGGACATTACGAATCTGAGTGCGGCCTCAGGGGTGCTCTTGACGTCGCCAGGTATCATCTCCTGTAGAGCTTTTGACGCGCCGCCTAATCGCCCACCACCCACCGGGCCCATGACAATCACACCCATGCCTTTGGAGTTGGCGTAGGCGATCCCTTCCTCATTTGAGCGGTCGAGGAGGTTGTACTGTACCAACATCCCGTCGAACTCGCCGGTATCTACCAGCTTCATTACGTCGCCAGCGTCGCCGTGAAAAGAGAACGCGCAATGCTTTACGATGCCCTCCTTCTGGGCGTTGCGCATCTCATCCAGCGGGCCGCCTGGAACGCTGAGCTTTTCGGTCCACTGCTCCCAGTTGATGCCGTGGAAATGGTAGACATCTAAGTAGTCGACGTCGAGCTTGACTAGCTGCTCATCCAATAGCGACCGCCACTTTTTGCCGTCAGTGGTCTTTTCCTTGTTTTTGGTGGACAGGAAAATCCGCTCACGGTAGCCGTCTTTGAGCGCTCGCCCCAAAACTATTTCACTGTTACCACCGTGGTAGAACCAGGCTGTATCGAAGTAGTTTACACCTCTCTCCACAGCTTCCCTCAGACATCTGATAGCCTCATCTTCGTCCACCTCGCCATCAACTGAAGGCAGCCTCATACAGCCGTAACCCAATGTCGATAGACGCATCCCGGTTTTGCCGTATTCGCGGTACTGCACTCTTGATCTCCTGTCGTGTGTGGATCGGCTATGGCTGGATTAACACTCGATGGGGTATCGGCCTGCTGTCTGGCACGTTTCGAAGAACGCCAGCACGTTCGGGAGGGGGGTCGAAGGTGTGATCTCGCTGCTTGAGCCTATGAAATGACCACCGCCCACTGCGGCATCTCTCAGACATTGTTTGGTGGCTTCTATCACGTCATCAACCGACCCCAACGGCAGCACCTGCGAGCAGTCTACGTTTCCAACGAGAATCAGCTCGTCGCCATACCTTTTCTTGACAGCGCCAATATCCATTCCTGCCATTGGCTCGATGGGGTTAAGGCCACCGATCCCAGCGTCAATCATATCGTCGAGAATCTCGCTGACATCGCCATCGCTGTGAAATATCGGTTTGATTCCTACGTTGTTTAGCGGTTCGCAGACGTTTCTTAGAGTCGGTATAAAAGTCTCTCGCAAGAAATTGGGACTGAAGAGAAGCGCATCTTTATATGCGATGTCCGCCCAGGTGAAAAATAACGGGGCCAAACGTTCTTCGGCTGCTTTTTTTGCCAGGGCGACGCCTCTTGCATTGAACGTCCACATTATCCGTTCAATGTCGTCTCTGGCATCATAGATCGCCAAAGAGAACTGCTCCTGTCCCATCAGCCCGTAGGTCTCATGAAACCCGCAGCCTGACCCAGGGACGAACATGCTGCGCGGGGCGAAATCGACCATTCCGCCATGAATGTTCTCAAGCCACTTCTCTATGCCTTCGTCGGTAATTTCTTCGGGTTCGTATGCGGCCAACTCCTCAACGGAGTTTATCGTATAGTGGGTGACCCACTGCGTCTGGCCGGAGATTTTCCAGTCGCCATCGTCAGAACTTTTACCGTCGTCAGTCTCTTCAAATGACGCACCGTACCCCCGGCAGAGGTCGATACCCAGTCCATGATAGACACGAACCATGGTCTCGGCGTAGGTGTCGCCCTCTTGAGCGAAATGGTCGAAAGTTGCCCGGTTGTCGATGTAGTCCCAAATGGGGACGCGGTCGCCTTCTTCGTGGGCGATGGAGGCGTCCAGTCGGTCCTTTACGATCGAGTCCAGTTCTCCTTTGTAACCCGACCAAAGACCGTTATCGACGCTCATATGTTAGTTCCCCTGCATGTTCTTGAATCTGGTAGATTTCGTGCGTCGTTAGAAACTCCATGACCAGAATTTCAGGGCGAGCGATCGGTGTAACCGCCAGGGGCCTCTTTGTGACCCACTCCTTATTGTCTTCCATAACTGAGTCGGAGTCAACCGTCACGTCATCTGGCCCCACCGCGTCTGCCACTACATATAAGATTCCAGGCTCGGTGTCGTTATGTCGGAGCCCTTCGTCGCCAACAAACACCCACGAAGGTTGGTGGGAGAGGACTCTTGCGACCTCTCTATCCTGCGTTATTCTCGAACCCGCCGCCAGGTCCTCAAACTCAGGTGAGGACCCGTGAAATCAGGGGCGAGACCAGTCCGGCGTACTCATAGCCGATTCCCTATGTTAACCGGGATATTCAACCCCCGTTGTATGAGCCATATTTCCGCACTAGCTCTATGACCCGTTCGTACTGTGGGAAACTCACATCGTCTGGTACCGAATGATCGGAGTGGTATATGTACCCACCATCTTTTTTTGCGATGGTCAGTTTGGTGCGAATCTCCTCTTCTATCACAGATGGATCGGGGTCAGCCATTTTCCGAACGTCGATGCCGCCCATGAACGATAGCCGGTCGCCGAAATCTTTCTTGAGCTGGATGAGATCCATCCCGGCTTTCGTCTCAAGCGGCTGTATGCAGTCGAATCCCGCGTCGATGAGGTCAGGGACGATAGACGAGACACGCCCGCAACTGTGCAGGATCACCGGGAGGCCGTGGCTGTGGAACACGTCGTTCATGCGTTTGTCGTGGGGATAGATCATCTCTCGATAGAGCGACGGCGAGAACAGCAGTGCGTTGCGGTAGCCCATGTCGTTGAACGCCCACGCACCGTCGAAATGAAATCCACGGGATAGCATCTCTTCGACTGCGGTGATTATCTGGTCGGCCCAGGTCGCCATCATCTCATCTATCCACTCAGGCGAATCGACCATCGCCATGAGCAGCTCTTCGGAGCCAACAATGGCTTGTGAGTGATCGTAGCCGTTTATGCAGCTAAAATGAACGAACTTGCCCTTTTCGACTTCGGCTCTGTTGTTCTCGAGTGCGTTGTCCCAGTCGACGCGACTGTCATCCCACGCGAGCCTCTCTTTGTGCTCTTCCCATAGCTCTTTTGTGTTTACTGTGAACCCAATCATCTCTGGTGTGCTGACTGTGTGCTTCCAGTTCTTGCGCACTGTTCCGTTGCCGTCGCGCTCTATTCTGTATTCATCGGTCTCCTCGACAAGCTCCTGCTCGAAACGGAACGACGAATCAAACCCCATTCCAGAAAACTCGAACTCAAAATATTCTGCTGGAGACACATCTTCCGGCAGCCCCTCTATGTGCCACCGCGCCACAGTTGTGCCCCAAGGACCGTCTTGAAGAGCTATCCGGTCGGCCTCTTTGTGGTCGAGTGCCAACAGCACCCGCTCCGCTGATGTCATCTGCTACTCCTCCTCAATTGCCCGGCGATGCCTGGATTGTCGCGCCCATCCCCTGTTGGGTATCTTGAAAACAATGTCGGTCTCCCATAGACCCATCTGGTAGCTGACTCCAACTGTGCTGTCGTCGTTGGCATACCAGATTCGCCCTCGTGCCAGATAGGAGTCTGGCATCTGCCGCAATGTATCGGGCCAATGTCCGATGGTGGTTCTCTGTTCGGTGACTGTCTCCGCCATCGCAACAAGCTGCCGCCCATCGGCCCACTGAGCTATCCAGGCGGTTCCCAACAGGCTCAACAACGCTGCCAAAGCTCCGGAAGATAGCATCGCTCCAAGTCTGCCTGACCAGACTAGCGGGGTCTGCTGCACCACCGCCCGCCGTACCGTGACAAAAACCCCTATCCACCAGACCGCGATGGTGGCTGCGATCGCTGCGTTCGATGCGGCGTCACCAAGCGTTTGCGGCGGTGAACTGCCCCACCGAAACCAGGTGTAGGCTATCACCGCGACTGCGAGCCACATTCCCACTGTCGCCTGCCCAACTCTCGCCAACCCCAGGCTGTCCTTCTCTTCGCGCAGATTGCCGCTGAAAAACGCCACCACACCTACAACGCTGAACGATCCCAAGGCAACCATGTTCGCCAACACCAAAATCGGCCCACCGAAGAGCGCTGCTGCAGAGCCGAAACCGGTGGCGACCGCTATCAGACCTGCCAATCGTGGTGCGGACACCGGTTCGAGCGGGAGCGTGTCCACCGCTGCATCCAACACCTCCACCGGTTCATTCACTTGACGATGTCCTGCGCATCTGCGGCCATATCTGACACTCTGGTGCGAATGCAAAGCCAATGCCAATAGCAGTTGACTGACGTTTCTACAGGGGTGGCTTCAACTGCAGGCAGACAAGGGGTACATTTTGCTGACATTATGTCACCGTCACTGTTGCGCCGACCCTGGTGCGTCGCTATGTTGGAGTGACGCTCCAAACCGGATGGTATCGCGGTTTGCAGAACCGCGAAAACTGAGGCTCTGGCGAAAGGTAGAATCAAAATGGCCAAACGGCCCCCGAATGTGGTGTTGATCGTCTCAGACGAGCACCAGCGCGACATGACCGGTTGCTACGGGCATGCTGAGGTGGAGACTCCCAATCTGGACAGGTTGGCTGAACGTGGCGTGACGTTTGACTCGGCATACTGCAACAGCCCGCTGTGTGTGCCTTCACGGGCGTCGTTCGCCACTGGTAGATACATACACCAGATCGGCACGTGGGACAATGGAGCGCCCATCGGTTCCGACGTCGAAACCTTGGGACATGTGCTCGGTGGTGTGGGTTACCAGACGATAGTTTGCGGCAAAATGCACTGGGTGGGAGACGATCAGCTCCACGGATTTGATGAGCGGCGGACCCCTGAGCCTCACGGTACCACTATCAGCGCCCCTGAACGGGAGCATATCGAGCCCAAACCTGGGAACCGTGGGAGGATATCAGAAGCTGGCGTTGGGGACAGGGGGCCGGTGTCGATGGATCGTCCGGCCCACAGTGCGGTCCTCAAGACGCTTGACGAGAAAGAGAAAAATGCGCCCGATCAGCCCTGGCTACTGGTGGCGTCCTATGTCTCGCCGCATTTCCCGCTTCTGGTCCCAGAACCGTACTTTAGTCGGTACTTCCCAAACCGTGTAAGACCTCCGGTTATACCAGACGGGCATCTTAATCGGTTGCATCCGGCCTCGCAGCTCGTTCGGCGACATTTTGATCTCGATAACCCCCCGACAGAGGAAGAGGTGTTAAGGTGTCGGGGAGCCTACCTGGGATTGATAGACTATTTTGACGACATGGTGGGAGAGGTGGTCGAAAAGGTCGAATCGAGCAGTTTCGCGGATGACACTGTGATCATCTACACCAGCGATCACGGCGAGATGGCCGGGGCGCACGGCATGTGGTGGAAATGTTCGATGTACGAGGAGTCTGTGGCTGTGCCGTGGATCATCTCATGGCCTGTTGAGTTACCTCAGAACGAGCGCGTCCGTGAGACCGTCACGCTGGTGGACCTGCTGCCAACTATCGCCGATCTGGTGGGTGCTCAACTCCCATCGGGACTGCCTGGACAGAGCGTGCTGAGGTTGATAGGCGGGGCTGCAGAGGAGCGCGTCGGATTTAGCGAGTACCACGCCCACGGGACTACCGGGGCGATGTATATGATTCGCAAAGGAGCGCTCAAATACATCCACCACCAAGGCTACGAGAGCCATGTGCTGTACGATCTGCCCAACGATCCAGGCGAGTTCAACAACCTCGCTGGCGCACCGGAGATGGCGTCACTGCTCGATGACCTGCACACTGAGCTTTTGGCGGTTGTCGATCCTGAAAAAACTGATGCAGTTGCCAAAGCGGATCAGGCGAAACGGCGTAGGGAGTCAGCCGGATAGATGCCCATGTACATCACTTTGATACGGCGTGTTCCACACTCCCATAACCCCAAATCCCATTGTGCCTACATCAGGTGGTCAAGGACGCAGGGAGGTGTAATAATGTCGCAACGTCGGTCGATTTTGTCACGATGACTCCAGCTCCACCAACGTGACTCCAGCTCCGCCTTGATCCAACGGGGCTGTCTTGTGGTTTTTTACGTGCGGGTGGGAGCCTAGCTCGTCGACAATCTGCTGGCGCAGCGCTCCAGTACCCTTGCCGTGAATCACCCTTACCGACGGCAGTCCCGCCAGATAGGCGTCGTCCAAGAACCGCTCCATCACCGGCCACGCCTCCGCAAACGTCATCCCCCTCAGATCAACATCCATCGATGCCTGGTCTGCCGCAGAGCTGTGCGGGCTGTTGGTTCGGCGTTTCTCTTTTGGGCGCGAGGTTTTGGTCAGATCGCTCAGGTCAACATCCAGGCGCGAATTTTTCGTCTGAACAGCCCCACGTTTTCGTTCAGAGTCGATAGACATCAGCTCCCCACCGGTCTTCATCGACGTTATCTGTACCCAGTCGCGGATCTGAAGGTCGCTATCGCCAGCGACGGTGAGTTTGGCGTCTTCGGCTGTTTTGGAGGCTGCCTGCCGGGCGTACTCAATAACGGCTTTGGCATCCCTGATGCTCTTGGTCGAGGCGTCCTTTGATTTTATCTCCGCCACAGTTTTTTCTACAAGAGCGCGGGAGTTTTTTAGGATGTCAGCGGCCTCTTGACCGGCTTCCTGACGCCTGCGTCGCGCTGTTTCTTTGATGTCGGAAAAACGCTCGCTATACTCCTTTTCATTGATTTCCAAGACCTGCTCGCGGCTGTCCAAGTCTGCGGCCTGTCTGTTTACCGCTTCGAGTCTGGTTGACAGGTCGGAGATAAGGGATTCGGCGGTGAGTGTCTCATCTCCCAGGAGCTCCTCAGATCTCAGGAGAACCTCGTCCTTGAGGCCGACCCGCTTCGATATCTCAAGTGCATAGCTCGAACCAGGGAGCCCATGGTGATAGCGGAATGTTGGCGCAAATGCCTCGCCATCGAACTCCATCGAACCGTTGTCCGCCCAACTGCTCTCATGGGCAAACGCTTTCAGCGAACCTAGATGGGTGGTGGCGACCGTTCGTGCGCCGCCTGCGTGCCAACTCTCCAGAAGCGCTCTTGCCAGTGCGGCTCCTTGATCGGGATCGGTGCCCGAGCCTATCTCGTCGACGAGAATCAGGGTTCGGTCTTTAGCCTCGGCGCTGAATCGGGTTAGAGACCGCATCCGCCCTGAAAAAGTGGAGAGGTCTTCCTCAATCGACTGCTCGTCGCCGATCTCGGCGAACACCTGGTTGAACACTGGCAGTCTGGTTCCGTCTGCACACGGAACCAGCCACCCTGTCTGCGCCATTAAGCTCACCAGACCGATAGTCTTTAGGGCGACGGTCTTCCCGCCAGCGTTAGGGCCGCTGATTATTACCGTCGAAGTCTGGTTTTCCAGTGCGAAATCGAGCGGGATAACCGGCTTTTCGTCTGTTGCTTTCGCGATGAGGATCGGGTGGCGTCCAGCAAGTATCACCAACGAACCTGACTCGACCATTTCCGGTACACTGGCGTCTGTCTGGCGGGCGGAAGACGCAACGGCGTAGAGCCTGTCCAAGATGCTAAGCGCCTCGACATCTGATTTGAGGCGCGGAAGGTTGGTGTGGACCTCATTCGTCAGCTCTCTTAGAAGCCGCTCGACTTCTTTTCTCTCGCTTGTCTCAAGTGAGCGCACGTGGTTTGCCGCTTCCACACACGCCAACGGCTCCACATAGAGGGTTTGGCCGCTTGCAGACTGGTCATGCACGATGCCGGGCACTGACGATTGACGTTGGGTTTTGACCGGTAGAACCAGCCGCCCGTCGCGGACGGTTACAAGCGGTTCGGACAACACCTGATCGCCGAGGCTTCGCATGGCGGACTCGGCCTGCTTACGGAGCGCTGAAGTCCCTTTGTCGATGTCGCGCCGAAGGCGGGATAGCTCTGAAGACGCGGAATCCTTTATCTCACCAGTGGCTTCATCGATCACTCTGTTGATGTTTTTCGCCAGCTCTTCGCACGGCTCCAGCGCCGCAGCGATGTCCGATACGCCCGGGATTGATCCGCTTCGTTTTGCGATCCATCTTGCGAGTTTGGCCACGACTCCCAATGTCGAGGCCAGGTCCAGAAGTGGTGCCGGTTCAGCCATCGCCCCCTCCAGCGCCGCCTGTCTGATCGCCTCCCTAAAATCCTTGATCCCCGCCATGGGGATCCCGTCGTCTTCACTGAACGACCAGACCATTTCAGAGGCGAGGGCAAGCTCGCGCTTGATCTCTCTCAGATCGGTCATCGGGACGCTGGACGACACCTGCTCGCCGCCGAGGGCTGACAGAGCGAGCTTGGCGATCCGGTCCCTGACCTGGGGGTAGTCGAGTGTCTCGAGAGTGTGGGCGTCAATCATATTCTGGCGGGTCTGGAATGTCAGGCAGTAGTGGTATATCATCCAGGTCAGGGAGTTCGTCCATCATCTCTTGGGCGTCGCTCCACTTGCGTTCGGCTTTTTCGCGCAACTCTTTTACGTAGAGTTGGGCCTGTGTGGGCAGGTAGGGCTCGACTGTTTCGACTACAGATCCCCACGCCGATCCAGATATCTCCATGGCGGTCGAGTCGCGGGCGGCGTTGTTCCACTCGGCAGGCAGCGGAATAACCCTCAAAGCCAGGGTCAAGAGCCCTATTACGATTAGCGATTTGATAAAGCCCGCCGTCGCCCCACCTACAGTATCCAAAAGGCCGAACGGCGTCGCTTGAAGCACGCTGTAGAGAAAGTTGCCACCCAGCCGCAACGCGAAAACACCCAGAGCGATCGCGACGACGAAGCTCAGCGAAGAGACGACACGATCGCTTATCGGGAGCAGCTCTTGAAGGTAGCTGTCGATGCGAAGGCCATAGCGCGTTGCCACCCACACGCCCACGGCGATCCCTAACAGCCCGGCCACCGATCTGATAAGCCCGCTCTGCCATCCCCTAACCACCATCCAAACAACGCACCCAAGGCACAGAAGGTTCAGTACAAAATCGCTCACGGTGATTCTCCGTTCCAATCAGTGGATTGATTGTCGACGACCGCGCACAGACGTGTGTGTTCTGTTTGGGGTTGTACAGCGGTTACAACCGCCCCGCACTCTAATGTGTTGTGGCATCACCAAAAAACAAAGGGAGACGGCTATGTCGCGGATACGAGACGCTTTGGTTACGCTGTTTTGGTCCTGCTGCGAGCGGTGATCGATTTTGCCAACCGTCTTCCGTTTATTAGCGCAGTTTGGGCACCTGATCTCATCGCGATCGATGTAGCGGCGGCACCTCTCGCACCATCAGACGTCGTGCCTTGTCTCCAGGTCGGCGATGTCCTCGTTGCGTAGGCAGTAGTTGCACATGGGATGTCCTCCTAGGGTAGAAAGGTATCCCCAGGCGAGCAGCGGGCAAGGGTACTCAGAACTGGAAATAGATGAACGGCTGGTGCCCGGTTTTGCCCACGCTCTGGTTGTTTTGGTGCGGAAGTTTGGAAGGTAGGCCGGTGCAGTTCGAGCGAATCTGCCAGAATGATGAGCCATTGTTGGCAGATTCGCTCAAGTTGCGCTGTTGGTGATGACCGCTATGATGTTCCCCGTGGGCGGACTCTTAGACGCTGTCCAGGCTGTATGGCCGAGGCTCTGCTGCGCATATTGTTTGCGCGGCGCAATTCGGTAAGCGACATGCCATACAGAAGAGATATCGACCATAGCGTCTCCCCTTTTTGGACAACATGGGTGGCGGTGGCCCTAGCGCGAGCCGCCCGTGTGCGAGCCGATGTCGAAGGTGCCCTGTATCCCCTGCCGGTGGGAACACGCAGACGTTGACCCACGCGAAGACGGTTGGGGTTGCGTATGCGGTTCTCACGCCTGATGGCGTTGACTGTCGTGCGGTAGCGACCAGCTATAAGCGAAAGCGTTTCGCCTCGTCGGACACGGTGGACCAGCGTCGGTGGTTGTGGAGGCAGAGTCTCTGTTGCCAACCGAGATAGTACCTCGGTAAGTCGCGTTGTGGTTCCTTGGGGCACGAGGAGCTGATACTTCCTCGGAGGGGTCACCCTGCTCACCAGATCGGGGTTGAGCGATGCCAAGTCATCTTCGGTGATGTGAGGAAACTCAGCAGCGATTGTGCGAAGCGAGATCGAACGGGTGATTTCAATCTCCTCCGGGGGTAACTGTCCCTCTCCGCTCAGCAACTCATGGAACCCATATTTCGCTGGTTCGTTCAGAATGAGCTGAACAGCGATGAATCTGGGGACATATCTGGCGGTCTCCCTGGGCAACTGCCGGTAGAGGTCCCAGAAGTTGTCCAGATATGCTATCCGCTGTCGCCTGATCGTGCGCATCACGCGGCCTTCGCCGCAGTTATACGCCGCCAAGGCTGTCATCCAGTCGCCAAACATCTCGTGGAGATAGGTCAGAAACCCGATAGCAGCTTCCGTGGAGCGGCGAACATGCATCCGTTCTTCGACATAGTTATCCCTCGCCAGACCGAACCGGTGCCCAGTACTCTGGATAAATTGCCACATCCCCAGCGCGCCTGCATGAGATCTGGCCTCCTGGCTATATCCGCTCTCGATAAACGGAAGCCACGCCATCATCGCTGGAATCTCGTGGTCCTTGAATACGTCGCGAATGATCGGCATGAACTTTGATGACCGACGAAATGAGCGTATGAACCATTTGCGTTCGCGTCTTTGGAAGCTTCTGATCTCGTACTCGACATCTTCGTTGACGACAAGCTGAATCTCGTCGTCGCGACCTGGAGAGGCTGTCTGCCTCTGGATCATCGAGAGCGCCAGAACTAGTGGGCTCAGCTCCTCAACAAGCTCCTCGCGATTCTGAGCCAACTCCGCGCCGAGATTGTCTTCGCCGATGCTGTCAAGAAATGTCAGCGCCATGTCCACATGCCCCTGCGCCGAATCGAGAGCGGTCTTGGCACGGGTGTAGTGGGCGTAGACCGAATCGAACAGGCTAGGGACGTACCAACCGTTTGTTGCGGGGATCTCATCTTTGACGAGCGGCTGCACAGTATCTTCGACAGTTACATCCGGCACCAGTGTCAACGCTGGTGGGTCCGGTACTGATGCTGGAGCAGGTGGTGGGTCGTAAGCGACTGTCGGAGCTGGACGATTGGCTGTACAGGCCACCATCAGCACCGCGCTGAGAGCGACCAGTTTCACGCCAGATTGTACGGTAAAGTGTTTAGCGACAACGATGGCAGGTAACCTCCTGCTAAATGGATGTGAGTAACTCAGGCTCCAGGCCAGAGATACAGCGATAGGTGCCTATCATCAGCACGAACATGACATCAGGTTTGTCTTCGACTACAAGGATCTTTTTTCGGCATCGCTCTCCCGCAGTGCAGCATGGCGCGCACCCGTGGCCGCCCTAGGCGCAGCAGCAGGTAGTCACTCTCCCTTTTCTCCCTAACCAAAGCTAGCGAAAAGTGATTATATCAACAAGCCGACTATCCGCTCTTTCTTAGCCGGATTCTGGTATTCGTTGACGCGGAGGTCCTCACATCACGAGTCCCAGGTCGATCAGCCGCAAGCAATTTCGTACATTTTGTGCGGTCTCAACGTGCAACCGACTCTGTCGCCGCCAATCTCAAATAGGGTGTGGTGTCAGGCATGAGAACAACTGTAGCTGAGATGGCCTACACAGCCATGACCGCACCTTTTGTTGCTGGTATGGCGCCGGTGTCGCTGCTTCGAAAATCGTGGCGGGACAGGTTTTGGCCGCAGCAGATCGTCTCCTCCCAAGGCGGTGGTGTCTGGTGGCATGGTGCGTCGGCAGGCGAAGTCGAAGGGTTGGTGTCGCTGGTTGGCGCGGCTGGGTCTGTTGCGGCGCTCACTTCGACCACCGAAGCCGGGCTCGAGATGTGGCGTGCGCGGCTGGAGGGTCACTGCGCGATAGGGATATTGCAGGTGGATTGGCCGCCGCTTTGGCGACGCACGTTGGCACAGATGATGCCGCAGTCTATTGTGGTGAGCGAGACAGAGTTGTGGCCTGGGCTGTTGATGGCGGCAGCGGCTAGAGATGTGCCGCTGGCGATTGTGAGTGGGCGTCTTTCGCCACACTCACTTAGGTGGCATTCCAAGTTTCTGCCGAGTGCGTCAGAAGAAATGTGGCGGCGCATATACACTTGCGCCAAAGATGAGTGTCAAGCCGAACGTTTCGAAGCTTTAGGCGTGCCATTTGACCGGATCGCCATCACCGGCTGTCTCAAGAGGGCAGCGCAACCGCCCCACGACCGAACAGCGGCGCGACAGGAGTTTGGAGTTGTTGATGGTTGTCGGCTGGTCGTGTGTGGTTCCACACGAAGATCAGAGGTCGATGTGGTCTCAGCGGGTGTCAAACGGTGGATGTCGCAGTGCGAGCACTCTGTGGCAATCGTTGCTCCTAGAAAGGGATGCGACGTACTGTATACATTGAGACGTCTGAAACAGATGGGGTTTGATCCGCTCAGGCGTACCGCTGGAGAGACACTTGATACCGGACAGGTCTTGGTGTTGGATACAATGGGCGACCTGAAGCGCGCCTACGCGGCGGCTGACGCGACTGTTCTCGGCGGTACATTTTGCTCGCGTCGTGGCGGCCACAACCCATATGAGGCGGCTGCTACAGGAAGACCGGTGATCGTTGGACCTCACTTTGGGCAGCCTGACGCCGACGATCTTCTCTCCGACGGGCGGATCTGGCGGGTTGATGGCGACGAGTGTTCAATCGCTGGGGCTATTGAGCGTGCTAGTAAAGCTGCGACACGGTTGTTGCCCAAACACTCAGCGGGTGACCCGGTGGCAAAAACTCTGTCGAGTCTAAGGAAGTGGGGGCTGGTGCCCCAGGGCGACAACGGATGAAACGGCGATACGATCAGTGGATAGGGGCGACGCCGCCTGAGACCCCATGGGCCGATTCTCTGCTCCAGGGTCTCGGTTTGGCCTCCAAGGTATACCGCTCTGGCGTTCGTTTTCGGACCTGGGCATACAGGCGTGGAGTTTTCCGCCGTTTTGCGCTGGGTGTTCCAGTCGTATCTGTTGGGAACGTCACGGCCGGTGGTACAGGCAAGACGCCGTTGGTGATGCATCTAGCCGAACGTCTTCAGGCTGACGGCGCTCGCGTTGTGATCCTCTCACGTGGATATATTAGGCAGGGCAAGGGCGTGATAGTGGTGTCCGACGGCGACAGGGTGTTGGCAAGAAAACGTCGGGCTGGCGATGAGCCCTATCTGATGGGGATTCGCCTTCCCAAGGTACCGATCATTGTTGGGTCGAATAGGTTGGAGGCCGGGATGGTTGCGGCCCGCCGTTTTGACCCTGATGTAGTGCTGGTGGATGACGGATTTCAGCATTTGAGGCTTCACCGCGACTGGGACATCGTCGCCGTGGATGCGGTGAACCCATTCGGCAACGATCGTCTTCTGCCCAGGGGAACACTAAGAGAACCCGCGGCGCACATAAGGCGTGCTCAGCTTGTCTGCCTTACTCACACCGACATGGCCCCTGATCTGGACGATGTTGTGGCTCAGATTGATCATCTGGCTCCTCTATGCCCGATTGTACAGAGCCGCCACGTTGTATCGAGTGTCTATCGGCATCCAGATCGCTCTGAAGTCAATGTCGTCGATATCGCGGGACAAAAGCTGTTTGCGCTATCTGGAATTGGCAACCCTTTGGGGTTTGAGCGAACAGTGGAATCGTTGGGCGCTGAGGTCGCCGACCGCCGACGGTTCGCCGACCACTACCGTTTCACGCGCTCGGTCCTGGATGAGGTTGTTGATGCCGCACACCGAGCTGGGGCAGATGCGATTGTCACCACTGAGAAGGATATGGTCAGATTTCCGCCTGGATTCGCTTTTGGGATCGAGGTTTTGGTGGTGGCGATTGAGCTGCAGATTACCGGTGGCGGCGAACATATCGACAATATTGTAAAGACGGTCGAGCAGCGCCGCCAGAAAGTCGCCGATGAGTTCGGCGTCAGCGGCGCCTGATTCATCCCCAATCCTTCTTAATCCTCGCGAAATCAAAACTCCGCTCAGCACACTCCTTTCAGGTCTGAATTGAACATTTTTGCTCTCTGGTTCGGTTAATTAGCGATAAGGAAGGAGAGCAGATGCCCAAGCTTGACGATCGTCTGTGGCGTCTCAAGGGTGATCACGAGGTATTCACCGAACTGCACAGCGAGTTGGAACCGCCTGTCCGGCGGTTTGTTTGCAGGCTCGTCGGGCGCTATGAGTCCGAAGATGAGATAGTACAGGATGCGTTTATGAAGCTCTAGAGCAAGCGAAACCGCCAAGGTTGTGGCAGTAATGCTGGCGCTTGGTCAGCTTGTGGGCTACATGGAAGGGCTCAATGAGGCATCAACGGGCTTTGATAGCTGACACCTGCCCAAATCACGGGTTCCATTTGATAATTCCACCGGAGTCCTGGGCGATGTACCAGTTGCCGTGGGCGTCCACGGTGATGCCTTCCTGATTGTCTCCAGGAAGCGCCCAAGTATCAACCAAGACCCCTTTGCGGGTGATTTCGGACAGTGTGTTCGTGGCGTCGCTGATGACGAAAAGATGGTCGCTGGCGGCGTCGTAGTGCAGGCCGGAGAGGTCGATTACTGCGATGGAGAAAACTCCCTCGATGGTCGCCGTGGAGTCTGTGGCTTCGTTGAGTCGGACCCGGACCTCAGCGATGATCGACATATCGTCATCACTGTTTAGGTCAAAGGACTGATTGGCGACATAGAACAGACCGCCGCTTGGGTGGGATGGGTCAGGCGCAAAAGTGATCGCCTCGGTACCAAATTCGCCTTCGGCCATCACGAGACGGCTACGATAGGACCGGTCGACAGAAAAACTCCTTCTCACGCCGAGGCTGTCAGGGTCAACCTCCAGTATCGCTTCTTCACCTTCGACGACTACGTACAGCAGGCCTGTTTTCGGATCGCTGGTGACACCCTCAAGATCGCGGTCGCCTATATGTTTCTGTGCGATGACCCCACCGTCGGTGGTGAACTCGGCGATATCGCCCTCATCACCTACCCCGAACAGCGTCCCTCGGCCTGGATGATACACTAGCCCAGACGGCTCCTCGAATTGAGATGTGTCTATGTTGCCGACGTAATCGTGGGGAAAGACGATCTGGGGCACCACACCTGGATCGGGCAGTCGAGCACCGCAGCCGAACGTGACCGCTAACAACAGCATTTTGAGTGACGATTTTGAACCCATAGCGTGTGCCCTTTCCTAGAATATCAGCTACGGAGTTTGACTCATCTCACCCTATCGGGTTCGTATCTACTCAGAATCTAGGACGATGTCTATAAGGATGTTGACCAGCGGAACCTCGCCGTTGTTGATGACCTGATGCTCAGTATTCGGTGGGATGTAGAACACAGTGCCTGCGGTCATTTCATACCATGTGGTATCGATGCGCGCTTTGCCGGTACCGCTGACGACGTAGTAGGCCTGTTCTGCGTCTGCGTGTTGATGAGGATCGTGGGAACCGCCTGGCTCATAGGTCTGGCGAATCAGTTTGAGGCGGCGCGTGCCAACGTAGCCCGAAGGGGTACGCATTCCGATTTTGTCTAGTAGAAACTCGTTCGCCAATCCCGGTGTCGCTGCCGGATCGCCTAGCGAGCTGGTGACGTCGCTGGGGCTGACTCTGTACGAAGTCGACTGTGAGCCGTCTGGCGGTGCTTCTGTTTTGACGGATGCTGCGGCTATCAACACTGCTGTAGCAGCGATCAGTAAGAGCGATACGATCGGCGATCGGAATGTTTTTAGTCTATTCAGCATGGCGGTGCTCCCGGTTTTGCGGTGATCGATTAAGAGAGGTCACGACTATGATAACATCGCTAGCGCTCAGGGCAACCCAGATCTGAAAATGAACGCATGTAAAACACCTGTCAAGAACTCGCGGTTGTAAGCGTGAGGTCTCTCCTGACGCTCCGCATCGCCTTTTGGCTAGGCGCAGGTTCTGTCGATCGGGACGCGGCGATTGGTTCTGCTTCAGGTTCCTACACCTTGTGACAATGCACGGGTTCATAGGACCATTATATAAGGCCCGTGTTACTCTCAGAGACACACAACAAACCCAACCCACACGACAAGGGAGTTGAGATGCCGGACCAGTTGGCGATACGTGGCGGAGAAAAGATGGTGACAACCGAATCTCCGGCGTGGCCAAAATTCAGTGAAGAGGATGTCGCCGCAGCGGTGGATGCGCTTAGGCATGCCGCCGCTGGCGAGCGTGACTACATCTCTGCGTCCTATGGTGGTCAGGGTTTGGAGCCGCTTGAAAAGTCGTGGGCGGGCTATCTCGGTGTAGGCTATGTTGTCGGTACCAACTCTGGCTGCGCGGCGATACATATCGGTCTGATGGCTGCTGGGGTGAAAGCTGGCGATGAGGTTATTACGTCCCCGCACACCTGGGGACAGACGGTTTCTCCTATTCTCCAGACGAACGCGATCCCCGTCTTCGCGGATATTGACGCCCAGACGTCCAACCTCAATCCGCAATCCATAGAAGCTCAGATTTCCCCTTACACCACCGCTATCCTCGTTCCGCACCTTTTTGGCGGTCCGGCGAAGATGGATGAGATCTCTGCTATAGCCAAAAAGCACGGTTTGGCCATTGTCGAAGATTGCGCCCAATCAGATGGTGCTGGCTATCAAGGGGTTAAAGTCGGAGCGTGGGGTGATTTAGGGGCGTTCAGCATCGGGAGCGGCAAGAATCTGGCGGCTGGTGATGGTGGGATGGTCTCCACAGATGACGAGAGGCTCTATGAGTTAGCCATCCTCTACGGTCACCACCCCTCGCGGCAGAAGAGACATCTCAAAAACCCAGCACTAAGGGAGTATATCGATAGCTGCTGCTACACCTATCGGATGCACCCGATGTCAGCGGTTATCGCCAACGCGCAGTTGCCGCAGTTGGACGAGAAGAACGCGTGGAGAAGGCGCAACAGCGAAAAGCTGTCAGGGCTGTTGGATGGTGTCGCCGGAATATCGGTGCCCAAGCCATACGAAGGTGCCGAGCATGTATATCATCTCTACGCGCCGACCTACAATCCTGACGATATGGATGGCCTGCAAAGAGAGGTGTATGTGGCTGCACTTAACGCAGAGGGCGTGGGTGTGGGCAGCTATGTAGGCACCCCGATATATATGCGGTCCCGCTATCAGGAGAGGGAGTATTTCTGGGGTGGCGGGCTGCCGTGGAGTCTGGGCAAACGGGATGTTGTCTACCGCGAAGGTGACTGTCCGGTGGCTGAGGAGCAGTGCAAGAGAGAGCTGATAATGGGTGGCGCGTCGTGGTATGAAGACTGTACCGTGCATATTGAGCAGATTGCCGAGGCGTTCAAGAAAGTCGTTGACAACTTGGCAGACTTGAAGGACAACGAGGAGATGCTGCTGCGTGTCGCTGGGCCGTAGCCTAACCAAACATCCGCATCTGCCAGGAACACACCGACGTAACTGGTTGATTCCAGCGATATTACGGTTTCAAAACTAAGGAAATCATTACATGAAACTTCACGAGGCCTACTGGATTGATGGAGTACCGGTACTCGGGGCGTTCAACGTGCGTTCGTTGGATGATCTGAAAATTGCGCAGGACGCCGGGTTTAACCTGGCTGCATATGCCCATGCGGACATGCTCGACGAATGACAACAAGAAATGCCGGAATCTGATATGGGGAGATATACGATGTTGATCCTGGCGACAGGGGATGGTATAAAATCGTTGAATATAAGCTCAAGAGCGGTGGCAGATACAAAAACTCTCACTGGTCGGAACGTGACTCACCTGCATCTATCCCCCTCTGGTGGATTGTTCGCTGTGCTGGACGGCAAGGAGGTTTGGCAGGGTCCTAACACGGACGATCCAAATGGCGATGGTTGGATAAAAGTTGGGGTGATTTCACAAGAGAGCGCAAACTGCCTGTACGCCCTCGACGGATACGTCTTGGTCGGTACCGACGCCGCTCGTCTGGAGTGTATTGACCTCAGTGGGCAGGCGGGATCTCAGATCGTCGCAGGTTTTGATGAGATCGACGGCAGAGATGAGTGGTTTACACCTTGGGGCGGTTCGCCTGATGTCCGTGCGTTCGCTGGGAGCGGTGACCATATCTACGCAGATATACACGTCGGCTGGGTCTGTCGCAGCGATGACGGCGGACAGACGTGGACCAACCATCGAAACGACCTAAACGCCGACGTGCACGACATCGCCACCCACCCAGATCGCCCTGAGATGATCGCTGCGGCGACGGCAGAGGGTTTCTATCGCAGCGATGATGCAGGGGAGTCGTGGGTCGGTGCTCTGGAGGTTTTCGGTGATCGAGGGTACATGCGCGGGCTGGCTATCGACTGCGGCGATCCCGATGTGATGGTAATTACCGGGTCGCTCGGCCCGCATAGCAGTGGGCCGACTGGAGTCGAAGCGATGCTGTTTAGAACAGACGACGGCGGCAAAAAGTGGCAGAAATGTCACAACGGGCTGCCTGAGTTTTTTGAGAACCAGATCGACACCCATTTTCTTGCTTTTTCATCGTCCACATCTGAGGCCATGGCGTTTTGCGATGGTGACGGCACCATCTATTCGACCGATGATGGGGCGCTTTATTGGAACGTGGTGGCGTCGCTGGATGAGAGTATCTCAACGCTCGTCTACATCTAGCGATTGCACTCAATAGCTGCCTGTTTTTGACTGACGACTGAAAATCAGATAGAGGAAACAGATATGGAATACCGCACATTGGGACGCACCGGCCTCCAGGTGTCGCCGCTCTGTCTGGGGACGTGGCTCTGGACCGAACGAAATACCGCGCAAGAGGGTCTGGCTGTCATAGATCAGGCGATCGACGATGGCGTGAATTTCATAGATACATCCAACGTGTACAACAGAGGCGAAGCTGAGAGAGTTGTTGGTGAGGGGATAAAGGGCCGAAGGGATGAGGTCGTCCTGGCGACCAAAGTTTTCTGGCCGATGGACGATGACGATCCCAACGCTACGGGTCTTTCGAGAAAGCATGTCGTCGGCGAGTGTGAACGCAGCCTAAAGCGGCTCGGTACAGACTATATCGACATCTACTATTTGCATCGCCCCGACCCGAAAATGCCCATTGAGATTACGCTGCGGGCACTTGATGACCTCATTAGCCAGGGCAAGGTCCGCTACATAGCCTCAAGCTGTTTTACGGCTGCGGAGTTAGTAGAGTCGCTGTGGAAAAGCGAAGTGGGAAGGTGGGATGCCATCGTCGCCGAGCAGCCGCAGTACAGCCTCATACGACGAGAGCCTGAATCAGATGTAGTGCCCTACTGCGCAAAATATGGCGTGTCGCTGGTACCGTTTTCGCCTTTAGCTGGTGGGCTGCTCACAGGCAAATACCGAAAAAATCAACCGCCGCCTGAAGGGGCGCGGCTCACTGAGTGGGGGCAGCACGAAAAGGGTTGGTGGGGTGAGGCTATGGATGTGGTGGAAAAACTCCTGCCGCATGTCGAAATCAAAGGCTGCACACTCAGCCAATTTGCGCTGGCGTGGGTCTACAGTCAGCCAACGGTCGTTTCGGCTATCATGGGTCCGCGCAACGCCGCGCAACTCACGGACAACCTGGGCGCTCTTGAAGTGGAGATCACCGCCGAGGACAACGCTCTGGTGAATGAGCTTGTGTCGCCGGGAACGCAGATTTAGACTGCTGTGCACGACTTACAGATTGAGTGGCTGCTTGAGCATCCAGGGCCCATAGTCAGGTGGCGAGTCATAAGAGACCTTGGTGTTGACATAGGGGGCGTTGAAAAGGCCAAAATCTATTGTGAGGTTTTGGCGACAGAGGACGTACAGCGTTGGTTGGCCAATTTTGGAGATGGACCGGTTCATCACAGCAGGGATAGCGCAGTTGAAAACTCAATGGGCAAGTTGGTGGAGTAAGGTATCCGCGCTGGATTGGTCGAGTTGGACCGGAAAGCGCAGCGGTTGGCGGATCAGGTTGGGATGATGAAACCGGCGTGGCTGCCGATGATAGCGGCGAGCTACCTGATCGCCGCTGGGTATCACGGTCATACGGCGGTCAATGACTTTTTTCACGCCCGCATCGAACTGCTATGCGCCACGGCGGTTCGCGCTGACTACGGTCTGTATCTATCGCCCCAAAAGTCTGGTCGGCTACCCAAGCCGTGGAGCGGAAAGAATGTCTATCGCCAGGAGCTTGTATCCGATGGCGGCGAACTGGCACTACCATCCATCTACGACCTCTACGCGATGGCCCACTTCGAACCGCAATCCGACAGCGAAAAACGCCGGGTCGGACAGGTGGTGAAATACCTGAGCCACGACGCCTTTCAGTCGCTCGGCAAAGGATATATGTGGGACCCGGTCAGACGCAGCTGTCATTCCGCCGAAAATGTCTATCTGGCATGCCTGACACCTGAGCGGAGCCTGCTATTCACGGAGTTGGTCGCCAGATTCCCACAACCACGCCAGAATGCCTGGTTTAAGAATCAGATCAGTGAGCTAGAAACATTCGAGACCGATGAATGCAGGTTCTGTTTTCCTACGGAATACCTGAAGGAGAAACGAAATAGCTACCATCTCTACTCCGGTAGTCACATGGGACTTGGGGAGAATCGCCGAAAAAAAGTGTGGCGAGAGATAGAATCGACTTTCCGAATGCTCAACATCCGACGTTTGATGAAGGCGTAGCTGCCATTTTTTTGGGAATCATCTCTATGGAATACCAGGTTTTTGGTCGAACAGGGTTGAGGGTGTCGCCTGTTGCACTGGGAACCGGTCTGTGGGCAGGTCGCAACACGGTGGCTGAGTGTCTTGCGATGATGGACAGGGCGATTGATGTCGGTGTGAACTTCATCGACACGTCAAACGTCTACTCGGCTGGCGCGTCGGAGGAGGCTATTGGAGAGGGGCTTAAAGGGCGGCGGGATAGCGTCGTTTTGGCGACCAAAGTCAGGACCAAAGTCTCTGACGATCACCCTAACGACGGTGGTCTGTCTCGCACGCACATCATGTCGCAGGTCGAAAGGAGCCTGACACGCCTTAAAACCGACTACATAGACATCTATCAGATGCACCATCCAGACAAAAACACGCCGATAGAGGTGTCACTCAGGGCGTTTGATGATCTGATATCCCAGGGCAAAGTCAGATACGTGGGCACCAGCAACTTCACTGCGCCGCTACTGGTTGAAACGCTCTGGAGATCAGAAGTCGGCGGTTTCGACGCTCCAATCTCCGACCAGACCGGCTACAGTCTGATTCGTCGACAAGTCGAGACTGATGTGCTGCCGTGGTGCCGCAGATATGGCCTCGCATTCCTGGCATATTCGCCACTTGCCAGGGGGACGCTTACAGGGCGGTATCATATCGGAGACCCGCCTGAGATAGGCTCGCGTGTCGAGCGGTTGGGATTCCACAAGACGGACTGGTGGGATGGCACGCTTGAGGTTGTGGAGACTCTACGGGGGCATGTGCTTGAGAAGAGCTGTTCTCTGACACAGTTCGCGGTGGCCTGGCTGATGCGGCAACCGAGCGTAACTCCGATCATAGGCCCAAGGACGATGGAGCAGCTAGACGACAACTTGGGAGCGCTGGATGTGGAGATCACAGACGAGGATTTGGCGTTCGTGGACCAGATATCGCCGTCATAGACCGATTGAGCGATGGTCGAATCACAAGCGCTGCCAGTTAGTGGAATGGGCTGGCAGATAGCAGCGAGATTGGGCTGCAACATGGGGACATGATGGAATACACTTCTTTGGGTTGCACGGGACTTATGGTGCCACCTCTGTGTCTAGGCACCGGATTTTGGAGTACGCACACCGGTGTACCTGAAGCGTTGGAGGTGATGGATCACGCGCTTGAGGTGGGGCTAAATTTTTGGGACACTGCCGATAGCTACGCCAGCGGCGGATCGGAGAGCGTCATCGGCCAAGGGCTCAAGGGGCGGCGGCAGCGAGTCGTCCTGGCAACAAAAGTCCATACACGGGTGGCCGCAGACCCCAACAAAGCGGGGCTGTCCCGGACGCACATCATGCGGCAGGTCGAAGCGAGTCTGGGCCGCCTAAAGACCGACTATATAGACCTGTACCAGATGCACCGTCCCGACCATCAAACGCCGGTCGAAGAGACGCTGAGGGCTTTTGATGATCTGGTCAGCCAGGGCAAAGTGCGCTACATCGGCAGCAGTAACTTTTCAGGCGCGCAGCTTGTCGAAACTGAGTGGAAAGGCGAGGCCAATGGGTTTGTGGTACCCTCAACAGAACAGTCGCCGCTTAGTCTGATTCGTCGCGGTGTGGAGTCAGGCGTGCTTCCGTGGTGCCGAAAGTACGGTCTGGCGTTTCTGGCTTATTCGCCACTGGCCCGGGGGATTCTGGCTGGCAAGAAATACCGCCCGAACCAGCCGGTGCCAAAAGGATCTCTCGTCGAAGAGATGGGTGCGCACACCGAACCGTGGTATCCTGAGGCGCTTCGAGTCATGGAGCGACTTGAGTCGCACTCCCAAGCCAAAGAGTGCAGCCTAAGTCAGTTTTCTTTGGCGTGGGTTGCCGCGCAAGAGAGTGTCATCCCGATAATGGGGGCGCGGACGATAGAGCAGATAGATGACAATCTTGGGGCGCTTGAAGTAGAGATCACCGCCGAGGATTTGGCGCTTGTGGACGAACTGTCCCCAATTGGCGTACTTGGATAGAGAGCCGCTCTTACGAACGAGGTGGTTGATGCAGTATCGCACACTAGGTCGGACTGGAATGAAAGTGTCGCCGATCTGCTTGGGTACAGCGCTCTGGTCGGTATACAGCACCAACAAAGAGGCTGAGGCGATGATGGACAGCGCGCTTGATCGCGGCGTGAACTTTGTAGACACAGCCAACTACTACAGCCGTGGGGAGTCGGAAAAATATCTGAACTCTCTTATAAAAGGACGTCGTGATTCGATCGTACTGGCTACCAAAGTCTGTTCGCCGATGGATGACCACGATCCAAATCAGCGCGGACTCTCCCGCAAGCATATTATGGAGCAGTGCGACGCAAGCCTAGAGCGGCTGGGGACGGACTACATTGATCTCTACTATATGCACCGTCCTGACCCCAGGACGCCTGTAGAAGAGAGCCTTCGGGCCTATGACGACCTGATAAGCCAGGGCAAGGTGCGTTATATCGGCACCAGCGGGACCAAGGCCCCTGAACTGGTCGAAATGCTTTGGAAATCACAGAAATTCGGGTTCGATAGTATCAACGTCGAGCAGTCACCCATCAGTGTTGGAAGGCGGACGATTGAGATAGATGTACTACCGTGGTGTCTTAAATACGACATCCCGCTGGTGGTGTATTCGCCTCTGGAACAGGGGCTTTTTAGCGGTACATGCCGCAAAGGATCAGAGCCACCGCCAGAAGTTCGTCTAGCTGGACAGTTAGGTGCTGACTGGTGGGAGCACGCGATGGACGTGATTGAGACGCTGGTGGAGCGGTGCGACCAAAAGGGATGCACCATAGCGCAGTTTGGGCTGGCGTGGGTGATGGCGCACGAGGGGGTTACCGCTGCTATCACGGGCCCCAACAAGCCGCATGAGTTGGAGGAAAACCTGAAGGCGCTGGATGTTGAGATCACGTCTGATGATTTTGCGTTGGTGGATGAGTTAGTGCCGTTTGGCACTAGCGTCTATCCCCCGACAGACTAGTTTTTGTTTTGGGCTCTGCGCCGCTCTGCGGCGGGAGCCTGATCTGCAGAGTACCGCCTAACGCTCTTGTCGATACATGTGAAGGAGGACAGCATGGAATACATCACACTCGGTAGGACAGGGTTGCAGGTGTCGCCGTTGTGTCTCGGGACATGGCTGTGGACGCAGCGAAACACACCAGAAGAGGGTGCGGCGGTGATAGATCAGGCGTTGAACCAGGGCATAAATTTCATCGACACCGCCAATGTCTACGCCCGTGGCGGTGCTGAGGAGGTTGTCGGCACTGCGCTTGAGGGCAGGCGGGACAGCGTCGTGCTGGCGACAAAAGTCTGCTCGCGGATGGATGATAGCGACCCCAACGCCATCGGTTTGTCCCGCACGCAGATAGTTAGGCAGTGCGAAAACAGCCTCAAACGCCTGAAGACGGACTATATCGACCTCTATCAGATGCATCGACCATGTCCCAATGATACCCCCATCGAAGAGAGCTTGAGGGCCTTCGATGATCTTGTCAGTCAGGGCAAGGTGAGATATATAGGCTCAAGCAATTTCCCAGGTGCCAACTTTGTTGAAGCGCTATGGAAAGCAGATGTCGGGAGTTTCGTTAGTCTGGTGACTGAACAGCCACCGTATAACATCCTGCGACGTCGCGCTGAATCAGATGTCGTGCCGTGGTGTTTGAAGAACGGTGTTGTGCTGGTCCCATACTCACCAATTAGCGGTGGTCTACTCACCGGCAAATACCGCAAAGGTCAGCCGATGCCCGACGGCGGACGGCTCACTGAATGGAAGTCGGATAAAACAGAGTGGTGGGAGACGGCGATGGATGTCGTGGAGAGGCTGCTCGTGCATGCTGCGGAGAAAGGCTGCACACTGAGCCAGTTCTCAGTGGCGTGGCTGATGCGGCAACCGGCGATGGGCGCGCCTATCATCGGCCCCAGGAACGTCGAGCAGCTAACCGACAACCTGGGTGCTCTGGACGTCGAGATCACCGACGAGGATTGTGCGTTGGTAGACGAGTTGGCACCACCAGGGCGGTCGATCTGGCAGTAGCGGGTGCTGCGCTTCAATCGTAACAGCCGCGAGTTAGGTCTAGCCACCATCAACGATGTCGCTCGCATCGCCGATGTAAATCCTTCGGTAGCCTTCGTGGGCCGAGTCGATACAGACACTTCTGCCATCCCTCGACCATCGTGGATGCAGGTCGCATCTAAGCGGCCCGGTCAACTCTGGCGGCGAGAAGAGCCTGCCGATGTCGATGCGTCGTTGTTGTTTCGGGTTGTAGAGGAACAGAACGCGGTCGCCTGAGTCGTCAGGATACATGTCAGACAGTATCCATTTGCGGTCGGGAGAGTACGAGCAGTGGCCGTCGGCTGTAAGTGTGTCCTCTCCCATAGTTGTCGCCTCACCGGTAATCGCGTCGAACAGGTAGTAGTGGTCTCCCAACCCTGATTTGGTGGCCCACGCCAGGATTGTGCCCCGATCGCGCCAATCGAAATGCGATGTCATCTCATCATCTGCGATTATCCTTTCGTCGCTCCCGTCTAGGCCCGCTGTGAGCATTCTGGTCCTTCGGCTGACACCATCCTTGCTCCATCTGTGAAGGAACAGAAATCTTGAACCATCAGGGCTGAACTGTAGGTGGTTGAACCAGTGTACCGCGTCATCCATCGACGGTTTGGGTTCAAGCGCTGCTGCCTTCGCAAGTGTGATAATCAGGTCGCTTTCTCCGGTCATCATACTCGTCATCCATATGCCATCATCGTCAGGATGCAGCTCGCCCAAACCAGGATCGTCAACACCTTCATAGCCGTAGCCAGGCCTGGTGCGGGCGATGCGGGAGAAATTGACGCTGATGGCGTTTGAGCCGTCGGGGGACAGCGCATATATCGGCCTGGTCAGTGTTTCGGTTCCCCCGGTGGTGACATCGTGGATAACCGCAGCGTGCCGACTGTCCACCCGGGTGTTATAGGTGACCAGGCGCTCCGGTTGAGACGGCAGCCAGTGGAGCATGCTGCCCTGTTGCCAGTTCCAGGCGTAGGTGGTCGCCAGGGGTATCCACTCGCTGCCCGATTGGAGGTCGATCAATCCTACTGTCGCAGAATCATCACCTGTGGGTTGCTTTCGGCTCACTGACGGGTTGAGGCCCAACAGAAAACGACTCGAAGAGTCCCACGGCGGCTTGTCGTAGTAGCCGAAGAAACACTCACTATCTACTGGCGACACAGCTTGGAACTGCACTGGGACTTCTGAGTGGGTATCCACTACCTGTCCTTTCGTATATTCGCCATCACCGACATCAGCCAACCCACTAAAAGAACCGCATCTACCATGTCTGTGAATTTGACGACGACAATCGCTGGAATTGAGCTGAACAACCCAATTCTGGTTGCATCTGGTACGTTTGCCTACGGCGAGGAGTTTAGATCGTTCTACGATCTGTCCCTATTAGGCGGCCTCGTTACAAAAACCATCACACTTGAGCCGTGTCAGGGCAACCCACTCCCAAGGGTGACAGAGACCGCCTCCGGGATGCTCAACTCCATCGGCCTTGCCAACCCTGGGGTCGATGGTTTCCTAAATGAGAAACTTCCCGCCTTGAGGGACGTTGGCTGCCCGATCATTGTCAACATCGCCGGGCGGACCAAAGAAGAGTATGCGCAGATAGCTGCTTTAGTGAGCGATAGCGACGGCATCGCAGCGCTCGAACTCAATGTATCGTGCCCCAATGTTAAAGAGGGCGGCATTCAGTTCGGGACAGACGAGACCATGCTTTCCCAAGTGGTAGAGGGCGTCAAAACCGCCACACATCTACCTATCATAGTCAAACTCAGCCCCAACGTCACCGACATCGCCGCCTTGGCTCTCGCTGCTCAAAACTCAGGTGCAGATGTGATTTCACTTATCAATACACTGATCGGGATGGCGGTGGACGCCAAAGCAAGACGGCCCGTGATAGGCGCTGTGACCGGCGGCCTTTCTGGGCCTGCAATCAAACCTGTGGCTTTGGCGATGGTCTGGAAGGTCGCCTGCGCTGTGAGCGTGCCCATTATTGGCATTGGCGGGATGGTGACAGGAGAGGATGCAACCGAGTTTTTGATCGCAGGAGCATCGGCTGTGCAGATCGGTACCGCGAATTTCATAAACCCAAACGCCGCGCCTCAGATATTGAACGAGCTGACGAAATATCTCGACGACCAGGGCATCGGGTCTCCCGCCGACCTTGTTGGCAGTTTGCGTCTCGACGGCTGACATCCGTCGAATTTTTCAAATATGCGCGTTCTACCGACACTTGCTTCCCACGATCGCCCTGTTCGGTGCAGCGCACCTGACCTTTGGTATGATCCCACATGGGAATGCCGACCTGTACGTTGGCGATGCGGCAAGGCTGCCCCATCTTATCTGGTATTACAGAGGACCAACGGTGATCCACAAGACGCCACCGCGCGAACCCAACGACTGAAGGAGCAGTAATGACCCCGCTGAAATACGGGGTGATAGGCATCAAAGGGGTGGGTGGAGGACATCTTAGAACGCTCAGCGATCCTGAGATGGATCACGGGATCGTTGGCGCGATCTGCGACATCGACGAAGACGCGGCGAAAAGCGAGGCCGATCACTACGAACTGGATGTTCCGGTGTTCGCCGACTACAAAAAGATGATCGCCGAGGCAGATATCGACGCGGTAACCATCGCAACACCGCACTATCTGCACTGCCCAATGGCATTGGCTGCGATGGAAGCGGGAAAACATGTCCTCACGGAAAAACCGCTCTGCATTTCTGTCGGTGAGGCCGATCAGATGATCGAGACCTCAGAAAAGACAGGGCTGGTTGTGGGGGTGGGTCACCAGAGGCGTTGGAGTTCGACGCATCGCAGCGCCAGAAAAGTCATCCGCGACGAGCTTTTGGGACGACCGATGCGGTTTGCCTACACCGCCACCGGGATCAGGCATGAAGGCTACTACGCAAGTGCTGAGTGGCGGGGGACATGGGCAGAGGAGGGTGGCGCGATGTGCATCAACCAGTACGTCCACGACCTGGATGCGATCTGCTACATATTGGGCAATCCGGTGGAGGTGAGCGGCTGGGCCGCAAACTGGAGCCACCTTCACGAAGCCGACGACCTGATGCATGCGATAGTACTGTTTGAAAACGGGTTTTCCGGCGTTATCTCGTTTTCGCTGGTGAGCGCGGCGGGAAGCGCTCCTGTGGCACAGGTGTTTGAAGGCGACGGAGCTGTGATGGCATGGGGCGGTGGGGTCAAGCATCACAATGGTGGAATCTCACTGGCCAAACGGTCAAACGCCGCAGAACAGTTTATCACTGAGGCCCCTGATAGTGTCAAACTAGAACTGGGTGAATGGGAAGAGGGCCCCAAGGTCGATCTACCGTTTGAAGGGCGCGATCTGTACTACCGCGAGTTTTGGAAGAGTGTCAACGAGGGTGCACCTTTTGAAGGTGACGCCAAAGCGTGTTCCCAGGCGATAGAGCTGTACAACGGCATACTTCTTTCGACAGTCAGCGGAAGACGGGTGTCGCTGCCTGCCGACCGCGCCGAGGTCGCTTCGATGTTCGCTGATCTGGATTCACACAAAATGGAACTTCCAAGGGTGAGATAGGTCTCCAGGACGTTCTTTTTGATTTCACGACAAGGTTCGACAACAGTATGCTCGAAGTCCTGATTGTTCAACTGCCTCATGCGCAAGGCCTTGCGCTGCCTGAGTACCAGACAGAGTGGTCGTCGGGGATGGATATCTGCGCGGCAGTTGAGGACGCGGCCCAACTCAATCCTGGAGATGTGGTTTTGACGCCGACCGGTTTTTCATTGGCTATTCCAGCGGGATACGAGGGGCAGATTCGTGGCCGTTCAGGGCTGGCAAGAAAAGGGATCATCGTGCCCAACGCCCCAGGTACAATCGACAGCGACTATCGCGGCGAGGTTGGTGTATTGCTGGCAAACATCGGCTCGGAGCCGTTTGTAGTGAACCGCGGCGACCGGATAGCGCAGCTTGTCGTCGCTCCTGTGGTGGTAGTCGATTGGGTGGCGCTTGATGAGCTTGACGAGCTTGGTGAGTCTGAACGAGGCGGAAGCGGGTTTGGTTCGACAGGCGTCAACTCTTCGACCACCAGCCACTCAGGCGAATAACCACGACCATGCGCGCCATCCTCGCCTATCACGCCATCGCCGACGGCGTAGATTTCTCTGCGACGACCATCAGAACAGATCGATTCCGCAGACACCTCAACTGGTTGGAAAGTGATGGATTTGCTCTCAATCCTGTCCGTGATGGGAGTTTTGACGGATCACAAAGCAGCTTGGGGATTAGCTTCGACGATGCTAGCGCAACCGTCCTAGAAGTCGCCGCGCCGCTCCTGGAGGAGCGAGGGTGGAAAGCGACGGTATACGTTCCCACAGCCCATGTGGGTTCAGACGGCAGTTGGGATCTAGGCGCGATCAATAAACGCCCAAATCTCTCCTGGAGTCAGCTTGCCGAACTTGTAGGCCTTGGGTGGGAGATCGGTGGGCACGGGGTGACACACCGCGACATGACCCGAATGACCGATGTCGAGATCGCATCTGAAATCGGCGACGCCAAAAATGAGATAGAGGATCGTTTAGGGATGTCGGTGACAGGCTGGTCCTACCCTTTCGGGGGCTGGAACTCTTCGATCAAAACCGCGCTCGGTGGGGCGGGTCTTTCTACAGCGGTGACTATGATTCCAAGGCTACTCTCCTCAGGCCAAGACCCGCTTCTGCTCCCTAGAATTGCGCTTCATCGGATGGACCGCACAGAAAACGTTGCAGCAGCGCTGGTTGGTGGTAAGGTCCGTCGCCAGATTGAATGGGCCAAATCGCGGCTGATAAACGGCTTTGCTAAGGGCACCGCTGTCAGGATGTTGTCCCAACCGACCTAAACGTCGCCCAACCCTCATCAAAACCCCCCAGAGCTTGCCTTTTGGCTCCGATCACACGATGTTTATCCGGTTAACAATCGCATTAACCCAATCCTAACAAACGCACGGCGTCCAACCGAGTATATCATGACCCCAGATAAAGACATTCAGGCGCGGATCGATCGCATCGGCCAGTTCGATGGTCAGACTGTAACGCTCAAGGGCTGGCTTTACAACAAACGTTCATCGGGCAAACTCAAGTTCCTACAGGTCAGAGACGGCTCTGGGACTATCCAGTGCGTGGTGTTCAAGGGCAACGTGGGGCCAGCGGTTTTTGATGCTGCGGAAGCGCTGACACAGGAGTCGTCAGTAAAGATTACCGGCACCGTCAAAAAGGATGAGCGGTCACCGATCGGATTTGAGCTTGACGTAACCGATCTCTTAGAAATCAGCCGCGCCGAGGAGTATCCGATCTCGCCAAAGGAGCACGGCACCGCCTTTTTGATGGACCACCGGCATCTTTGGCTAAGATCGTCCAGGCAGCACGCGGTTCTCAAAGTTCGTGCCGAGATAATCAGGCTCGTAAGGGAGTTCTTTGACGATAACGGTTTTGTGCTTCTGGATGCCCCGATCTTCACGCCGTCGGCCTGCGAGGGGACATCCACGCTTTTTGGTGTGGACTATTTTGGCGAAGAGACCGCTTTCTTGAGTCAATCGGGGCAGCTCTACATGGAAGCTGGCGCGATGGCTTTCGGCAAGGTCTACTGCCTTGGGCCCACGTTTAGGGCTGAGAAATCGAAGACAAGACGGCATCTGACCGAGTTTTGGATGGTGGAACCGGAAGTGGCGTATATGGACCTTGCTGGCGACATGGAGCTCGCCGAGGAGTTTGTCTCCCACGTTGTCCAGGGTGTGCTGGAGTCCAAACGCGATGAGCTTGAAACGCTTGAGAGGGACGTGTCTGCGCTGGAAAAAGTTCAGACGCCGTTCCCAAGAATCAGCTACGACGAGGCCATAGAAACGCTCGTTGAAGCTGGACACGAGGTGACCTGGGGAGACGATTTTGGAGCCGAGGAGGAGACGGTATTGGCATCGAGATATGATCGGCCGGTTCTGGTTCACCGATACCCCAAATCGTGCAAAGCTTTCTACATGAAGGCCGACTCTGATCGCGCTGATCTGGCGCTGTGTGTCGATATGTTGGCTCCTGAAGGTTACGGCGAGATAATTGGCGGTGGGCAGCGTGAGGATGATCTGGCGACTCTGGTTGAGGGCGTAAACTCCCACGGGTTGGATGAATCGGACTTCTCCTGGTATCTGGACCTGCGCCGCTACGGCAGTGTGCCGCACTCTGGTTTCGGTCTGGGGATTGAGCGGACGGTGGCGTGGATCTGCGGGCTGCCGCATGTCAGGGAGACGATCCCCTTCCCGCGACTGTTAGGGCGTCTTAGTCCCTAATTTTTCCCTGGGCGGGTTGGAACTGTATGTTCGCTTGAGGCGTTCGTTACGCCCGGCGAACGACGAGATATAGCTACGTGAATCGTTATGATCAGAAGGAGCATTTTGAGATTGCGAGGGCTGTTATAGCCTGCGATCTCAGACACGGCCTTTGGTCCCTGAGATAGGGAGACCGACTGACGTCCGATCACTTTTTTCTCAGTTGAAACTGGGCTTCGAAAGGCCACATGGGCACCATGAAAGACTACAACTTTTCTACAATCGAAAAAAAATGGCGGCAGTGGTGGGACACCCACGACTGTCATACCGCCGATGAGTCCAGCGAGCGTCCAGCATACTACTGTCTGGACATGTTTCCCTATCCCTCTGGAAGCGGCCTGCACGTCGGCCACTGGCGCAACTACGTTTTGTCAGACGTGTGGGCGCGCTACAAGAGGCTCCAGGGATTTGAAGTGCTGCATCCCATCGGTTGGGACGCGTTTGGACTCCCCGCTGAAAACGACGCGATTAAAAAAGGGATACATCCCACCATCAGTATCGCCAGCAACATCGCGACGATGAAGCGTCAGCTCCATGAGATAGGCGCGATGTACGACTGGTCGCGCGAGCTCAATACAACGGACCCTGACTACTACCGTTGGACACAGTGGATTTTCCTCCAGATGTACCACGCTGGTTTGGCCTATAGGGACAATGCGCTGATCAACTGGTGCCCGTCTTGCGCTACCGGCCTGGCGAACGAAGAGGTGATAGCCGGGCAGTGTGAGCGGTGTGGTACCGGGGTCGAGATTCGCGACCTGGACCAGTGGAAGCTGAAAATCACGGCCTACGCCGAGAGGCTGTTGAACGATCTTGAGGGTTTGGAGTGGCCAGAAAAAGTCAAAACCATGCAGGCGAACTGGATCGGTCGCTCAGAAGGTGCCAAGATTACCTTCCAGGCGAAGAGCGCCAAAAGCGGGTTCAGCGTCGGGATAGAGGTTTTCACCACCCGCCCTGACACGCTTTTCGGTGCGACCTACATGGTTTTGGCACCAGAGCATCCGCTTGTGATGGACTTGGTTGGCGATGAAGAGGAGCAAGCGGTCGAGGAGTACGCCGCTGAGGCCCGGAAAGTCAAAGAGATAGACCGGGCCGCCGAAACAAGACTTAAGAGCGGTGTCGCATTGGGAGCTTCCGCGGTCAATCCAGCGACCGGCACAGAGATTCCGATCTGGATATCCGACTATGTCCTTATGGGATATGGCACCGGTGCGATAATGGCGGTGCCTGGTCACGACCAGAGAGATTTCGATTTCGCCAAAAAGTTCTCACTGTCCATAGTCGAAGTAATCCACAGCGACGAGTCTGAGCGCGACGACAACGGCGATCTGTCCCAGGCGTGGGCAGGCGATGGAGATATGGTTAACTCTGGACGGTTCGACGGGCTAAGCTCAAACGAAGGCGGTCGGCAGATAACTAGCTGGCTCACCGATGAGGGAGCTGGAACTGAGTCGATCAACTACCGCTTGAGGGACTGGATATTCAGCCGTCAAAGGTACTGGGGCGAGCCTATCCCGATAGTCCACTGCCCAAAATGTGGCGAGGTACCGGTTCCAGACAAAGATCTTCCGGTACTGCTGCCACATGTGGAGAGATATCAGCCCACCGGCACAGGCGAGTCACCGTTGGCTGCGATTGATGAGTGGGTGAATGTGGACTGCCCAAAATGCAGCGCTCCAGCTAAGCGCGACACCGACACGATGCCCACATGGGCCGGATCGTCGTGGTATTTCTTGCGCTATCCAAACCCACACAGGACAGACGTAGCATTCAACCCTGACGAGCTTGCTAAGTGGGTGCCGGTCCATATGTATATTGGCGGTGTTGAACACGCGATTTTGCATCTTCTATACGCCCGTTTCTGGACCAAAGTTCTCCATGATCGCGGACATCTGAGTTTTGATGAGCCCTTCAGCAGGCTTTTCAATCAGGGGATGATAACAAGGCGCAGCTATCTCCACAGCAACGCCAAATGCGCCAATTTCGGCTACATCGCCGACCAGGAAATAGTCTGGTCAGACGATGATCCTGCCACCCCAACATGTGGGTTGTGCAGTCAGGAGCTGGGGATAGAAGTCGCCAAGATGTCCAAATCCAAGGGCAATTCGGTTTCGCCGGATGAGCTTGTGGGACAGCATGGCGCAGATGCCCTAAGGCTCTACGAGCTGTTTGTCGGGCCGCCTGAGCAGGATGCCGAGTGGACCGATAGGGGGATATTGGGAACTGGACGCTTCCTTAGTCGGTTGTGGAAGCTGGTGGTCACGAATATCGATCCGAACACACCGCCAAGTGACACCGTCACAAAAGCTCGCCATCGTCTGGTCAAACAGGTTACCGAGGGGATGGAGGGGTTCAAATTCAACACTACAGTCAGCCGGTTGATGGAGTTCGTCAACTTCGCGACCTCTTCCAACGGACCAGGCGGCAAGATAGACCCGCAGACAAGGGATGACCTTGTGGTGCTGGTCAGCCCGTTCGCGCCGCACCTAGCCGAGGAGTTATGGTCTCTCTGTGGTAATGAATCCAGCATTTTTCAAAATGTGTCGTGGCCGGATTTTGACGCTTTGTTGGCGTCGCTTGAGACCGTGACTATGGCCGTCCAGATCAACGGCAAAGTTCGGGCTACTCTGGAGCTGCCGGTAGACGCTAAGAACGATGAGATTGAGCGTTTGGCGCTGACAGAGCCCAACGTTATGCGTCATCTGGAGGGCGAGACCCTCAAAAAGGTGATTGTCGTCCCTGGTCGCGTGGTCAACATGGTCGTATAATTGAGCGCCGTGGTACTAAGTCGGTGTGCTGCCAACAGGTTTACAGTGGGTCCATAGGGACCCGAATGAATGAGGGTGTGAATGACCAAAAAACAGCTTGCGCATTTCGAACAACTACTGGTGGCTAAAAGAGATAAGATTCTTGGGAACATCGACGAGGGTCGTCAGGAGATGGCTGGTCTGCGAGGTGAAGCTGCGCAGCCAGACATCAATGATGACGCGTCGGTGGCTGTGGAGCTAAATGTTCTCATGGCCCTCAATGATACCCAGAAGAATGAGCTCACAGACATCGCCCATGCCATAGAAAAACTAAAAGACGGGACCTACGGCACTTGCGAGGGTTGCGAAGATCCAATAGGTGACAAGCGGATGGAAGCGCTACCTGAGGCACCGCTGTGTGTCGCATGCAAGGGTAAACAGGAGCAGGGCCTCCTCAGCCTCAAACAGGGTGACGGCCCCTCGTTCGCCGTCCTGGAGGACGGACTACTGCTCTCTGACGACGACGAGTAGAGCCTATGTCTGATCGAAGCCGCACTCCACCTGGTCAGACGCTGACAGAAAAGTTTCCTGTCCTCCATGTAGGGGAGATACCACGTTTCGATCCCGCAGAGTGGGACTTGCGCGTTTTCGGCTTGGTGGAGTCTTCTGTGACCTGGACATGGGATGAGTTTCTTAATCTGGACCAATCAGATTCCCAGAGCGATTTTCACTGCGTAACACACTGGTCTAGGCTTGACAACGTCTGGACCGGTGTTCTTTTTGGCGAGATCTCTAAGTTGGTCGAGCCCGCATCCGATGCCGGTTTTGTGGTGTTTGGCGATCTTGGGATGTACACCACCAGTCTGCCCATAGACGCCTGTCTCGACGACGACGCGATCCTCGCCCACAGCCACGATGGAGAGCCGCTTTCACCAGAACATGGTGCGCCTCTTAGAATGGTGGTTCCCAAACGGTATGGGTGGAAGTCGTGCAAATGGGTGCGAACCATTGAGTTTGTCGCCCGAGATCAGTTCGGTTTCTGGGAGACGCGGGGTTACAGCAACACCGCTTTTCCCTTCGACGACGACCGGTTTAGCCGCTGACCGCTTGGTCAACGCACATCCTGGTGATTTCTCTGTTTTAGCATCGCCCCTAGTTCGTGCTCTTGTAACACTATAAGAAAAACCGTATTTTCTACCCCGTTACCCTCCACAGGTCGTAAGGCTGATCTATCGTACGGTTTTCCCGGTAGCTCTCTACGCGAACGACGCTCGGCGAGAAGGTAGATATGACTACAGCGGTGATACCGTCACTTACCCAGGCCAACGCCGTTCTCCCGGACGAATATAGATCGTTTGATGACGCCGAAGTCATTGAGCGCATAGAACACGTCAAAAGGGTCCGTGGCCCCGAGCTGACCATCCTGGGTCATCACTATCAGGACAAGCGGATCGTCAGACTCTCCGACCACATCGGCGACTCTTTCGGTCTTTCGGAGGCCGCCGCCAGAGAGCAAGCCGCAAGATATATCGTGTTCTGTGGCGTTCATTTCATGGCTGAAAGCGCCAAAATCCTCTGCCGCGACGACCAGGTGGTCCTTCACCCCGACCTATCGGCAGGCTGCCCAATGGCAGATATGGCCGACATCGACCAGGTGGAGTGGGCGTGGGACGATCTGATGGCCTCAGCGCCGGGCCGCACGGTGATTCCAGTTACCTACATGAACTCAGACGCTGAGCTGAAGGCGTTTTGCGGTCGCAATGATGGGATAGTCTGCACCTCCTCCAACGCAGGAGCGGTGTTCGACTGGGCCTATGAGCGTGGCGATGCGGTGCTCTTCTTTCCTGACGAGCATTTGGGGTGGAACACTGGGCGCAAATGGGGTCTAACCAGCGACGAGACTGCGCTGTGGGACCCGCGCTACGAGATGGGTGGAGTGGTACTCAAGGAGCTTGGAGATGCCAGACTCATCCTTTGGAAAGGTTACTGCCACGTCCATACCCGGTTCAAAGTCGCGCACCTAGAACAGGCGCGACTGGACGACCCGGCGGTGAAGATCATAGTGCATCCCGAATGCACGGCGGATGTGGTGGATAGTGCCGACGGCTGTGGGTCCACAGGTTTCATCTGCAAGTATGTCGATGATGCGCCCAAGGGAGCGTCGATCGCTATTGGAACAGAGATAAACCTGATCGACCGACTGGCCGATGAATACAGGGACAAACGGATCGTTCCATTGACGCGTTCACTATGCCCGAACATGTACAAAGTCAGCCTCAACGACCTTCTGTGGACGCTTGAGGAGTTGGGTGAGGTCAATGTGGTAGCGATGCCCGAAGATATTAAGACCCACGCCCGGTTGGCCTTGGGCAGGATGCTTGGAGTCTCTGCCTGACGATAGACACTAACAGGAAAGCCAGACCGATTAGATCGGTCGCTACGAGACCGCTTGGGGCCAAACCGCTTCAAGCGATTTTTTGTCGCGACTTGAAATAACTTGATATAGATGGGATGAGGAGACAATATTAATGAGCCATTTCGGACTCAATATAGATGCGTCTCGGACGCTCTACTGTCCGCACTACGAACACGACGGCTGCGGTGTTGGTTTTGTCGCTGACATCGGTGTTAACAGAAGTCACGAAATACTTCTTAAAGCCACAGAAGCTTTATAGCAACCTGACCCATCGCGGCGCTGTGGACAAAGACGCCAAAATTGGTGATGGCGCTGAGGTGTTGACTCAAACACCCTACGCGATACTGGAGCGGCACCTGATCTCTAAGGGCGTCAGACCTCCGGGGCAGGGCAACCTGGCGGTTGGTGTGTTGTTTCTGCCCACTGGCGACAAAGAGTCTGCCGACTCCATCGTCGTTGCTGTGTAGGCGGTCTTGCAACAATCCGGTCTCCCCTTGCTGGCGTGGCGCGATGTGCCAGTGGATAACAGCGGCTTGGGGGACAAGGGTGCGCAGACCGAACCCGACATCCGTCAACTGCTCATTGGACGCCCACAGGGGTTGGGCGACACTGATTTTGCACCGCCGTTGCACCTCGCACGCTGTCTCGCTGAGACGGCCTCTGGAATTGAACAAGGGTTTATCGGGCTGGATTCGACACTGAACTCTTTCCGCCAAACCTACTGGCACTCCCAACTGTTTA
Source organism: uncultured bacterium (assembly GCA_964627605.1). Taxonomy (GTDB): domain Bacteria; phylum Latescibacterota; class MWCZ01; order MWCZ01; family CAZVGZ01; genus CAZVGZ01. The sequence continues at coordinate 56,058 of CAZVGZ010000009.1, read as the reverse complement.
CGCGCGAAATGCTCTCCACATGGCGGTCAGCAGACGGCGGTGACATCTCCCAAGCGGCCAGCGATCAGGTACGGCGGATAGTTTCCAACCACGACTTCGCGCTTGATTCAGACATTCAGATCGAGATAGACGCGATACTCAATAGAGCCAAGTGCGACCTGGATGGGGGCAGGCCGTGACGCGCATGGGTGCCGATAGGGTAATCATCATCGACCGTAATCCTGCCTACCTACCGTCGAACACAGCCGCAGGGCTACCAACACTGCTTTGTTGCTACAGGCTTTGGGTCTGCTGCATGACTCGTCAAACTGGCCCACAGCCTGTGGCATCCCGTGGACTTGTCGGAGCCGATCTGTTAGAATTTGACAACAGCACACTCCTAATAGCGTAGAAGACTTGGATATGGTAGACCCCGATCGAGACGTGACGCCGAAGGCCGAAGGCCTCAGCCGTCGTTCTTTCCTGAAGACGCTAACAGCCGGGGCGGCTGTAGGTACCGCTTTCCCCGCGATTCGTACCTCTTTGTTCCCACAGTTTGGAGGCTCCATGAAGCCGGTTGACATGGCACACGGAATTGTGCCGCCCATGCTCACACCTTTCAACGAAGACCGTTCTATCGATTTCGACGGTATCGCCGCTTTCACCGATTGGATGATCGGCAAGGGGGCGCATGTGCTGTTCCCTGTATGCGGCACCGGGGAGATGTTTTCGCTTTCCATGGACGAAGCGTGCCAGGTAGCCGAAGCCTACCATGCCGCCGCAGCAGGCCGCGTTCCAGTCATCGCCACCGGCACACTCGCCAAAGAAGACCCGGAAGCCTGCATTGAGGGTGCCAAAATAATGTCCAAAACCGGTATAGACTCCGTTGTCGTGCTGTCGCCTGACCATTTGGAAGGTGCCGACGACGACGCCTATTTCGAATATTATAAAGCGATCAATGACGCGGTTGACATCCCGCTATGGGTATACGAACTGCCTGGGCGTCCCAAGATCGGGCCGTCGCTGTTCGGCAGACTTGCCAAGCTCGACAAGTATGTGGGAAGCAAAGACACCACACTGGATCTTGACATTGTAAAAGGCAAAATCGCAGCAGCCGACGGTCAGTTCAACGTGCTTCAGGCTGGTGAGCATATTTTTTGGGAGTCGTTGGCGCTTGGTTGCACCGGGGCGTGTTCGATTGGATGCAACGTTTTCCCGAGCGTCTTTGTCGCGTGCTACGACGCCTACCAGGATGGCGACACCAAACGAGGTGAGCTCGCTCAGGAGTGGATAATCAAGCTGTTGCAGATAATGAAGCCACATCCCGAAGTTGCCAAGCTTTATCTAGGTCGCCTCAGCCTTCCAGTCAAAGAGTATCTAAGGAAGCCTGCGACGCCTCTAAACACAGAGCAACAGGGCCATCTCGACTCGCTACCAGATATGGTAGGCCAAGCCGAAGAGGAATTGGGAGTCGTCTAGTCGCTGCGGCCGATCTGTTTTGGGCCCTCTGAGTGTCGGTTGTAGCAACGCCAAATCTGGGAGACGGTTCGTATGGAGCCGATTAGAGTGGGGATAGTTGGGGCTGGCGGTCGCCATGTCCGCTCACACCTGGAGATGGTGACCGCGTGCGATAAGACGGTCCTGACTGCGGTGTCCGAGGTCGTGGCTGAGCGGTTGGATGAGGTCAGCGGTGAGTTCGATGTCCCTGGCTATGAAAACTACCGCGACATGCTCGATGATGCCGCGCTGGACATAGTCCATGTGGTCACCCGCCCCAACGATCTGACACCCATTGTTTTGGAGGTCCTCTCCCGCGACCTCCATGTCTCTGTAGAAAAACCGCCTGGGCTGAATTCCGCTGAGACCAAGACGATGGCCGACGCCGAAGAGAGTTCCAAAGGCACTGCGATAGTCTCCCTCAACCGCCGCTACGAACCGGTCGTTAGGTCGGTGGTAAAACTGCTGGAGGATCATGGCCCGCCTACCTCCATCAGGGGGGTCTATCACAAGCACATGCCATCGCTCATAGGGCAGACCGCCCACAGTTTGGTGGTCTATGACGCGATACACCATGTTGATCTGACGCGCTGTTTCGGCGGTGATGTCACTGATGTGATTCCGCTGATAAGGCGACGTATTGAAGGCATAGAATCGTCAAGCCATCACGAATCTCTTTTGCAGTTTGAGAACGGCGCAACCGGGACGTTTTCGTCGCTGTATGGCGTAGGCGCTCGGGTTCAGCGCATGGAGGTGCATGGCGACGGTCTGTCGGTCTACATGGACATGACCGGCGATACCCCGGTCCAAGCGTGGATTGAGGGCAAAGCGGCGTCCCTGCCTCATGTGGACGCCAAGAACGAGGTGGAGTTTTTTGCCGAGTGCATTGAAGAGGGAACCAAGCCTCTAACCACGCTTCAAGATGCGGTGAAGACCGTGAGGCTCGCCGAAGCCATCTGCGGGCCGTCTTAGGACACGCCATAACACCCTCACCACAACAGTGCGCTGTCATCGCCGACGACCTCACCGGCACTGCTGACGCGGCACTCGCTATCGTCCCGTTCGCACAAGCGCGCGTGTACCTGCCGTCCTCAAGCTTCCTCAACGTCAGCGACGATGGCACCGTGCCTCTGGTCGCCACGTCCGCCAGAACCGAATCACCTGACACCGCGTCTGTCACCGCAAGACAGTCGGCCCGATCACTAGTCGCCCAAAGCCGCAGCCACGTCTACTCGAAGATCGACTCCACCTGTCGAGGACCTGTTGGGGCGTTTTTGGCTGGCGCGTTGGATGGGTGTAGGAAAAAAGTCTGTGTAGTGTCACCTGCTCACCCGGAGATGAAACGCACGGTCTCAGAGGGTAGATTGAGCGTCGATGGGCGTCCAGTACATCTCACTCCGATGGCGGATGACCCGGCTGCGCCGGTAACAACCGATGACGTGGTGTCGATCATCCGACAGACTACGTCTGTGGGTGTAGAGCGCTTTCTTGGCGATGCGACCCAGTTTCTCAACGAGAACGGCCCTACCATTCTAGTGGCGGACGCATCGAGTATTGCTGATCTGGTGCGGATCGTTGACAGTCTAGAATCAGCTCAAGACGTCATGTTGGCTGGTTCAGGAGGGATGCTTTCGGTTCTGCCGACAGTTTGGGGCTGGCAGCCGAGACCGCCTGCAACCGCCACACCGACAGCCACGCAACTGCTCACCGTAGTCGGGTCGATTCACCCGACGACATTGCGGCAGGTGGAGGTGTTGGGTGGCGTTGCAGACGCTGTGGTCGATTGCTCGGGTCAGGGCTCGTCGATGAACGTGATAGAACAGTCGCGCCGGGGATCAAACGTTGTGGTCACTTCAGGAACGATGATTTCTGGACAGGACACCGGCATCGAACTACTCGGTCTACTGACGAAGATCACACGGACTGCGGTAGTGGAGTGTCCTGATTTGGCGCTTGTGGTCACAGGTGGCGACACCGCGATGGCTGTTCTTAGGGCGCTTAAAGCCGAGTCGCTGCTGGTTCAGGGCGCGGTGGCACCGGGAACGCCATACTCGTTGATATTGGGAGGTGTCGCTGACGGGAGGACGCTGGTTACCAAAGCAGGCGGGTTCGGTGGCGAAAACGCGCTCGTTGAATGCGTTAATTTCGTTCTTGGTGGGATGTGAGCGACGGTCTGAACGCCAAAAGCCATTCGATCTCCCAACCAAGCTCTTCGGCAATATCGAACTCGTCCGAATACCCCTGGTGGACAAATCGAAGCGCCCACTCTGATCCAACACAACTGTCACCGGGATGCCGAACCGGTTTGATTTTTCCGACCATCCGATCTGTGAGTGTATGGTCTCGCCGAACCCAAGTCCATCCATGGAGTCAGCTAGCGCAACAGGGAGGGTGTAGCCGTTTCGCCGCATGAAACTCTCTGCGGTGCCAGCGGGCTCTTTTGCGTTCACGGCCAAAAACGCCACATCCGGTCTGGATCTGTAATGATTGTAGGTTTTCTGAATTGCAGGCATCTGCGCTCGAGAGGGCGCGCACCACGACGTCCACCAGTCCATGACCACGATTTTTCCGCTCAGGCTGTCAGGAATATAGACCCCTGATCCCAACTTTTCTAGCGAGAAGCCTGGCGCCTCAAGGCTGACGGCCTTGGCCAATACGCCGCTGCGACGTTGGTCGGCTCGGTCGCGCAAGCCGCTATCAAAAGCAGCACCGCACCGATACCAAGGGTATGCCGACCCTCTCCCACCAACGTTCTTCTCTGGTTCATCAAACTCCAGTGACGCTATTGCGCGCTCTCTTCTTCATCTATCATGGACTGCAACATTCCATCAAGTTCGGCGCGGTCCTTCACCGTTAGCTTCTCGTCGTGCACCAAGAACTGCAACATCGAATCAAATGCGCCATCGAACGCCCGCTCCATCAGCGATTTGATCGCAGATCGCCGCGCCTCTTCTTTGGTGATGACAGGATCGTAGAAGGTGGTATTGAATTTCATCTCGGCAGCCAGAGCGCCTTTGTCTGTCAGCCGCGAGAGCATCGTTTTGACGGTCGTGTATGCCCAGTTGGTCTCCTGGTCGAGACCGGACATTACGGTTCGAGCGCTTGCAGGGGCCTGCGTCCAGAGCACCTGCATCAGTCTCCATTCGGCGTCTGTCAGACGCATCGTTCAGTTCCCAAACTTGAGGTGTATTTCAGTAAACCAGCACATAAAAATACTACAATCATTAGAACAGGGTCAAGAGTTTGTGACGGGTTGCCATGCGCGGTTATAAGCCTCGCACCGACCATATCGCATAACAGGAGCCGTCTCAGGAGATATTCCTTCGGAGTGTCTGGACCGTCGACCGTCGTGGGTGCAGCCATTCCTGGACGTGAAAGTGTCTTGATCCACCGGTCTGGATCGGTTGTCTGACACCCGGCGCAGATATTATTTTTCTACTCTTAACTTCTCAGTCAGATAGCGAGCGAGTTGCTTACTTTCATTAAGGGCGATCGAGAACCGCTAGATCATGACCCAAACGCTGCCAAAAACGGTTGATGACATTTCGGCGCTCGACGAGGCGATGACCCGTCCGACGCCAGGTCTTGTCGAGATGATGGATAGGCTTGAAGGCGACATCACGATTCTAGGTGTCGGTGGAAAGATGGGTCCGACGCTGGCCGCCCTCGCTCGAAGAGCCGACGATGAGGCAGGTGTCAAGCGCCAAATCGTCGGAGTGTCGAGGTTCTCGTCGAGCGAAGCCCGCAAAACCATTGAGAACTGCGGTGTAAAGACCATCGCGTGCGACCTGCTCGACCCTGAGCAGTTGGAGCGGCTTCCCAAAGCCCAGAACGTAGTCTACATGGCGGGCATGAAGTTCGGTGCCATATCGAATGAACCGCTGACCTGGGCTATGAACACCTACCTTCCTGGCATGGTCGCCCAACATTTTAAAGCGTCTCGCATAGTGGCGCTTTCGACTGGCAATGTGTATCCGTTCGGTGACATAGAAAAAGGCGGCAGCAAAGAGAGCGATCCCACTGGACCGGTGGGCGAATATGCCCAATCATGCCTGGGGCGCGAGAGGGTATTTCACTACTGGGCCGAAAAAACCAAAACCCCGGTGCTGTTTTTTCGACTGAACTACGCCGTCGATCTAAGATATGGGGTCCTGCTGGACATCGCGTCGAAAATCCAATCCGACCAACCTGTAGACGTGAGCACAGGGCATCTGAATTTCATATGGCAAGGCGATGCCAACGCCGCAGTTCTCGAATCGTTTGAGCACGTAGGTACGCCGCCAAAAGTTCTCAACGTCACTGGGAAAACAGCCCATTCGGTCAGAGAGCTCGCTCACGAACTTGGGAGAAGGCTGGGAAGGGAGCCGATCATTACTGGCACCGAAGAGCAGACCGCACTCCTGTCAGACGCCTCGCTCGCCCACCAACTCTTGAGCCCGCCAACCGTAAGCACCGAGCTACTCCTTGATTGGACAGCCCATTGGGTTAAGATCAGTGGGTCCACACTCGACAAACCAACCCACTTCGAGACACGGGACGGCAAATTTTGAGAGGCCCAATGCCCCACAAGAGCCTACTGGACGAGTTGCATAAGGGGCTCGTGATCCCTGCCCATCCCCTGGCGCTGACCGAGTCCCGCAAGCTTGATGAAAGAAGCCAGCGAGCACTTTCTAGATACTATCTCGCCGCTGGTGCCGGTGGGTTGGCTGTGGGCGTCCACACCACCCAGTTCGCCATCCGCGACAAAGCTGTTGGGCTACACCGCCCCGTTCTGAAATTGGCCGCTGAGGAGATGGATACTGCTGATGTCACCCGTATAGTGCCGGTGGTGAGAATCGCTGGAGTGGTTGGACCGACGAGTCAGGCAAGTCAAGAGGCTCATTTGGCAGCAGACTGCGGGTATCACGTCGGTCTGCTGAGTTTGGCTGCACTCTCCGATGCCGATGACGATGCGCTAATAGAGCACTGCCGCCATGTAGCACAGATCATCCCTATCATGGGGTTCTACCTCCAACCGGCAGCAGGCGGGAGGCTCCTGAGTCACAATTTCTGGCAGCGTTTCGCTGAGATAGAGAATGTCGTAGCGATCAAGATCGCGCCGTTCAACCGGTATCAGACGTTGGATGTCGTAAGGGCCGTCGCTGCCTCCGGGCGTGCTGACGACATAGCGGTCTACACAGGCAATGACGACAATATCCTCGTTGATCTCATCACATCGTTCACTGTCGCAGGCCCAGATGGAGAACCGGTTGCCGTAGGTGTCAAGGGCGGGCTTTTGGGGCATTGGGCGGTATGGACTTCAAGAGCTGTCCATCATCTCTCTTTGGCGCATAGGATCAATCAGGGCGCGGTCCGCCTCAACACTGAGCATCTGAGCTTAGCGGCACAGATCACCGACGCCAACGCTGTGGTCTTTGATGCTGCAAACGGCTTTGCTGGCTGTATCGCTGGTGTCCACGAGGTCTTGGTGAGGCAAGGGCTGATGAAAGGCATATGGTGTCTGGATCGGGACGAGGGACTTTCGCTGGGGCAGGCTGAAGAGTTGGACCGTGTTCAAAATGCCTATCCGCATCTCAACGACGACGAGTTCGTCTCCCAACATCTGGACGATTGGCTGCGATAAGCAAGGATCGTCGACCTCTAGACTTTCAAAGAACCACGCCGTAGAGAACCGACACCTGTGAGCACCCAGATCAGGCAGACACGGGCCTCGTTGGAGAGATTGGTAGTCGCAGGGACGATTGGCGGGGCGTTGGGAGCAGTCGGTGCGTTGCTTATTGATGACTGGCACGCCTTGAGGCTGATGCCTGCAACCGAGTGCGTCTTCCTCCCTGTGTCGGTGCACATCGCTAACCGCCGCGCCGGGAAATTGCGGGCGTCAGTTTTGGTGGCATACCTGTCTTTGACGGCGTCCATGCTCTTGGTGAGCAGGTGGTCAGTACCGCAGCAGTTTCACTGGGCGTTTCTGTCATTGGCGTTCGTCCTACAGCTCTGGGCGGTCATAGCCGCTGAACGACGGACTGGTCAAACAGCTGTCGAATAGGCGTTTTTTTGGGCGAGAATGGTGCGGGCGAGCCGTCGGGAAAAGCACGATAGAAAATATGGGGACACGATTTGCAGCTAACCGAACAGCAGCGCCGATTCTTTGAGGCTTTCGGGTACTTGGGGTTTCCAGGTTTGATAACGGACGATATCGGTTGGATTACCGACGAATTCGAGGATGTTTTTCGTCGGTGCACCGGCGCTGGTACCGACATCCCAAGCCACACTGGCGGCGAGCGAACCTGCATCGTGCCTTCTGTTGGGCAGAGCGAACGGTTGTGCGGCCTGTTGGATGACCCACGGATATTAGGGATTATAGCGGGGCTTCTTGGCGACGAGTTCAGCTACCTCGCCGGGGATAGCAATTTCTACTCAGGCGACACCCACTGGCATTCGGACAGCTGGAGCAGAGATGTAAGGTGGATCAAGATCGCGTTCTATTTCAACCCGCTGACCAGAGACACCGGCTGCCTAAGAGTGATTCCATGGAGCCATCGGTTGGACGATCCATACGCCACCAAAATACATGATGAGCTCCCAAACCTTGAAGAAAACTGGGGCGTTTCGCCACAGGAGGTGTCATCAGTACCGCTGGAAGTTAAACCTGGCGAGCTTGTGCTGTTCAATCAGCGGCTAAAGCACGCTGCCTTCGGTGGCAACCAGAACCGCCGGATGTTCACCATGAACTTCTGCGAGCAGTGCCAGACTCCAGAGCAGATCGAGTCGCTCAGGGACACCATCGGCGCGCAAGCCAGATTCTGGGTCACCCAGATGCACTCTCATCTGATTCGCCAAACAGGGCCGGAGTCGCGTACGAAATATCTACAGCAGATCACCGACAATGAGGATATTCTGGTCGAACGCATTGAGCAGGAACGAGAATCACGTAAAGAGTCGTCGCGGGGTTGATCGACAACTCACAATAGGATTTCCAGCCAACGGACCGCGCTATTTTTCGTGGTCACGATACGGACTTTAGATAAGGTCTATTGTGCCCTACATTGTCGAAACAGATGTGAGTTCGCCCAATGTCGCCGATGTATCCATAGTCGATCACTCGGACCGCTGTGAGATCGGCTTCACGGCGCATCCGCACGGAGGGACCGAAGCGCTCTGGTTTCATTTTGGAGCGCGCTGGACCGGTGGTGACGCGCCTTCTGCGAAATCCCTAAGCTTAACACTCCGCCACACCGGTACACTCCTTGGTGGAGGGCAGCCCGAGACCATGAGGCCGGTGGTTCAGGTGGAGGGTGACGATTGGACCCGGTTGGGAGCACCAGTCGTTCAGCAGGAGCCCGATGGACAGAAGCTGGTATCGTGGGATGTGGTTCCTGCTCCCTATGAGATAGAGGTTGCATGGTGTTTTCCGTACGGTCCTGAGAGTGTTGACGCGCTGATCAGTGACTGCAACGGCTACTGGAAAGTCGATTCCATAGGCGTTAGCCAGGCCGGACGAGCGATGAGGCGTCTTAGCAACTCATATGGAGAGACCGACCCTGATCGACCTGGAGTCTTCTGCACCGCCCAACAGCACAGCGGAGAGACATCAGGAGCGTGGGTGCTTGATGGGTTCTTGCGTAGAATAGCCGAAATCAGTGACGACGCTCCCCTGATATGGGCGATCCCGACGGCAAACATTGACGGGGTAGTAGACGGCGATTACGGCAAAGACCCGTTTCCCCACGATCTAAACCGCGCCTGGGGACAGCCGCCTATGCGCCACGAAACCCTCGTAATGCAGCAGGATATAAGACGTTGGATGGAGCGGTGCCGACCAAGCTTGGCGATTGACTTTCATGCGCCTGGGGCGTGCGAGAACAGCGGCGCTTACCTGTTTTTGCCGCGCAAGGATGTCGACGAAGAGCAGAAAAGGGTGGCCCGGATATGGGCGGAAAGGCTGGGGAGCTGGTTGCCCGATGAGATCAGAGCCGATCCGTTCTCTATCGTGCCCGACTATCCGTCCCGCTGGCCAGGAGGTGCCATTGGAGGCTATTTGGCGGGGGTGCATGGCGTATGCGGGATGACCATCGAAACCCCCTACAGCATGGTGGGGGATCACGTTCTCACGCGAACTGACTATCAAAACGCCGGGGCATCTCTAGCTGACGGCCTCGCCGATCACCTGTCTGGGAGTTAATCATTCGCCGGATATATATGCAGGAGAAAGTATGCGCTTGACAGATGTGCAAACCGTTGATTTTAATGAGGATGGGTATCTCCTAGTCGATAGATTGTTCTCCGATGACGATCTTCAACCGGTCATCAACGAGTTGACTCAAGAAATAGACGTTCGGGCACAGGGGTTAGTGGATCAGGGAAAAATAGAAAACGCGTATGAAGAAGAGGGATTCGAGACGCGGCTGACACGGCTTGGCAAAGTGACAGAGGAGGTCTACTGGTCGATCAGTTCGGGTCAGCTTTCAGGCCCAGCTATTTTTGATCTGCTAAAACACCCGAAAATGTTAGACATGGTAGAGTGTCTGGTTGGGCCGGAGATAATCGCCTCATCGGCCTACCGGGTCAGGCCAAAAGTGCCTGGCTTCGCCCACGGTGTGGTGCCCTGGCATCAGGACTCGACCTACTTCGAACCGTTTTGCGACCCTTCATTGGTTCTGACTGTGTGGTTCCCTCTGGTTGATGCGACCCTCAAGACCGGGTGTTTGGAAGTGCTACCGAAAGCGCATCTTGATCCTTTGGTCAAACACTTAAGGGGTAACCCGTTTCTGTTTATCGCCGCCGAAGAGATGCCGCAGTCGAACCCGGTTCTTGTCCCGGTGCCAAAATGCGGCGCTCTACTTCTGTCCAACCACTCTCCCCACAAATCAGGTGTAAACGCCATCGACGTGATACGTTGGAGCTTCGATATGCGCTACCAAAGCGCGGCGTTGCCTACAAACGCGATGACTTCAGACGGCCCGCTCAGGGAACAGCAGGACCCGGAAGAGCCGTCGACATGCTACCCGCCTGAGGCGGACATCCTGGTGCGAAGTCTAGAGCGCCCCGGCGACGTTGTCGCGGAATGGGAGAGGTTCGACCAACTTCATCGCTCCTACACCCCTCGGCCAATGACGCAGAGGTGGGGATAGACACCACCATCTCCAATATCCACCAACCTACGCGCACCTCAATGACACCTGTGGAGCAGTATGTCCAAGAAATTCGTGCAGACCAACGATCCGATACCGTTTGAAAATCTAGATGGATGGGAATATCGCACCAGCGACATCGACCCGGCTGACGCGTGGGATACCAGCAAAGCTTGGATGGGCGGCGGGCGCACTTTTATTTGGGATGATGACGATGTGGTGGTGTGGATGCGGCAGGAGTGGACAGTCCCGGCAGACTGGATTGGTCGTGCTCTGGTCTTGGACATTGTGGCCAGGAGTAGTCAGCAGACCTATATAGGCGACGAACCCATAGGTGCTGGAAGCTGGCATGTGATCACCCCATCAGCCCAGACCGGAACAACTTACCGACTGGCCGTCAGGATTGATCGCGGCACTCGACCAGGGCTGATAGCCCACAGCCGCATCCACTCATATCCAACCTCATACACCCGTTGGCTTGAACTGCGTCAGACCCTCGGCGAGCTCGTGCCAGAAAAAGGGTTGACGCTGGATGGGTGGCATGTTGCCTCGGAGGACGATGGCCCGTTATCTGACCCCGAAATCGATCACGACTCCTGGCCCACACGAAAGCTGGGCGAGGAGTGGCGGGAGGATGATAGCTGCTACTGGTATCGGATGCGGATCACCGTGCCCACCGAGATTTGCGGCTATCCCACCGAAGGCTCGCCACTTCATCTGACAGCGATGTTCAACCGTCGTGGCAGCATCTGGATCGACGGTGAAGAGAAGGCCGAATTTGCCAGGGACTATGGCTTCGCTGTTATATCTGCCAACACCGAGCCTGGCACGAACCACACGATAGCTATCCGTGTTCCCGCAAACCGCGCAGGATGGTTGCGCGACGCGTGGCTTCAACCAAAAGCTTTGGCAGAAGCGATCGCCGCCGAGGAGATTCTTAACGACGAGCTGGCACTTTGGGACAGGTTTCTCAAGCTGAGGCCTGATGTGGAGTTTGTGGAAGCACTTTGTGGCGCACCTGAGCCGCTGATTGGGGCAGTTCCTGGCGATCCTGCCACCGGCCTGGCGATACAGCTGGTCTTGGAGAACCTCTCAGCGCTGCGGGATCGATTTGAGGGCGATGCGCCGCTGGTGGCGATGCCCTACATTCAAAGCTCCAAGACCGACAGCATGGTCGTTCGCGCCGAATCGCTATTTGCGCGCAAAGCGTCTCTGATACTCACTCACCCAGACGGCAACACGACCAGCTACACCGACAAAGCCTCCCGTTTCCACCGGTTTGAGCTGACATCGCTGGTGCCGGACACCGAATACGGCTACACATTGACCGCCGTGAACATCACCACCGAGTCGCGCACGTTCAGCACCGCGCCCAATGATCCTCGGCCTGTGACCCTGACCGTCTGGGGTGACAGCCACTACGGTCCTGGGATTTTGGAGGGGATTGTCAATCAGATTTCCGAGATCAAACCCGACCTGATGCTGACGGCTGGCGACATAGTAGGCGACGGCATCAACGATTGGGAGTTTGTGGACCATCTCCTCCACCCGATCCGCTATGCAGACGGCGCACTGCCGATTCACTTCACGCCAGGCAACCACGATCACGGAGGCTGGCAACACGGCGGACGGGACGACAACCCGCATCTCCAGAACCGGTTTGAGCCCGTTGGAACGGAGTTGGGCGACATCCCTTTTTGCTACAGTCTGGATTATGGCGGCGTTCACGTTGTTTTTGTGGACGCGCTCTACGGCATCGGACCTGACAAAGACGACTACGGACTTACAAAAGACACCCCGCAGCTTGAGTGGCTTAGGCAAGACCTCAGGGCGTCGCGTGACGCCCACTGGACGATCCTCTTGGTCCACGCCCCACCGTTCTGCGAGACGTGGGAGGGAGGGTACTACGACGGCGAGGTGGAGCTTAGAGACCACCTGGTGCCGGTGATGGAGGAGTATCGCGTTGATCTGTGCATCTCAGGCCACGCCCACACATACGAACGCGGTCTTCCGCACCCGCCCTACGATCCTGAGACGGGCGAGGGAAACACGGTCTCGTATCTGGTCACCGGTGGCGGCGGTTCGCAGCTTGACAATCGCAAATACCGCGAGTGGCAGCAGATAGACATCCCGCCGCACCGTGTCGATCCCGATCTCGACGAACGCAAGAACGACATTGGCGAATACTACCGCTACCATTTCTGCGAAATCAAAGCCGAAAAGCATCGTCTCGAATGCACCGCGCATTGGGTGAGGACCGACGGCACGATAGTGGACACGCTCGATTCGTTCATTCTTCGCAAAGGTATCGCCACCAGGGGGTAGCCGCCGGAGGACGTAATCAACTGACCGCAAGGAATTGGCGGCACCAACCGCAGCAAAAAAAGTAGGTCACATGCCGGTAGGCGCGGGTACGGTAAGATTGATACCGCCTATCGGTATTATAAACGGTTCACAGCCATCCGAGGAATAGAAATCTTGGTCTGCGGCAAAGCCCTCAATCTCTATCGACACCTCTCGACCACCAACTTCTACCGAGCCAACCGCAGAACCGACATCGTCAAAAAAAATTTGGGCCCTGCGATATGACGAATTCAAGGTCAAACACCATCGTCCCTTTGTAGGAGCCGGCCAACGCTACTGGACCCCAGATATCGATCGATACTCGGCCAATTTGACTCTGCGTGGAGTCATCGTACATGTATCTGCCGTACACTCGGGCATTGACCAAAGCGCCTATGTAGAGTTCTCCATCTTATCTCTTTCGTTAGGAGTTGCATCCTGAACGCACCGGCGGGATTCTCCTGCCGCTATCAAGGGAATATATTCGAGAACACCACCTGGATATTAGGGATGTCGGCGGAGAGTTTTCTTTTGTGCGGCATGTTGAAGACTGTGTTGGTGCCAGGCACAGTTGATGCAGAAAAACGTAAACAACGCCTAACTGGAGACCAAAATGAGCAGTCAGAGCGAAAAGCTGCGGATCGACGACGGCAGCCGATGGACCTTCGTGGGGCAGAGATGGAACGACGAGAGCGATGGCGAATTGGCGGTTGATGAATCGCTGCGTCGAGTTGACGGCGATGCGATGCAGGGCCACCAGTACGCATTTCTAAACGACAAAGTTTTCGGTAATCTGACCGCAGATTTTCGTTTTCGACTGACACCCCATTCCGATGTCGGCCTCATCGTCGGGGCTATCGACCCAGCCCACTTTCTCGTCCTCCATTTTCCTAACTGCGGCCAGGCAAGCCGTGCGCAACATTTCTGGGCAACTCTTTCGGTGATGGACGACAGCGGCTATCTGCGGGTAGTCAAGTTGGAGCTCGTTCAGCGTGTCGCGAGCACCAACGCGCTGTGGACCGACGCACACTTGGAAATAGTAGACGGGCGGATCGACGTTCGTATCGGCAGAGCAGGGAAGTTTTCAGTTGAGCATCCCGATCTGGGCAGACAGGGAAGGATCGGGATCTACCGGTTCGGAAGCCCAGGTATCCGCAGTGTCAAAGTCCGAGGAGACAGCCTGCCAGTCACGCCGTGGGACACAACGGAAACACCCCCACAAAACTGGTTGCATCCGATACCCGCAGGAGGAGACAGACTGTGGCAGAAACCCGGTCAGATTGTGCGGACCAAAGGAGGCGATCTGCTTCTTGGATTCCTACAGCAAGAACCACGTTGGGGTGATTCAACCATCCCGCTGATCGCGCGTTCTACAGACAACGGGCGAACGTGGCAAACGCCTCTACCAATGTCTGCAATGAAGCCGGAGGGGTGGGACGGGTGGGGCACGATCCATGTTTTTCCAGACGGCGTCTTGCGGATGGTGATCTCTGACGAAAGCGGTTGCCGTCTGTCGGTATCAGATGACGATGGTCGCTCATGGTCAAAACCGGTGGAGATGGCGCTGCCCCCTCCACCCGACGGGGTGAAGCGGCTCCATCCTGCGCCCCCTACAAACCTGGCGGATGGATCGGTGGTGATTTTTGGTTATGGCGGCCACGAATCATCGCTTCCCGCAGCCGTCATCCACACCTGGGGCTCGCACCATTGCCAGGCCTACGCTACACGTACAACCGACAACGGTCAAACCTGGTCGCCGTGGGTAAACATCGATGGCACCACCGCGACAGATGGCACTCCAGGGCAGGGCAATCTCGATTTTACCGAAATATGCTGCGCGCAGACAGGTGACGGCGATCTAATGGCTTTCATCAGGCCCATCTACTCGCCTTGGATGTGGGAGACGTGGTCTACCGATGGCGGTGCAAGCTGGACGCCTGCGGTACGGGGGCCTTTTCCTGGGTACGCGACATCCAACATGCTTAGAATGTCGTCAGGCGCAATTTTGGTGGCGCATCGGATGCCTGGATGTACTGTTCATCTGAGCTGGGACGACGGTGTCACCTGGGACCAGGGTACCATGATCGATTCAGCGATCTGGGTAATGGGCGGGATGGTGGAATTGGAGCCGGACGTGGCTCTATATGTTTACCACGACTCTTTCGAGTCGCTCATGCGTTCGCAGCGAATAAGGGTCACGTCAGACGGGATCGAGCCGATTCGGGAAGGTTAGCATGTCCACAATCAAAGACCATATGTGGCTTTGGGGCACCATCGTCAACGTTCTTCAAGAGCACTATCATTTCGACACGTCGAAGATGACTATCGGGCAAGGCTTGGAAATTTTGGGCCTCGATCACGCAATGATGTGCGGCAACCTTCCGCCAACTGAAGAAGAGTACGAACCGGTCAAGCACTGTCCCGAGCTTCTGTGGGAGATGAGTTTTGATGAGGGGTTTGAATATAAAAGACAGCTCGCTCCCATAGCGGCGTTGCATGAGAAGCACCCGAGCGTCAAAGCTGTTCTGCTGGACGATTTCTCCACCACAGAGATTAGCCAGGGCGCCCAACCTTCGCTCCTAGCGGATATGCGCCGCGATATGCCAAAATCTTTGGAGCTCTGGATCGTCGTCTACACAATGAACATGGATATTCCCAACTTAGAAGAGTATTTGGAGTATGTGGACGGTATCAGCTTTTGGGTATGGCACGCCAAAGAGTTGCCTCAGATACCCGAACACGTCGCCAGACTTCATGAGATGACCAACCGCAAACCGACAGTGGTGGGAGCCTACTTCTACGATTTCGGGGAGATGAAGCCGCTCACCAACGAAGAGATGGGCAGTCAGATTGAGATCGGTGTGGAGATGATGGCAAAAGGCGACAGCGACGGGTTGTGCTTCCTAAGTTCGAGCATCATGGATGTGGGGCTCGACTCGGTTGGGTGGACCAGAGACTGGATCGCCGCAAACGGGGACCAGCCTTTTAAAACTCGCAAGTACGCGAACAACTGGACGATCAGTCGTAAGGCATAAACAGAATCAGACAGGCACGGGGTCGGTGTGGACGAACGCCTGTATTATGTGCTCCAGTTCCTCGGTTGTTTGCCCGACGGCTTTGACTATGTCGTGGGCCCGCTGGATGGTCATCGTCCGGTCCACTTCAATGTGAATCTCGACATGGCGGGCATCCATCGCAGGGCTGGTACTAGGTTTGGCGGCGCGACGAAATGCTTGCGCAAACACGGCCTTGGTGACAATGGACACTACCAACGCGATTATCGCAAAAGAGTTTCCGCCGGGGATTCTTGGTTGGTAGAGACCACGCACCGCGTCCAAGAGTACCGCAGTACTCCCGGACTCAAGTCCCGCCCAGAGCTTGAGGCCAAACAGCGCTATACTTGCTGCGATCCCCAACGATGTAAGAAGTCTCCGCTGTCCTGGCATCTACCTCAAACCGGTCCAAATGTTCTGCTGTAGCCCTTTTGGCCGCCAAATAGAGATAAGAATAAGTCATTCGCCCTCCGTCCGTCTAATGACGGGCGATGTAAATCGGCTTATATTTAACGGCTTCGCGACCTGATACTACGCTGGCTTTTGCAGCTACATAGCGCCATTCCTGTCAGCCACCGCAGCTTCCAGGCGGAAAAAATGCGACACGAGATTCGACACATTCATCTGGGCACCGCAGCCAAAACCGGAGCTCTGTTTGGCTTGGTGCCGGGATTGGTGGTCGGAGGAGTCGCCGCGCTGGGAGTGTCGCTGGTGGATGGATTTCTTCTGAGCGCCGACCCCTATCTGGCCGATTCTGGGCTTGGGGGCGGTGTAGGGCTGTCGTTTTTCCTACTATCGATACTGTTTGCTGCTGGCGGAGGAGCGGTGGTATGCCTGCTGGCAGCGGCGCTATACAATATGGCCCAACCGCTCATCGGCGGGCTTGTGCTGACTATCTCCGAAAAAAAATCGAAGACCAGACGATCACAGAGGTTTTTGGATGACATCGAACAAGAGTGAAGACACTCCAGCGAGGGTGCGTTTCGCACCGAGTCCGACCGGGATGTTCCATGTTGGCAGTGCTAGAACAGCGCTATTCAACTGGCTTTGGGCGCGGCATACCGGCGGCCAGTTTATCCTCCGTGTTGAGGACACCGATCAGAGCCGCACAACTGACGATGCGCTCGACAGCTTGATGGACGGCCTTGAGTGGCTCGGTCTTGATTGGGACGAGGGCCCTGGTGTCGGTGGTCCTTGCGGCCCCTACGTCCAATCGGAGCGGCTTGAGACCTATTCCTCCCATGTGGACATGTTGGTCGCCGACGCCCAAGCATACCGCTGTTTCTGTACTCCTGAGAGGTTGGCGTCCCTAAGGGAGCAGGGGCTGAAAAGCTATGACCGGCACTGCCGCGACCTGACCGTAGATCAGGTTGAGGAGAAGCTAGAGGGCGGAGAGACAGCGGTCATCCGATTTCGAGTGCCGTTTGAAGGGACCACTACAATCACCGACAAAGTCCGTGGCGACATCACCACGAAAAACCCGGTGATCGACGATTTCGTCATACTCAAATCAGATGGGTTTCCTACATACCACCTCGCCAACATCGTTGATGACCAGCTTATGGGCATCACACACGTTTTAAGGGGCGAGGAGTGGATCCCCTCCACCCCAAAACATGTTCTGCTATACCAGGCGTTCGGCTGGCAGCCCCCAGTGTTTGTTCACGTGCCGGTCATTCAGGGCAAAGACGGCAAAAAACTCTCCAAACGCCACGGGGCCATGGCTGTCACCGATTATCGTGAGGGAGGCCTACTACCAGAGGCTGTCGTCAATTTTGTGGCGCTTTTGGGTTGGTCTCCAGGCGACGATCGCGAGCACATGCGGCTTGATGAGCTAGTCGCAGCGTTTTCCATCGACAGGATTTTGGCTAAGCCCGCAGTATTCGACGAAGAGAAGCTTGAGTGGCTCAACGGGGAGTATCTGTCCAACGCGCCAGCCGAAGAGCTTTTCGACGTCGCTCGCCAGAGCTGGGTCGACGAGGGGTTAGTAACTCAGGCTGAGTGCGTAGAGCGTCGCGACTACCTTCTCAAAGTGATAGATCTTGTAAAGTCGCGGCTGCGACGGACATCCGATTTTTCTGGTTTCGTAGGCTATTTTCTGTCTGATCCTGCGGAGTACGAGCCGAAAATCGCAAAAAAACGGTGGAAACCCGACCAGACAGCGCTAATGGTCGCCGCGTTGGCCGATAGCTATGAAACACTCGATCCGTTTACCGAATCTTCGACCGAAGAGACTCTTAGAACCTGCGCTGAGAGCGCAGAACTGTCTGCTGGGGCGCTGATTCATCCTGTTAGGCTGGCGGTATCAGGCGTGGGAATAGGTCCAAGTCTGTTCGAAATGCTTGAGGTTTTGGGGCGAGAAGCGGTGGTCAAACGCCTTAGAGCCGCAGTCGCTCAGTTGGGTTAAGTCTTTGGCGACTAAGACAATCGGGCCGCTCTCCACTTGACAACTACACCCAAATTCGCAATATTCTAAGTGGTCTGTGCCCCGGTGTCACGCTGTATAATGGCAGGGCATGGTTCCCATAGTGCGTGGGTTGAGTAAAACCGAGCGCGCTACTGCGTCGTTAGATAAAGTACAACACTAAACACAAAGGGGGCGATAGGCTTCGACGGGGGGAGGAAGTTCAGCATTGCACGCCGAGTGTCTCCGGCAGACTCGTTAAACGGCTGGAAAAACCTTTACTTGCAGACGACTATTCGTATGCGATGGCTGCGTAAGGACATAAGTCTTTAGGTAGCCCGCCCTGCCCTTGAGTGCTTGTCCTTGGGGAGCGGGGCGACAGACTTGGACAAGATAGCTGCAAAGCTCTGCCCTGGGCTTGGTAGTGACCTGGTTTTCGCTTAGCGACAACCGGATTGGGCTGGCTAGGTAAGCACCCTGTCCGTTGGGGGCCTACCCGGTAAGAACCAAAAGACGGACTATGCGTGTAGAAGTGTTGAGTAACCGCCTTTCGGACGTGGGTTCGATTCCCACCGCCTCCACTACAACAGAAACCGATCAAGTCGGCAGATCGGGTCGGAGTAGATGAGAAGGACGTTCTTTGGGGGCGCGTTCGACTCAAATTACAAAAGCAGAGGTTGATCGCCGCCGCCTTAAGTAGTGGCGGACGTTCCGATTCCTTGCGGTCCCCATCTGAATCCCAAAAAAACCACTGTCTATACGTCGCGTTAGTATGGTGGGGTAGGATTTCATGGTCAGGCTACACAACGATTTGGTGGAGATGGGGATGCCCTTGGACCCCACCTTTCGTTGCGAGGTCTGCCGGGAGGTATTCCCGGTCGAGAAAATTCGTAACCATGGTATTCTGTTGTTTTGCGAAGACTGCCAAGATGATGCCGTTGAGTGGCATGACGAACTGACTGAGCGGATTCGCAACGGTGATACCGAATAGAAGAGCCGCCACTATCGAATAGAGTGGATGACGGCACATCCATCTAACAGCTAAAATATGAGAGGCAGGCTGCATGGCTGGAAGCTCAAGCAGTAGCTCCAAACTTGACGATGCCGCACTGGAAGCATATCTGCGAGAAGTGCGCGACTATCCTCTGCTCACTAGAGGTGAGGAGGTGGAACTTGCCAGGAAGATCAAACATGGCGATTTGGCTGCGCTGGACAAACTGACCAGTTCCAACCTGAGATTCGTCATCTCCGTCGCCAAAAAATATCAGAACCGTGGCATGTCCCTTCTCGATCTCATCAGCGAGGGAAATGTCGGTCTGATGGAAGCGGCCTACCGCTTCGACGAGACCAAAGGTTTCAAATTCATATCCTACGCGGTCTGGTGGATCAAACAGGCTATCTTAAAGGCGCTGTCTGAACAGTCTCGCATAGTCCGCGTGCCGCTCAACCGCGTCGGCGACTCCCAAAAAGTCGAAAAACGGGTAAGCCATCTCTGCCAGCATTTAGGCCGCGAGCCCACGATCGACGAGATCGCCGGGGCCGTCGAGATGAGCTTTGAGGATGTGGAGAAGGCGCTGGATATATCCAGACCTCACCTCTCCTTAGACGATCCTGGCCACCAGGAAGGCGGCCGCACACTTCTGGATACCATTCCCCAGGATGACAAGTCGTTCTTAGAAAGTCAGTTCGAGAAGCGGTTCGGGATCGATCTGGAGGACACCCTGGGTTCCCTGGACGAGCGCGAAGCCGAGATCATTCGCCGCTACTTCGGTCTGGACAACCAGGACCCGGAATCGCTCAAAGACATCGGTGCCTCTTTCGGCATCACACGCGAACGCGCAAGGCAGCTCAAGGAACGAGCGCTCAGCCAGCTTCGCAAGATGCACCGAAAAATCGTCATCTAGCACCTGGGCCGGGCCGATTGAGCAGCGCGAACCTGGGCTGTGCGGCTGAGCCAACTACGGGGGCAGCGCGCCAAGTTGAATACCTGTTGCAGAGTGGGGACGCCGTCTGGTCGTCTCCACTCTTTTTGTTGTACAGCAATAGCGGCTCACACCCCCGTCGGTTGGTGGACTAGGCCCTTATCCCAACTCTATCTTCAGGCGGCTTCAAAAAGGATACAGCACAATGTCATCGCCGCTAATAATCAGCATATCGGGGGTAAGGGGTATCGTCGGCGAATCGCTGACCCCTGACATCGCAACGCAGATGTCCGGCGCATTCGGCCATCACGCTCCGCCTGGCCCCATATTAATCGCCGAAGATGGCAGAACCTCTGGCGCTCTGTTCCACCAGGCGGCATCGGCTGGACTGTGTGGCGTCGGTCGCGACGTGATCGACATCGGTATCTCGCCAACTCCCACGACAGAGTACGCAGTCATCGCCCGCAAAGCCGCTGGCGCGGTGATCCTCACAGCGAGTCACAACCCGATTGGCTGGAACGGCCTTAAGTTCCTGGGACCCGACGGGATGTTCGTCCGCGCGAACGAGCTAGAGCATTTGGTATCAACCTGGAAAACCGGGGTGCTGTGGGCAAGTGCCCAGAACGTTACACGTCCCACTCTCTGGTACGACTCCGCCAGAGCCCACGTTGACGGTGTGGCAGCGATGTCGGTCATCGACATCGACCGGATACGCAGACGTGGGTTGAGCGTTGTGGTTGACACCATATGCGGCGCAGCATGCAACGTCGCCCCGCTTCTCTTAGAAAGACTCGGCTGCAAGGGTATATATCTAAACGGATCGCCCACGGGCATCTTTCCCCGGTCTCCTGAACCTGTGGGGGACAACCTGGGCGAACTTGCAGATGTCGTCAAGAAGACAGGTGCCGATTTTGGTTGTGCATTTGATCCCGACGGCGACCGACTTGCTCTAGTCGCCGACGGCGGCAGGCTAGTTAGCGAGGAGATAACCCTGGCGCTCGCAGTCAAACAGGTCAGGCTCAAACAGCCAGGCGGGCCGGTGGTGATAAATCTCAGCACCAGCAGGATGGTGGAAGATTTGGGAATCCAGATGGGATTCGATGTCCACCGCAGCGCCGTTGGAGAGATTAATGTCGCAGACGAGATGGCGCGAGTTGGTGCTAATCTGGGTGGGGAGGGCAACGGCGGGGTGATGCTTGAGGAGCTGCATGTCGGGCGTGACGGCTTTGTTGCTTTGGCGTTGGTGCTGGACATGCTGGCAGATAGTGGCACCACACTATCAAAGGAGATCAACGACCTACCCCAATACTCAATGCATAAGCAGAAAATCTCTCATCCCGATCTAATCAGCGACGCCGCGCTTGACGCCACAGCCGGACTGTTCGCTGACGGTGACAGGGACAAGCGTGACGGGGTCCGTGTGGAGTGGAACGACAGGTGGGTGCAGGTCAGAGCTTCCAACACTGAACCCATCGTCCGCGTATTTGCAGAGGCACCCACCGCATCGGTCGCCAGATCGTTGGTTGACCAGGTTACATCTCACATCGGCACCGCCCTCGGTCTGCCTTTGAGTGTCTCATAGGCACCTCAACCCCGAATCGGTATCATCATACTCTCGCCAAATACACCACCCGAGTTTCCAGGATATCCCCACTTGTCTGAAGGAAACCTTGATGACAGGAGCAACACTTGAGATCAGCGGTCCAGCCGAACATGCGGTTTTCCAGAGAGACGAAAAAGGAGAAGCCAAGATAGAGGTGCGTGTGAAAACATCCGGCAGCGCACGGATGCGCGCACGACTGCGCCAGGGTCACAAAGCGGTCAAAGGTTTTGGATGGACCGAACTGACTCTCATTGACGGTGTCGGCACGATTAAGGGCGTCCCCACTGGCGGCCCCTACACCTTCGACATCGTTCAACTGGGCGACAAGGGAGATACATTGTCATCGGGCTCTGTCGGCGATCTGCTCGTAGGCGATCTCTGGATAATGGCAGGACAGTCCAACATGGACGGCTGCGGCAAACTCCACAATGCTGAAAAGCCGTCAAGAAACGTCCATGCGTTCTACTATGACGACCGGTGGGATGTCGCCCATCAACCGCTCTGCTGGTACGCGGAAGCCACCGATGTGGTTCACCGGCCACAGGACCCTGATGGCAGGCCCATAGAAGAACTGATCCAGAGCGCACGCCATTGGCAGGAGACCGGTGCCGGGCCAGCGGTGTCATTCGCAAACGCCATCCATAAGACCGTCGGCGTGCCTGTGGGGATAGTCGTCTGTTCCCACGGCGGCACGAGCATGTCGCAGTGGGATCCGAGCAGAGCTGACGAAGGCGGTAACTCGCTCTACGGTTCAATGCTCAGACGCGTCAACGCGGTCGGGGGCAAAGTTACCGGCTGCATCTGGTACCAGGGAGAATCTGACTCCACCGGCGAGGACGCCATCGAGGCATTTCACAACAGATTCACAGACCTCATCGCAGCTTTCCGCAGCGATTGTGGCGATCCGTCGATGCCGTTTATCTATGTGCAGTTGGCGTCGGTGTTTATGGGAGATTTTGAGATCGGGTGGAACCGGATTCAAAACACACAGCTTGAAATCGAATCAGAGATCGACAACACCGCTGTGGCCGTAGCCATCGATTCGTCTCTCTGCGACATTATCCACATCGATTCGGCATCAGCGAAGCGGGTCGGGCGCAGATTGGCGCGTTTGGCGCAGATCCTAGCCTATGGCGACGCAGAACTGCGCCGTGGACCGAGGCCAATCAGGTTCGAGTTTGATGACGAGGAGAGAAAAGTTCTAAGGGTGGGCTACGATCAGGTGAACGGCCGTCTACAACCAACAAATCATGTCTGGGGTTTTTCGGCGTGGGATGGCGACGACAGACGCCCTATCGCCACGGCTATTGTGGACCCAGATCAACCCACAGATGTCGTGTTGACGTTTGAGAAGCCGCTGCCCAAAAACTGCGATCTTTGGTACGGAAGGGGCCTCAACCCTTCGGTCAATCTCATAGACGGAGCGGATATGGCAGCGCCGGTGTTTGGGCCTGTCATTGTCTGATGGCGGTTGCGATTGACCCGCTACGCCTGTGGTGGTAGTTAAGTTGGGGTGGGCAAGATCAACGCGCCAACGGCCAAGAGAGATGACCAAAATTGGGGGGTGCGCACCATGGGCAGCCAGCGACATTCAGGCCTGACATGGTAGATCATCCTCATCGGTGGGATGTCACTCTCCATCGGATGGGGCATCCGTGGCAATTTTGGTCCCGACGCCACAGCCACCAGGAAGAAACCCAAAGCCGGACAGCCGCACCCTTGATCTCGATTGTGGGAATGACGTTACACACTTTAGATGCGAGCGGTTGCGCATGAACAGCAGTCCGCCTCAGACAGCTCCAGGCGTCGGACTCTCATTGGCCCAGAAGGCTGATGTGCTGCAACGCCATACCGAGTCGCGCCACCTTCTGGAGGGGCAGATCTTAGCTCTGCTGGTCGCGCCTCCTCAAGGCGCGTCTGACTGGAGCAGCGGCAACTACGAGAACAACTGCGTCTGGACCGCGATGTACCTGGCAGCGCAGTCGTGGAAATATGCCGTTACTCGCGACCCCCAAGCCAAAACCCAAGCCGACCAGAGTGCCGAAGCGCTGTTTTTCCTCCACGACATGGTCCCGCAGCCAGGTATATGCGCTAGAGGCTGGAAGTACAATCAAGAGAGCAGTTGGGACGAGGACTTTTTCTGGAAGATCGGCCCCATGAGCGGTCGAGCTGGGCATGAGGAGTGGCACAACCAAGGCAACAGGCGCTGGGTAGGCGATTTTAGTACCGACCAGCTTTGCGACATGTTTTTTGGTCTCTGCGTCTACGCCGATGTCGCCGCTGACGAGCAACAGCAGAGAAGGGTCGGTGAGCAACTGGCTCTCATCGCCAACAGGGTGATCGACTGGAGCATGAGGATAGTGGATGTAGACGGTCAGCCCACCACCTGGGGCAACATGTGTCCCTATGTCTTAGAGCAGGAGCTAAAGGCGTTGGTGGCGCTTGCGATGCTTAAAGGCGCGTTCAGGTGGTCCGGTGACGCGCGACTTGAGGAGACCCATCGGTGGCTGTGCGACGATCACCAGTATGACAGACTAGCAGGCCAGGCTGATCCTGAGCCCGACCCCTATCTCAACAACCACAGCGACGACCACATGGCCGCAGCATCGTTCTATGTCGTTCTGAGCTATGATGACAGCAAAAAGCGCATAGAGATATATCGCCAGGGCTTCAAACGGATTGCCAAGCGAACCCAGTTAGAAGGCAACGCGATGGTCTCAATACTCTACCACCATCTGTGCGGCGTGGATTTCAGCGACGATCTAGCGATACAGACGCTCCGTGATTTCAGCACCGACACCACAATGAGGGAGACATTGGGCAGCGTCGGAGGTGATATTGACACAAGCCGCGCCTGGATCGACTATCTGCGATGGACTCAATATCCCCTACCGGTCCCTCAGTGGAAGCGCCCACGCAAAGAGTATGAGTGGGCTGGCAACCCCTACCGGATCGACGGACACTACGGGATGGGCGGTGGAGCTTTAGGCGAGTCGTCGGTCTCCGGCGCTGACTACCTTTTCGCCTACTGGCTTGGTCGGTTTGCGGGCTATATCAATGAAAACGAGTAGAAACCTGAACCCAGAAAATTGAAAAAACACTCAGAACAGAATCGCACAATCTTCCTACCTTCTGACACACTTATCTGTGACATGAATCGGACGCCCAAACGAACGGAAAAAAGATGCCGGCAACTACACATCCGCCACTAGCTGAGCTTTACGACGATCCCACCAACGCGGTCAATGTGCTGGTCAACTGCTCATTTGAACTCACTAACGAAGATGGGCTGGTGGGCTGGTCCACATTGAGCGGCGAAGCTGAGCAAGCCTCCCGCGAGGGGGGCGGCCACGCCGTCAAGCTAACCGGCCGCATACGCTCCAACCGGTTTGAAGCAAGCGCACGACTCAGATACGAGTGGACCGGCGAAGCCAAAGGTCGCGTAACCGGACAGATTCACTTCTGCGAGCACGACCGGTATCTGCGCACTGAGACGTTCGAGCATTTTTCCGAGGATTGGCAGCCGTTCTGCTGGAGTTTTCTGCCGCCGCCCAACTCCGAGCGTGCTGAGTGCGAGCTTGAAGCCGACGGAGCGTTGATCGACAACCTGTATCTCGACGGTTTGGGCGCAGCACCCTTCGACATTCTGGACAACCAGGCTGGCTACCATCCTGATTCGAGCAAAAGGGTGATTGTCCGCGCCAAATCAGAACTCGCTGAAGCGGTGCGATGGGAGCTTCTGGACACCCTCACCGGGCAGACATTCGCAGATGGTGAACTGGAGTCCACCGGAGAAGACATATGGAAGCGATGGACCTATGTCGCCGACATCTCGTCTTGCGAGAGAGAGGGGTACTACCTTCTGCGGATCTACCTGCCAGGAAACACTCTGGAGAGTGCGCCCATCAGGATCTGGAGCGATGTCTACCACCATCTGGCGCAGACGGTGGCTACCTACTCCTACCTACAGCGCTGCGGAATCGATATTCCTGGCTATCACAAGGCGTGCCACGTCAACGATGCGATGTTCCGCTTTAGGGAAGAGCAGGAAGGATATGGGGAGCCTGACGACCCCCACGGGCAAGACTCAACCGCATACAGAGAAGTAAAAGGCGGTTGGCATGACGCCGGTGACTACAACAAGTGGTACCACTACTACGGCTATGTCGAAGAGACTCTCGCTCTGATGCACTACCGCATGGAGCTACCTCGGTCTACCTACGGCGGAGACCTGCCTGACGTTCTCTCAGAAGTGTTTTGGGGTGCCGATTTTTTCCTAAAAGTCCAAAACCACGACGGATCGTTTACAGGCCCCATCTGCGCCTACTACACCCACGAGGATGAGGAGACCCACGAGAAACGCAACTCAAGCTGGGCGGTGTTCTGGGAGCAGCCGCACCAGGACTCCGGGGCTGGTGTGGTTGGTCATCCAAGGACGCGGACATTCGACTACGTTGGGCATCACCCATCCCCTGGGTTAGCGCTTGACCTCGCAAACGCGTTGGCGGCAGCGGCGCGGTGCGCAAAAGACGTGGACGATGCTCGGTGCCTGACTTACGTCACCGCCGCGCTCAAAAGCGCGGACTACGCCAGCGAGGCGGGTACCGATCCATCAGACCCATACTGGTTTTCCCTCTGGTATGGTCTCTATAAAGCAACTGGCGACGAAACGTACCGCGCCAGGGCGTTGGAGGTGGCTCAGCTCCTGTTGGAGCGGAACCTCAACACCGATTCGCTTAGCGTCTACAGCGCTCTCAAAGGCTCATTCAGGCATCTGAACGTCCTCCTGGAGCTGCTCATCGACGAGCCGGACAACCCGCTTCGTGCGGAGATATTGACCGCAGCTGACAGGCAGCTTGGGATGCTCGACAACCACACGCTGCACACGCCTTACAACCTGAGGCTCATGCCCGTTAAGGGCAGGGAGCCTGACGAGCTAGCTGAACACACGATGGGCAGGAACGCGTGGATCGGTTCGGTGGCCTACACCTACGCCTTAGCAGGAAAGCTCGCAGGCAACCGCGAGTGGCTTAGGACAGCCGAAGAACAGATCGCCTGGATTTTGGGGCGCAACCCGCATGGCGTCTGTATGATCGTAGATGGTGGCCGGGTCCATCCTGGGCGCTACCACGGCTGGACCAACATGAACTCCAACGATCTGTGCGGAGCGATTACCGGAGGGGTCGTCAACGGGATCATGCCGCCGAAAGACACACCAGATACCGAGCATCCGTGGACGGTACAACCACCGAGGTTTCCGATACTGAGTGTCAGACGGCTGGATGTTCCCTACTCCGATCACGACCTGATGAACGCGAGGCACGACACAAACGAATACTGGTCGCTCCACCACGGCGGCTTTCAGGAAGCGGTGAGCGCTCTATCTGCCGCCTACGCAGACATGGCGATCCGCCCAAAGGCGTGTCTGCTGTTTTCGAACAGCAGCGGATACCACGAGGCGTCCGAGTACGACGATCTGTTCGAGACCCACGGATGGAACGCCGACCGGATGAACAGCGACGCCAGCTTTCCCCAGGTGAATCCCCACTCCTACGACGCGTTTGTCGTCGGTAGAACATGGGTCGGTTCTGAGTGGAACGACCCTGAAGCGTTCGGCATCCACGTCAGATGGTCATGGGAGTTGGGCGTGCCATGGATACTACTCGAACCAGAGAGCGATGCTGGCCTTCAGTGGCTGGAGACGACTACACAGGGGTTACTGCCAGACGGAGAGACCAAGGAGTTGGCGCGAGGCGGTTGGGAGGACGACGAGTTCGGAAGAGTCCGACGTATAGGTGAGAGCAATGTGCATCTAGTGGCCGATGAGACCGTTTTGGGAATTCTGTTGGCGCGATACGAGCCAGACGTTCCCAGAGCGGCGGAGAAGGGGTAGCTCATAACGCTAATTTGACGGAATAGCAGAGGGGTTGAAAGGGTCTACTGAGCCAGATCTAAATTCAACTCAATGGGCCCGTCCACCACTGAGCAGAACACCAGGTAAACCTCGTCAAGCGGGCGTCCTAGCGCCTTGTTGATAGCCTGCGAGTAGGCGACTAGTTGCGGTCGATAGTTCTCTGCGCGTTCGTCGACACTCCCAGGGTCCACCGCGTCGGTTTTGTAGTCCACAAGGATGAGTCGTCCGTTCTCTTCAAACACCAGATCGCAGATGCCTGTTGTGATTACTCCTGCGCCTCCGTCGTCGTTTCCCATAAACGCCGCTACCGAGACCTCTTTCCAACACTTTTCCGCTCTTCCCGCCCTCATCACCACATCCGCTGCTAACGCCCGCGCTGCGTAATCAAGACCTTTTTCCCTAATAACGCCGGAAACGCCATATCTTTTGGCGACAGCACCGACGAGGCTTTCCAGTTCAGGCTCACCGTCAAGTCGAGCCAGCTCCAAGACGTCATGGACCAGACTGCCCAGCAGCATGGCTTCATCGCGACTATGTGTTGCGCTGGTATCATCAATGTCAGGCTTGTCGCGATTACCCTCATGGAGAGACGGTCGGGCGTATCGAGCAGTTTTGCCTTCCCACCGCAGCGCCGCGTCGCCTGCTCTCTCATTCAGAATCCGCCGCTTGCTCAAAAACTGATCCGACGACAATGGCGATGTGCTCTTAACTGGTTTGCGGGAGCTATTACCGAGCGAGATACTCCACTGTTCCATCTCATCCCAAACGTTGTCACGACAGAGCCAATTGTGGGTGCTTTTTGCGGTGGATTTTTCCTTTGGATCTTCTGCGATTCGAGGAAGCACCAGGAAATCCATGGCACGGGTCATGGCGACGTAGAACAGCCGAACAGATTCGGCTTCATCCCTCAGTTTGTCGCTCTCTTCGATGGCCTTCCAACCGGCTGTCGCTACTTTTGTACCGCCGATATTGCCGCACCAGATACCCACCCTAGTCATCGCAGAACCGGGCTGACGCTCTATCAACAGCCGCTCGTGTTGGCCGCTACCTCCCTGTCCGCGATACAGATCAGGCAGAAACACCGCTGGAAACTCCAGTCCTTTGGCACCGTGAATCGTCATCAGATTCACGCGCCCGTCATCTCTATCGCCTACCAGAGCCTGTCCTTCTGACGCTGAGCCGGTCCTGTGTTCGTCCATAAACCGATACACTTCGCCAAGCGACCCTCCCACCGATCGAGCCATCTCAATAGCTTTTAGAAGGTTGGCGACCCTCTGGTGACCACGTTCTGCGTTGGCGTAGGTCTCAAGAACCGAGGTCTGTTGGAAAATCTCCCTTATCAGATGAGCAGCGGGGACATCCATCTTCCGTCGTCGCCAACCATCCAGTATTCGCATCGCATCAATGATACACTGTGGCGCTGTCTCGCTCAGATCAATCTCTGTAGCTGGTGTGGCCCCTGACGAATCCACAGTCGCAGCCAGGTCCTGGTCGGAGCAGCCGAAAAAAGGGCTTCGCAGCGCCGCAGCGGTGGCGATCTGGTCATCGGGGTGCTCTATGGCACCCAAGAGCATAGTGAGCCAGTGTATCTCTGGTCGCCCAAAAAACGTCCGCCCGCCAACAAGTTGATGTCCTAACCCATGGCTCGTGAACGCCGCTTCGTAAACCTCGACGCTGGTGAGTGAGCGAAACAGGAGCGCGATGTCTCCTGGCTTGATGACCCTGGGCTTCTCTCCAGCGGACTTGCCACCGACCAACCACCCCTCGTCCAGCATCTGGCCCACTGCGGTGGCTATCACCTCAGCCTCCAATGCCCGCTTCTCATCTATCTGCTCCGGTATCTCGCTATCGACAGGGCGAAGGCAGTATACGCTGTGTCTCTGGTCTGTCAGAACGCGGTGGGGCTCAAGCGGTTCGTACTGAGGCTGATACGGGGCCGCGTCTCCTTCGGACATCCACCGTTCAAACAGTTTGTTTACAGCGTCAATTACCGGCGGTTCCGAGCGGAAATTGGTCGAAAGCCGACAGCGACCGCCATGGGTAGATATCAGATTACCAACGCGGTCATAGATGTCCATGTCTGCACGGCGGAACCGGTAGATCGACTGTTTGGGGTCACCGACAACGCAGAGCCGCCCCCCATCAAGATGCGCTCGATCCCACTCTGGCACGGCTGATTCATCTTCGAATGTCCCGGCGATAAGAGCGACAATCTCGGCCTGCCTGGGGTCGGTGTCCTGGAACTCGTCCACCAGGAGGTATCTGTGTTTGTCCCTCAGAGCAGTTCTCACATCAGAATTGCGCCTAAGAAGCTGAAGCGTAAGAATCAGCAGATCGTCAAAATCCACGACCCCTTGCTGGCGTTTGCGTATCTCATACCGCCTGACGAACCCTGTATCTGGGTGGGAAAGCCAGTCCACCAATCTCACAATAATGCTGTGGCCTATCTGGCTTTGGAGGCTGTGAATCTCGCTATCAAACCGCTCTGTTGCATCGAAGAAATCCGGGTTATTATCCCTGCTGCGAGGTATGTGTTTGAACTTTTCCCACTTCTCCATCGCCGCTCCAACTCTTCCTGACTCAACCGCCCCCGCCAACCTGCTCAACCATTCCATAGCGGTTTCCACCGAGTTTTCAAGCGTGGCAGACGGCGTACCAGGTATCGCGGCAAAAGCCTGATTTACAGTGGAAAAACATCCTTTGAGAGAGTCGATCGCAGCGGTCCAGTCAATCTCCGCCGCTGGCCACAACGACTCTGCCACCGGTTCGTCGCGGGAATCTATCAGCAGGCCACCCAGACTGTGAAGCTGCTCAGGATTGATTCCGTGCCGAAGCGCTTCGGTAAGGATAGGCGAGGGGTCTCGTGCCCCAAATTCCGCTGATATCCACTCATCCCAACACATCTGCCTTAGCCTGTCAGACTCGTAGGCGTCCAAAACCGAAAACCTCACGTCCACACCAGCTAGCACCGGCCATCCGCTAAGCACGTTGTTGCAAAACCTATGGATAGTGCCGATGGGTGCGCTTTCCAGGTCCTCCTTAGCCTGCGAGAGCCACCGCCTGATCTCGCGGGATGGTTCGTTATTGATTCTTTGCTCGATCCCTTTCCTTATCCGCCCCTTCAGCTCCAACGCAGCCTGGTCGGTGAATGTGATCGCCGCAATGTGCGGCAGTGTCGTCCGCAGAATCGGGTCTGACGTCGTAAGCGCGGTGAGCACGCGTTCGACCATGGCGGTGGTCTTGCCTGTTCCAGCACCAGCCTCGACCAGCAGTGGGCGACTCAGATCGGTCTGGGCGACCGTTCGGTCGGCGTGATCTGGAAGCTCAGGCATGTTTGCGCCTCATCTCCCAAAACTTCTCTACCCGCTCATCGGACTTAGTAGCCGCCCTGCGCAGCTCGATGGGACCCACGGGCCCGCACATCTCTTTGTAGTCGCACCACCTGCACATCGAGTGATGACTGGGGTCTTTGTAGGGATGGGCAGGGAACGATCCAGACGAGATTCCCGACACAATTGCGCTGACGACCTCGCCAAAAGCTTGGGTGATCTCATCACTCTCTTGGTTTAGGTGCCGAAGTTTCTCATACCTGTGTCCCGGTTCGCGAAGAAACCAGTAGGAAGCTTCAATGGAGTTTACACCAGGGGCCTTCTCCCCCAGTACTTTTTCTGCTCCTAGGAGATATGCAG
The DNA here is from genome assembly GCA_964627605.1 of uncultured bacterium. Lineage (GTDB taxonomy): Bacteria > Latescibacterota > MWCZ01 > MWCZ01 > CAZVGZ01 > CAZVGZ01. The sequence goes on along the minus strand of CAZVGZ010000009.1, from coordinate 24,526 downwards.
CGAGTTGAAGCCTGACACCACCGGCGAACGGTCCAGCTCTACCAGCGTCCTGCGGTGGGGACCCGCTCTTGTAGTCGATTATCCTCGCACTCTGACTGTCATCTCCTACGTCGATTCTGTCGATCCTGCCACGGGCTGTCAGTCCGTCACCGCCAGGAAGCTCAACAGGCTGCTCTACTGACCAACCATCGCCGCCTTCACCCCTTCGCTTGCTGTCAATTCCAAACGCTACCTCAAACTGCGCTGGTACCCACGATTCAGCACTTTCTTCAACACCGTCTGACAAGACCCGTTTTAGTATCGTTAGGAGGCGCTGTCTCTCATTATCACGGGCCACAGGCGGCATATGGGCAGGCCACACCCGGTCCTTCGTTCCAAAAAGGTGCTCGTCGGTCCAGCTGTCTAGCTGGCTCAAAAGATCATCGAGACTCTTCTCTGTCAGCGGAAAACGCTCTTCTGAAGACAGTCGCCCGAAAACCGCAGCGAGCATCCTGTGGACGAGATCGCCAGAATCTCTTGGGTCGAGGGATAGCTGCAAAGCCGGGTCGTCCAACTGCTTCAACCAGAGGACAGATCGCGCAAAATATCGAAATGGGCAGATCGCGTAAGTCTCAAGGCTCGTAGGCGTCGCGACGCCCTGATGGTCGCCAACGGAAAACTCACCATCTATGCAACCATCATACGTCGTCAACCTGTCACTCTCTCTGGCCTCTACCGCCGACAACCCCCGCTCAAACGCCATACCGTTCTCCCGGCGCTTGGACATTGCTTCCCTAAGGGAGCTAGCGAAGCCAAGGGCGTGCGCCAGATCAAACTCTCTGACGCTAAGCCACGCCATGGGTGTCTTGGTGTCAATAGGCGGTGCCAAATCTTTTGCGATCCACCTGTTAGGCGTGACCCTAAGCCGCGATTCGACCCCCTTATCATCAAGCGGCCCACTGTCGCCACCAATCTGCCTTAGAGTCTCCACAATTACATCAGACGGCGGGCGGACCGTGCTGCCACCCACCGACGCCCTTGGATAGCTCAGCAGCACCGTCTTTTCGGCGGCGCAAAGAGCCAAAGCGAACGACAGCCTTCCCCGGGCGATTCCCATGTCAACATTTTGGCCGGAAACATCGATCTCTTCATCGGTGCCAAACGCAAAATGCGAACGGTTTTTCAGCTTAGGGAACTGAGGGTCCACCAGACCCATGATCGCCACGATTTTAGCAGACTTGGGAGGAACGATGTCGAGTCGCCCCAAAAAAATCGCGTTCTCAGGATAGGGCTGCTGATTCCTGACAGACCCGCCTTCGAGTGCCTCTATCAGCATTGAACGACGCAGCGATTCGGATTTTGGGAGCGGGGCTATGGAGTCGTAACCGGCCAGTTCATAGAAGACCGCTTCGACGTCCCGAAGGTGGGTTGCGTCTTCTGGGTAGGCGGCATCGACGGGCACCACGATCTGATAGCCTCTACGAACCGCATCAATCCAGTCGCGCCAACTCTCTGTCCTGCCAGATGCCAACACCGATGCCACTTCCACTAGCTGCTCCACGCGGCTTTGAAGCTCAAATAGCGCGTCTATGTCGGTTCGGGCCGCTTCACCTACGTCCGCATTCCCGTGCTCCAGTTTTCTTTCCAGCCGACTTCGAAGGTCATCAAGCGGCTTGATCCACGTCCTTTCGAGAGTCCTTGATGCGGTGACTACGCCGCCGATCACACCAGCCATTCGCGTTAGTCTGTCCCAACTCCCGTTGTGGGGTCCGCCACTCATCCTCAAGAGCTCCACAACCTGCGAGCGCGACAATCTTGCTGCAATTACGTCCATCAGAAGCGTCAGACAACGCCCAGCAGCGGTCGTCTCAAGTGGCGCGCCAGCAGAATCGTATACCGGCAACAGAGCCTCATCCAGAACATCCAACGCGATGGGCCTGACCTGATCCAGATCGGGATGAAGGATCACAATGTCCGACGGGTTCAGCGTGTGATCCGCTTCCAGTCGCTCCCAAATCCAACGGGCTACTTGGCGCCACTCCTCCACAGGATCGGCGGCAGAAAGCAGTTCTATAGGGACGTCGATCTCCATCCCACCACCCGTCTGCCCCCAGAGGCGCGGAACAGCCTCACATGCGCTGCGGTCGGGTATCTTGTCCGCTACTGTCGGCGACAGCTCAAGATCATCTAACAGATGCGCTCGCCACTTCTTTACCGGCGCGAAGACCGGCGCGTCATCTATCCAGGGTAGCCACACATGAACCGGCCAGCCGCCCTCTACCGCTGAGTCAACCAGCGCCGACTCGACTTCGCTGACCTCACATAAACCGAAAAAGTCTAGAGTCGCATCTGGAGATGTCGGTCCTTCTTTTAGCAACTTCGCTGCCTCAACCATCACATCCGTGGCGTCGATCCACCCGTTTTGCCCGACTATCCGCTCACTCGCCTCATAGATTGCCGCCAACGCAGCTTGCGTTCCAGTCGGATCGCCCCGCTCCCCCAACTCCCGAGGACTAAACCCCTGTTTTTTCTCATCAACAATCGCCCTTAGAACCGCGTCCTGGAAGTTCGTTCGATACCTGGGATCGTCGTAGGAATCAGTGGGGCAGAACATCGAAGTCTCGTCCAGCGTCTGTCTGATAGCTTCAGCGATCACGGCGCCAGAGGCGTGTCTTGGCAGCGGCACCAGTCCGCTGCGGGCAAGATCTGTTTTGGTGATGCTCCTTGCGAACCCAACCGGAGTCAGTATCGAGACGCCAAACAGACCTCCGAGGGTTTTGAGTAGACTCTCTCTTATGTGTGCGCCCAGAAGCTGTGAGGGCACGACAATAGTCTGCTCTCTCGTAGGATCGTCAAAACAACGACTGGAGACTGTGTTCGTCAGTCGAGTCAGAAGCGTTGGGAAAACCAGGCCGGTTGTGAGCCGGTTGTTGTGTGAGGGGTGCGACTCAAACAGGGACGTTTGGGTGTCCACATCGCCTGTCTTGTCGGTGTCGGTCATGATTTGGGCGTTGTGGTATCAGGGGTAGATGGCACCAGATATTCAACATCGTGGTCGATTCTCAGACCGGTACCAACGCTGTCGCCCAGCGCCATTAGCCCTCTCACCGTTGGGTCATCCTTTGCCAATGATGGACACAATTCGCTCATATTTCTTCCGTGCGAACGCCGCCCAGCCTGATATCGTCCTGTTGCGCAGCGCTTGGTCCCACCACTTCCCGCCAAGCTCCAGCCCTTCGGCTTCGGTGATCGGAACCGCCGCGATTTCTGAGCGAACGCCATCTGGAGCGCCAGCCTCTATCCACATGTCCCACGCCTGTGTCAGCTCGCCATGGGAGTCGACGAGCAGCGTCCCTATCATGTCGTTTACAAGCGACCAGCGGGACGAGGCTTTTGCGTTGTCATAGACGAAACCGGCGGACCACTCAAACGGGTTGATGTCAACAATAAATGAGTCCGATGCGGTATCGTAGAGCTGAGGCATTATCGAAAACCTGCCCAACGCATATTTTTTTGGTCCGCCACGAAGCCCGGCCCTAAACCCCCAGAGTCTCTGCCCCGGTGGAGACATCACAAACGAGATAAACTCCCTGGCCGCTTCAGGGTTGGGCCCCCCTCGAAGCATCCCCATCCCATCTGGGTTGATGACGGTCATGTCGGCGGGGTAGACGAACCCCAGATGGTATGATCCAACGGCGTCCACCGTCGTCCATCCATAAAAGTCTATTGACATTCCGGCGATCGCCTCGCCGGTGGCGACAGCCTGCGGGATGGTGGTGGACGAACGGGCGAACAGCTTTGCATTGGCGCATATACCTGTGATTATGTCCCAACCTTTTTGCCAACCGTATGCCTGGAGCATAATCTCGTAGGCCATATGCACGCTTCCAGAGTGCCTGGGATCACCCGCTCCCACCCACCCGCGCATGTCTGGCCTTGAAAGGTCGTCCCACGAAGTCGGCACCTTTCGCCCCGTCCACCCCGCTGTGGTGCGGTTGAACAGCACGCCAAACCCCGACATCGTCGCGCCATACCACGTAAAGTCGGTGGTGTCGTACAGCGGAACGCCGGCAAACGTCGTGGGGATCTTTTTTAAAATGTCGTCAGACAGCCGCGCGGATTCGAGATATCCGCCGTCTTTCAGTGTGAAATAGGGGTCGGTACCGCCGCCAAACATCATGTCCACGCCTATACCGTCTGGCTTGTTTTTAAACTCCGAGCGTATGAAGCGCATGATGGAGGATCCGCCGCCTTGATCGAGCCACTCTATCGAGAGATTGCGCCCGGTCTTGGAGAACCAATGCTCTCCAAAACCTCTCTCGAATTCGCGCTGAATCCCCTCCCAATGCGGCGATAGAATAACAAGACGATCTCCGCAGATATCACCGCTGCCGCAGCCAAACCCAGAAAGCGCCAGCATGACAAGGGCCACACCAACGCTGCACATCAACGACATTCCTGGCTCTCCTACAGTGAAGGAGCGACGACCCATTCGAGATACTCCTTCGACCCGCCTACAACCGGGATAGCGGCAACCTCTGGCACATCGTACGGATGCAGTTCTTTGATCGCTTGGGTCAACCTATCCAAAGCCTTCGGACTGGATTTGATGATGAGAACCACCTCCTCTTCATTCTGCACTTCGCCATCCCAGCGGTAGATCGACCTAACTCCTGGAACGACGTTGACGCACGCTGCCCTTTCTACCAGATCGCGACCTATTTTTTGGGCGCTCTTCAGGTCTGGTGCGGTCGTTGGAACTACCACGACTTCCCCGCTTGGAGGTTTTTGTTTTTGGCTCACGGTTTGACTCCATCGCCTTTATCATTGTCTTGAGCGCGCCCCCAGTTTTAAGGGCGGCCAACGGCGGTTCCGACGCAAGAGCGTCAGGGTTGTCGAATCCGGTGGCGGCCGCTTGACCAAGCGCGTTGGTGGCGTCATCTGCGTGACCTTGGGCCGCACACACACAGGCCAGGTAGAACCACGCGTCCGTCATGTCCGGCGTCTGACCCACCGCCGCTTGCAGCCTCTGCCTGGCCGATACCAGGTCGCCCCCACGGTAGTGCGCCACACCTGCAACGAGATACGTTGTCGAATCTCTGGTTCTTTTGGCGGCTTTGTCGTAATGGATAGCCGCCTCATCAAACCGATCGCACTCAAAATGACACGAGCCAAGCGTGATTAGAACATCAGTATCATCGGAGTCGGTGCTGGCTATTTTGTTCAATACCCGTATCGCCCGTTCGAAATCTCCTGCCTCGTATAGCCCAATTCCGATCTCCACAGTCTCGTCGGGGTCGTCACCGGTGCGGCGGGCGGCCTTGTTGAGGAGACGTCGCCTGACCTGAACTGGTGGCGGTGTGAGGAAATTGTGGAGTCGCTGATGTTTCGGCGCCGCGTCAGGCCATGCGTCGCTCAGTGCATTTGGGCCGATGAGCAGTTGGCAACGCCATCCCTGGGATGTCAACGCATCAAAACTCTCTTGAACCTGCTCCACCACCCGGCCAAATCTGTTTCTTGGCGGCCTTAGCGGAAGGTAGGCTGCCAACCATTTCTGTTCGCTTTCGCGAAGAAGCACAGGGGTCACAGCGACGCCCTTATGCCCGCAGGTAAGACACCGAACCCGATTGAGAACACCATCGCGGATCGCCACTACAGCCTCGCCGTCTTTCAAAAGGTCGATCTGTTCGATTATGTCAACCAGAACGTGGGTCTGGCACACCGGGCATGTAAAGGTCTTACGCGCAGATTTCATAGATATATCTTTGGTGTAGTGTGTGGGTTGTAAAAAAATACCGGTCCAGAGAGCCCAGCGCCAATGCGGCTTCGTTTGGAGCCACCTGTTCCGGTCCGCTTGAATATCACTACTATGATGTGTACACTCTGCACTCTGACGTCTCGCTCGCGAATTAGGCAAGCCATCTTTATGTCTTCATCATTCCGATCAACTTACCTACCGACAGCCGTTTTGTGTGTGCTGGCCTGGTGTCTAAGCTCCTGCTCTCCTTTGTGGGGTGGGCAGGAACAGTGGGGCGATCCACCCAGATCGGCGCGATCTCGCTCCACTCCCATAACACCGACCCACCTGGACCTCCACGCTCTAAGCACCGACACACTAAGTGAGTTGCGCCGCTATGTGGACCTGATGTGGCCTGATCTTGGTGTCCAGCTTCACGATCTCACCGACTACAGCTCTTGGGAGTCATCTAGCAGCCTTGTCATCACCATCCCGCAGACTCTGCATGGCATGGGTGTTGACAATACCGACCCGGACATTTTGAACCAGATCACCATCGGGATCGACAGCCGCACAGGAAATGTTTGGGGTCTCTGGAACGACTGGGCGCTCACGGAGGTGGACACTGCGAGCGTTATGATCTCACAGACCGAGGCGCTTTTCAAAGTCAAGCACAGATTCCCACCCCTTAAAGGCGACTGGGAGAGGAAAAGGGTACAGAAACGTGTTCTGCTATCCGGTTGCCACACCGCCGGAAGAGTTGTCTTTGTATTCGATGTGCCCGATTCAAGCCCTCCTGGCTTCACTTTGCGGGTATATGTGGACGCCATCACCGGCTCTGTGTTCCATTGGCGCACTCATCCGCAACCGAAAACAGTGCGTTTCGTTCCCCCGCCCAGACGTGGAAGGGCTTCGATAAACAGGGCATCCTTCCACCAAGACCCAAGTTTCGAGATGCGTCAGGCGGTCCTAAGCAGCCAGCCGTCTTGGTGGTAGATCGACCCTGATGATGTGACCGACGTTTATGTCGTAGAAGGGTTTAGAGGGACACGCATCACGGCTATTCAGCAGTTCCGCAGGCGACCTGTCGTCGCAGGGCGGCTGGAGTTTTTTACCGATGACTCTGGCAAAATCCGTGCGGTGAGCGACACATGGCGGGAGGTGGATCAAGCCGTGGCGTTCATCGCCAATGTAGACACCGCCCGAGCTGTAATGCGCGCTACGATGGGATATCCAGGCTACGGAGTCGCCTATGTCAGCCAGACAGCTCTCTGCCTCTACCCGTCAGGCGGTGACGCTGTCCTGGCGTGGGCGGTGCTAATGAAAGAAGCCGATCCTGATCTGTCCAAAGTCGGCGAACAACTTACCGACGCCACATCGGATGTCACAGCGGTCTACATCGACGCCCACACCGCAAGGCTGCTGGACATATTTAGCATCTCCTGCCATCGACAGTGGTTCGACACCCAAGGCCGCTGACCCATCCAGATTCGCATTCCCGCAAAAGCCTTCTGCTCAATCGATGGACCGTGTTATAGCCACTTGGGCAGCGGATGGTCCAGGACGCCCTCAATGACGCTTTCCCTGAAATCGTCAGTGATGTGGGCGACGTAGACCTGCGGAACTCCGGTGCGGTCGGAGGCGAATACCGCAAGGCTCCCGTCGCAGCTCAGCGCCGGATGTGCGTGGCCTAACTGCGTGTGGTCCTGTGTCGCTCCGGCGTGGCATAGCGTGCGATAGTGGCCTGTGGGAACGTGGATCAGCTTCAGATCTTCATCGGGCCAGTTGGTGTCGCTAACAATCCACTCGCCATCCCACGATGCGCCTGAATGCCAAAAATAGGGGCCCTGTGCTACCAGTCTCTGGGCACCATCTTCATCGACAGTCCAAACCCCTCTGTTTTTTCGCTGCCCTGTTCCCTGAAGAAAACCCGTCTTACCCATGACCGTGGCGTGCGCGAATATGTACGGGCACAGCTCATTCTCTTCTGTGCCGTCCTCCCGAACGGTGTACATCGTCATCGGCTTGTCGTTGAGATTGGTCAGCCCCGACACGCCGTTTTCCCGCTCTTTGGTTCCCAACGTCACAAAGTTTTTCATCGTCACCAGTCGGTCGGTGGACTGTATATATCCCCACAGAGCGCCGCCGAGGCTAAGCGATTCACTGTTTCCGGTGTTGAGGTCTACCCGAATGCCGCCACCCTCGCCCTCGCCGTAGTTCGATACACCAACATACACGCGATCTCCATCTTCAGGTGGGAACACGCCACCGATGTTGGCGGACTCGCTGACGTGGGTCGACAGGTCGGCAATCTCTATCAGCTCACCGGACTCCACATCAACTCCGAACAGCACATCCTCGCCGCTCCAGATCGCGTAGATGGTCGATCCGTCAAGGCTGAGGGCAGCCGACGGCGGCGCAGCATATCCGTAGTGAGTATCTCCACGGGTTTTTGGTGAGTGCTCAGTCAGCTGAAAAAGGTTCAGGCCGTCAGCATCGCATCGAAAGATGTCCCACGGTGCTCCCCGGCTGCACCCACGTTGAGCGAGGAGCATGACGCGCTCACCGTCTCCAGTCACGCTGGGCCAGTTGTAGCTGAAATGGATTGACGGAGATGGGTAGCTCGTGAGTTGGATCACCTGTATCCCGGTCTGCTGGTCAACGCGCTGGATTCTTTCACTCCCAAACGGTCTACGAAACATTTTTCTTCCGTTCGCTCTGTTGGTGGGCTATCGACTGAAACGCAGAATCTGTTTACCTACTTTTGGCCGACTTACATCTAAGGTTCTTGCCTGAGTATCTGGGCGAACTACTCCCCCAAAGACTCCCAACCTGGAAACGGCGGTTTTAGCCCTTCTGTAAACTCAGGCATGCACGACGACAGCATCCAGTATTTACGTGTCGCCCGCTCAAATCGGTGCCACACATCTTCGGTCTCCGTCAGGTCCGGTGCTTTCCAACCCACTCTAGGCTCATAGCTTTCGAGCAGAAACTCCTTCACCTCGCCGAGATTCGCGATCTGAGAGGCGACTATCTTCTCTCCGAGCTCCCGATTCGGCGTTCTTACTTTGTCGTCTGGGAACGCCATCCCCGCCCAAGGCCCCGATTTCGAATCCTTCTCCGTTTGCGATAGGTCCACCAGATCGGGCATGAGCGCCATCAACTGCGATGTTTCGCACACGCCTGCGTGGTCGCCACGGTAATCCTCAAACCTTATCACTTCACCGTCTGCGGCGGCAAGAAGTTTTATCGGCGATCCTGTGCGGCGAACGTAGTACTCACACAGAAGCCGCATGTCCTCCTCAAGCCCGCCGTAGTGGCCGGTAATCAGAACTCCGGCGTGAAAGCCCCGTGCATCCATCGCCCGTATCTGATACAACACCAGCCGCAGGAAAAGGTCGCCAGGAATAGAGCTTGCCAACGACTGAGAGATTTTTTGCGACGCCACCCAATCAAAGTGTGGTTGCTCCTGAACGTGCCACGCACACGGCGGTGCAACGACCCCACCGTGCTCTCTGGCGGCCATCTCCACCAACGATCTGGCCTTGAGCCAGTCCAGCCCAAGGGCGTTGTATGGACCGTGGGGCTCAGCCAACCCGTAGGCAGCATAGCAGATTGGGGTTTCCTTGATTGCCGATAGAAGCTGGTCGGGAAACATCTCTTCCCACCTGACTGTCGGGCTGTTTTCGCCTTGCATCTGATTTCTCGCTTAGATCGAATTGAGAGCTATATCTATACACCGGTCAAATGTCTGTTACCCAGAGTGTTGCTGGATGACTGCACACCGGAAGACAACAATGCCTGCGCCAACTTCGATTATGAACTTTGGCTTACGATTTCGGTCAATCTGCGAACACCTCAGTCGCGTCGAACACCGGGCCTTCGGTGCATACCCGGGCATACCGCTGCTCTGACCCGTCTGATGGCGCAATCCAGACAGGGCAGCCGACACAGACACCGAACCCGCAGGCCATCCGCTCCTCCAACGACACCTGGGTTGCCACCTCACGATCTCGCGTAATTGCAGCCACCGCCTTCATCATAGGTGTTGGACCGCAACAGATCACCGCCGCTCCACCGTCTGAGTCATCCAGCACCTCCCCCAGCACATCAGTAACCAACCCCATGATACCCTCCCCACCATCCTCGGTGGTGACGACAGTGTCGACACCCATCATCTTGAACTCTTCCTTGAACAGCAACGTCTGCGCGTCTCGCGCTCCCTGGACAACTCTCACGCGGTCTCTAGGTAGCCGCGTGGCGGCGAAATATAGCGGCGGCATGCCGACACCACCGCCTACCAGGATCATCGGTCCGCCAGAGGTCAGATCGAACGGTCTTCCAAGCGGACCCAGACAGCTAAGTTTGTCATCAGCTTCAACGTGGGACAGTTTTTCGGTGCCGCTGCCAACGACTCTGTACACCAGTAAAATCACACCTCTAGCGGTATCAACCGAGCAGATGCTCAACGGTCGTCTGAGCAGCGGTACCAGGTCGTCGCTGATCTTGAGGTTGACAAACTGCCCTGGTTTCGCCGAGGTGGCGATCAGCGGTGCCTCTAAGGTCAACATCCAGTGACCTGCCGCTATCTCGTCATGCCCGATGACCGGGCAGCGCTCATCGGTAGGGGTCGCAGGAGGATTCGACACTACTAAAATTCCGGCGGCGCTGCAAGGTTTATTGTTATCGTCACCATCACCGAGAGCGGTTCGCCTCCGTTGGACGCAGGGGAGAACTCGCTGGTTCGAGCAGCATCCTCGGCGATTCCCCTCGCCCTCAAAGGACCGGTGAGCGCCTCTGCATCAACCACCTGGCCATTGTCGTTTAGCGTCACGCGAACTTCGATGGACTGGTCGCCCATCGCGTGCGCTGCTTGCGGCGAGTATATGGCCCGTTCCTCTCTAATCAACACCGGTGGTTGGTCGAGCGTCCACGGCTCGGTGGTCCATGTTGTGTCCATGGGCCGCACCACCAACCCTCCCTGAGTCGTTATGATCGGGCGGAAGAGTGATGGTTCAGGCGGTGTCTCGTCCAGAACGGACTTCTCGTCCTGGAGATCGTCGTGCTCTTGCGATTCGGATCCAAGCCTCCTGTGTGCCAGCTCGCTCAAATCGGAAAGTGCGCTGTCAGCAGCGGCCTGCTCATACCACGGCCTCGCGTTGGCGCTGTCAGAGTACACCTCCTCCAGGGTCCACGCTGCGATATATGCGCTCCTGGAACCGTAGGGATCACCGCGATATGTTCGGGCCAACTCTTCAAACGCATCGAGGTAGACGTGCGAATGGGAGCGAGCAGAGAGTCTTAACGAGTCAACAGCCCCAAAAACATCAGCACTGTCGCCTTCAACGCTTTTGGGCGCAAGCGGATGAGCAGCGAACACCGACGCCCTCATATCCTCAGCCTCACGGAAAAGCCTGTATGCCCGGCTCAGCGTGTCTGCACCGGATGCGCGGCGTATTGCGCGTCTGACATAGATCGCCGCAGCGCTGCTAGTTGTGTCCTTTAGGAGGGCGTCAATCATAGTGGCGGACCTGACGGAATCGCCGATCTCATGCTCTGTCAGCCACGCCGCTGCGTACCGCGACCGAGGGGTCAATGTGTGGACGGGGTATCTGGTCGCCACAGAGTCGTAGTACGCCAACGCCGAGTCGTGCATACTCATCGACAGGTAGAGGTGCTCAGCGATGGAAAACCATGTCGCAGCGGTATCAGGAACCCCGACAGTGTCAGCGAGCTGGTCGCGCAGATCACCCAATCGATCAATATTCGCGACGAGCTTCTGAGCTTTGATTTTGGTCGAATCGCCAGGAGAGGACGGACCTGTCGCTGCTGACTGGTAGTGATCCCGCGCGGTCCAAAGGTCGCCAAATCTGTCCTGTCGGATTCGTCCTAGCCGAAAGTGAGCTACTCCAGCCTCCGCTGTTGGCGCTGGTTGTGGGCCATCGTCTTCATCGCGCCTCGTCGCCTGGCGGGTTGCGGCGCTGCGGGCGAACTCTGCGTCGTCGATTATCTCCTGATATAGCAAGATAGCCTGGCTGGTGTCGCCCCCGAGCTCGTGTGTATGCGCGATTTCGACTCTTGTCTCTGGGATGCGATCGGAGAACCTCTCATCCTGCTCCAAACCATCTAAAGTAGCCAACGCCGCCTCTGGATTTCCCAAATCCCTCTGTGCTCTAGCTAGGTTTGTAAGAGCGTTGTACCGCGCACTGTAGGTCACGGCGTTGTCAGCGAGATCGGCGAAGATAGGTATCGCACGTCGGGGGTCGCCAAGCTCAATCCACGCGTAGCCGATGCGGCCCCTGGCTTCGAGCGCCTGCTCCTCATCCTTCGTACGAGAGAGCACCTCCTGATAGAATATTATCGAATCGCTGTAGCGTCGCTCCTCGAACGCAAGCTGACCCAGCGAATATGACGCTTGACTCGCCAGATCATCGTCTGCTCTCCCTCTTAAAATGTCCAACATCTCTTTGGCTTTAGGAGCATCTCCCTGGCGCCATATCGCCAAAGCTTTCCAGTAGAGCGATTCGGGGATGAGCGGACTGTCGGGTAGGTTGGCAGCAAGTTCGTCGGCTTTACGGATGGTATTAGCATATTCGCGCTTCCAGTAGAACGCCTTCGCCAACATCACCAACGCGTCATCGACGTAGTCACTTTCGGGGTAGAACGCCAAAACCCTGGACGCCTTGTCGATGGCACGGTCGTAGTCGGTGGTATTATAGCGCCTGGTAGAGCTGGATCGGGTAGTCTTTGAGCCACCATCCGCCGACTGCCTAAGGCGGGCAGCCTCAGCGTCGGAGTAGGCGCGCTCGGCGTTGAAAAAAGTGTTGTAGTACACACACCCGCTCAGAGCCACCAACAGAGCGACCAGGACGACAGCGAGTTTTGTCTCTTCCCGCTTCATGGGCCTTCACGGGCCTCCGTAGATTCTTGGGGTGTGTGGTAATCCTGGAGAGCTTTGACTGTATAGGCTCTGGTCCTGCGAGCTTCGATCCCTTCCACCGCAGCGGTGGCTCCCTCAATCGTTGTTGTGTAGGGGATGCCGTAGTTGAGCGCTGCGCGTCTGATCTTACGGTCGTCCAGATTGGATGCTTTGCCACGGGGGATGTTTATCAGCAGAACGAACTCGTCTGATTTAACCAAGTCCAACGAGTGAGGGCGCTCGCCACTGTTTATTTTTGGCACCAGTCGTGAGTCGATGTCATGATCGGCGAGATGGGCAGCCGTGCCCTCAGTCGCAGCGATTGTGAAAGACATCTCTATCAGCGATCGGGCGATGGCAACCGCAGCGGGCTTCTGTGCGTCATCCACCGTCAGAAAGACGGCACCCTCGGTGGGCAGGTCGCTGCCAGCGGAGTCCTGAGACTTGGCAAAACTCTCGCCAAAGCTGTCTGATATCCCCATGACTTCACCTGTCGAACGCATCTCAGGCCCCAACAGAACATCTACACCGGGGAACTTTATAAACGGCAATACCGCCTCTTTGACCGACATGTGGGTGGGGATTACCTCGCTGGTGAACCCCTGGCTCTCAAGTGATTTGCCCACCATGCACCGCGCCGCGATCTTGGCCAGCGGATGGCCTATGGCTTTGCTCACAAACGGCACAGTCCTTGACGCTCTGGGGTTGACCTCGAGGACATATACATCGTTGCCTTGAATCGCAAACTGGATATTCATGAGGCCGCAGACGTTAAGCGCGCCAGCGAGGGCAACGGTCTGCTCTCGCACTCTTTCGAGAACCTCTTGGCCCACCGATGTCGGAGGGATTACACACGCTGAATCGCCTGAGTGAATCCCCGCTCGTTCGATATGCTGCATGATTCCGCCGATGACGCACATATCATCATCAGAGATTGCGTCTACATCCAGTTCGACCGCTCCCTCCAGAAAGCGATCCACCAGGATCGGATGATCTGGCGATGCGCTTACCGCCTGATCCATATAGCTGATGAGCATCTCATCATCGTATATGATCACCATCGCGCGACCACCCAACACGTACGACGGCCTCACCAGCACGGGATAGCCGATCCGCCTGGCGATCTCAAGCGCTTCGTCAACCGAGGTGGCGGTGCCGTTTGGCGGCTGTAGCACGCCGAGCGATTCGTTGAGCCTGCCGAACCGTTCGCGGTCCTCAGCGAGGTCGATATCGCTGGGATCGGTTCCGATAATCGGGACACCAGCGGCAGCCAGAGGCAGAGCCAGTTTGAGCGGGGTCTGTCCACCAAACTGCACAATCACCCCGTCGGGCCGCTCAATATCACAGATATTGCACACGTCTTCCACCGTCAGCGGCTCGAAATAGAGCTTGTCGGAGGTGTCATAGTCGGTGGAAACAGTCTCTGGATTGGAGTTGACCATGATCGTTTCATAGCCATCCTCCCTCAAAGCGAACGACGCGTGGCAGCAGCAGTAATCGAACTCAATGCCCTGCCCGATTCTATTCGGTCCGCCCCCTAAGATCATTATTTTGGGACGGTCTGAGCGAACAGCTTCGTTCTCTGTCTCGTATGTCGAGTAGTGGTACGGTGTATAGGCTTCAAACTCCGCTGCGCAGGTGTCCACGGTCTTGTAGACCGCCTCGACCTCAAGTGTCTTGCGTAGCTGGCGAATTTCGTCTTCAGTACTGTTCCAGATATTGGCAAGCTGACGGTCGGAGTAGCCCATCCGTTTGGCCTGCCTCATAAGGTCCGGCGAGATCGCCGCACTAAGGTCGTCCGCTTTTCGCAAAATCGGTTCGCTCACTGAGTCTTCTTTCCGCACTGTTCGAACCTCGCTGTCCGCTGAGAAGCGAATGTCACTGGACCGCCTCCCTCAGGGTGTTTTCAAACGATACAATCTCAGACAGGTTGTGCAGGAACCACGGATCGATCTTCGTCAGATCGGCTACCTCGCCTACGGTAATCCCGCTTTCGAGGGCGGCTTTGATCTGGAAGAGCCTATCCGGTGTTGGCTGTTTGAGCTGTTTGCGCAGCAGCTCTATATCGCCGGAAAAATCGTCTTTGCCATCCGCCCCAAAACCATCCCTATCGATCTCAAGCGATCTGAGCCCTTTTTGAAGCGACTCTTTGAACGTGCGACCGATGGCCATCGTTTCGCCCACCGATTTCATCTGCACGCCCAATACCGGGTCGGCGCCTGGAAATTTCTCAAACGCCCACCGTGGAATCTTGGTTACGCAGTAGTCAATTGTAGGCTCGAAGGACGCAGGGGTCTTTTTGGTGATGTCGTTGGGTATTTCATCCAGTGTGTATCCCAGCGCTAGCTTGGCGGCGATCTTTGCGATGGGGAAACCGGTGGCTTTGGACGCCAATGCTGACGATCGGGAGACCCTGGGGTTCATCTCTATTATGACCAACCGCCCGGTCTCAGGATGAACCGCGAACTGGATGTTTGAGCCGCCTGTCTCCACGCCTATGGCGCGAATGATGTCGATGGCGGTGTTGCGCATCAGCTGATACTCTTTGTCTGTAAGAGTCTGCGCCGGGGCGACTGTGATAGAATCGCCTGTATGGACCCCCATTGCGTCAAAGTTCTCGATCGAGCAGACGATGACTACGTTGTCTGCCAGATCGCGCATCACCTCAAGCTCGAACTCCTTCCAACCGATGATCGACTCCTCAACCAGCACCTCTGTGATTGGCGACAGGTCCAGCCCGTTGCTCACAACGCTGTCAAACTCTTCGGAGTTGTAAGCGATCCCGCCACCTGTACCACCAAGTGTGTAAGATGGGCGTATTATCGCGGGATATCCTGTCTCTGCGACAATCCCTCTGGCGTCGGATAGAGTGTGGGCAAGCCCGCTTTCAGGCAGATCGACACCGATATCCATCATTGTCTGCCTAAACTTCTGCCTGTCTTCGGCTCGTTCGATGGCGTCGAGCTTTGCGCCTATCAGCTCAACATTGTACCTGTCGAGCACTCCGGCGTGGGCAAGATCGACCGCCGTATTAAGCCCGGTCTGTCCGCCAACAGTCGGCAGGATCGCGTCAGGCCGCTCTTTTTCTATGATCGCCTCGCACACCGGTGTGGTGATAGGTTCGATGTAAGTGCGGTCCGCAAGCTCCGGGTCGGTCATTATGGTCGCCGGATTGCTGTTGATGAGGATCACTTTAATCCCCTCTTCAGTCAGCGCCTTGCACGCCTGCGTTCCTGAATAGTCGAACTCGCAAGCCTGACCGATTACGATCGGTCCGCTGCCGATGAGCATCACTCGTCGAAGGTCTTCTCTTAATGGCATCTCTTATTTCTTTTTCCAACGTCTCTTAGGATAAGATTGGATCAAAACAGGCGATGGGACCAGTGTTCTAATCTGTTCTAGCTATGTTATAGCCGATTATAAGACGCAGATGAAACGCCTCGTCATTCCTGGCAACCGGTGTCTGATTCACGTCTGCCGCCGCTCCCACTAGCTGGTAGCTGCCATACCAAGCCCCCTCAAAGCTCAGTGTCAGACCCGAAAACTTCAGCAGCTCCTGGCCCGCCCCTGCGCGAAATACCATGTCCAGCACCCGCTGGTCTCTGGAGATAACCGAGACCTCATAGATCAACCCCTCTGCCAGCATCCTTGTCGACAGTCCAGCACCGCCGACTATGTAGCCCCGATCCCGCCATCCAAACGATCCGATGCGAAAATCGAATCTGATTCCCCAAGATGATGTAATCCCCTCAGAAGGGCCACGAAGCGGTGTATAGGTGATGACCGGAGCAAACACCGCCGACGATGTGCGAAACGCCACACCAATATCGAACGCTGGCCCTACTTCGAAAAGTGTTGTGTCGGTGGCCCAAGCGTTTATGTCATAGTAAGGGCGAAATGCGGGATTGACCTGGCGAATGATTGTGCTGTAGGTGGGTTTCACCAACCCCAATGAAGTTTCCAGAGTGACGCTAGTATTTGCGGAGGTTGGAGAGGCATAGGTGTAGGCCAGAACCACTAACCCAGCAAACGCGTGCCCCCTCGGCCCTAAACCACCAGCGGCAATCGAAAGCCCCCTAGCGCGGCTCAATGAACCGCCAGTAGGCCAACACCACCGCCAATGTGACTAGAGATGCGTAGAGAAGTCGTATCGCAATCTCTCTGCTGCGGAACGACAAACCCCCACCCGCCTGGTCGGTCTTATCGGTTGATTGCGCTGTGTTCTGGCTGCGCCACTGCTCGATTATCGACGCCAACCGACGGTCCCTAGAACGGATTGTGTCAACCACCCTCAGCTTTGCTTGGGCCGCTTGATGGGCCAACGACTCATGGGGGACGCGAACATCCTCGCCGCCACCCTCATTCACCTCCGCTAACACCTCAGCCCGCAGTCGGGTCAGCTCGCCTAGCAGAGCCTCCATCGTTCGTTTGTCACGAGAGTGGTTTTTCACAGCCTCGTGACACACCTCGACAAACTGGAGGACATCGGTTCTGATATCCTCGTCCGTCAGACCACGGAGGTAAGACTCCTCGATCAGCTCGTCTATCTGTGTCTTGATGTCGGCCATCTAGAACGCCCCAGATACGAATCATATAAGAATAGCTTTCCAGCGTTCTGGGGTCAAGCTCGCAGCCGGCTATAGTTATCCAGTCGTTAATCGAGTGGCAGGTTGCGCATGACAGGCCCGATATGGTTCAGCAGATCAGTGGCGATCAGTCCGTTCTCGCCGTGATTCTCAGACGCCATATCACCGGCTTTGCCATGAATCAGCACAGCAAGCCTGCTCGCTTGGGCCGGGGTAGCCCCTTGCCCCAAAAGCGCCGCGATAGTTCCGGTCAGCAGGTCGCCACAGCCCCCCGTCGCCATCCCTGCATTGCCCGTGGTGTTCACCCAGACCTCGCCAGATGGGTCTGCAGTGACGGTGGGTGCGCCCTTGAGTACGAACGTAACACCGAGATTCACAGCGGCGTCCCTGGCTGTCGATATGGGGTCTGATACGATCTGATCGGTGGGAATATTCAGCAGCCGCGACGCCTCTTTGACGTGAGGGGTCAAAACGATGGGAACGTCGTTGGGGAACATATCAGGCGTCGCTGGTGATAGCGCAAAAAGCGCATCGGCGTCAATTACAGCAGCTAAGTTCAACTCACCTAGCAACCTACGCACAAGCTCCATAGTCTCTCTGTGTCGCCCCAATCCAGGCCCCGTCGCCACCACATCGGTATTGGCTAGCAGCCTCCTCACATCACCGACAGCTCTTGTGGAGAGGCATCTGGCGGTTCTGACTTCAGGCAGACTCACGGTCATCGCCTCCGTGACCTTAACCTCAAGTATGTCGTTCAAACTTTTGGGGCAACCCAGTGTGACCAGACCGGCCCCGGCTCTAAGAGCACCCCAGCATGTCAACGCCGCAGCGCCGGTCAGCCCCACCGAACCTGCGAGCACGAACACGCTGCCACAATCACCCTTGTGTGCAGTTGGCGACCTTTGAGGAAGCCATTCCCCCGACTCGCTCAAAGTCGCCAGAAAAACAGAGATATCCTCAGCGTCGATCGCCTCAGCAGGAAATCCGATTTCGGCCAGGTGAAGTGTGCCAGTGAGCCCTTTTCCCGGATAGAAAGCGTGGCCGATCTTGGGCAGATCAAATGTGACCGTCTTAGTCGCCTGAATCGCCGCTCCCAACTCCTGTCCTGTGCCAGCGTGTACGCCTGACGGAACGTCAATCGACATAACAGGTACGCCCAAGATCCTCACGACCTCAATCGCGGTTCTCATCGGTCCGCGAATCTCACTCGTGGCACCGGTCCCCAACAGCGCATCCACAATCACGTCGGCTGCCACCCAATCGCTCGCAGCGGCTTTTACACCATCGTTGTCCGCGATCTTAACCAGTTCGCCGCCTGATTCGAGATAAGCATCGAGCGCAGTCTTTGCGTCACCGTCAATATCTTCTGGAACTCCGAACAGGTACACATCCACCTGCGCGCCAGCGTCTCTCAGCAACCTCGCGACGACGAATCCGTCTCCTCCGTTGTTGCCACGACCACACAAAATCGCAGCCCTCTCGCCAGTCACATCTCCAATCTCGGCGACAAGCTGCTCCATCACTGCCTCACCTGCGCTCTCCATAAGTGTGTAGCCGGGGATGCCATACTCCTTGATGGTGCGTCTGTCGATCGACGCCATCTGTTCACCTGTGACCAGGTACATATCTCATCCCCGATTTGTCTGCTTAGTGAGTCCAGCGTTCCAAAATCAGAACGCCAATCCATCAGAGGCGACAACACTGACAGATTCGCTGCTCTATGGGCCTCACCCCTTGGCGAGGGCCGCTGTTAGGTACACCCATTATACATGATATGAAGCCGAGTTGCGACCGCCTGCAACTACAACTACCAACGGAGAGCATGCGATGAACGTCGTCGTTGTAATAACTGACAGCCTAAGAGCCGATCACGTCGGAGCGTACGGAAGTCACGTCAAGACACCCAACTTGGACACCCTGGCTGCTGAAGGCACCACGTTTGTCAACGCCTATTCTGAGAACCTACCCACAATGCCCACCCGCAGGGCGTGGTGGACCGGCAAGTACCATTTTCACCGCGCCGGTTGGCAGCCCATGGCCAACAGCGACTATCTCCTGGCTGAAATTCTTTGGGATAGGGGATGGACCACGGCGATGATATCGGACGTCTACCATATGCACAAGACGGTCTACAACTGTGGACGCGGGTTCGACACCGTTGAATGGATAAGGGGTCAGGAATACGATCCGTGGGTGGTAGACCGCTCAATCCCGGTGGACGTAGAAAACTCAGATGTCCACCGCCTCAAGAGCCATGCCAAAGGCAGAGAGAGCGACGAAACCTGGCGTTCACATTTCCAACAATATCTGCGCAATCAGACGCGTGTGCGCTCCGAAGAGGAGACATACGTTGCGAGGACTCTTAGGCAGGCGGCCAGGTGGGTGGACGACATCGGCAGCCAGTCGGAAGACCCGTTCTTTTTGTGGGTGGACTGTTTTGATCCCCACGAGCCGTGGGACGCGCCAGAGCCATACCGCCACATGTACACCGACCCCGACTACGATGGCCAGGACATTATCGACCCGGTCCCTGGAAGTGTTGAAGGTTACATGAACCCGCAGGAGGTAGAGAACACAAAAAACCTGTACGCTGGTGAGGTAACGTTGGTGGACAAGTGGGTCGGAACACTTTTCGACAAGCTAAAAGAGCGTGGGTTGTGGGATGACACTCTGATCGTCCACTCCTCTGACCACGGCGAACCGTTCGGCGAACATGGCTATGTCAGGAAGGCGTTTCCACGGGGATATGAAGAGCTGACGAGGGTACCTCTGATCATACGCCATCCCGACGGCATCGGTCGCGGCCAACGGCCCGAAGGGCTAGTGCAGGCCCCTGATATGCTTCCAACCCTCTTGGAGTTGATGGACATCGACGCCACCAAGCTGGAGTTCACCTACACCGAACCGCAGCAGTCAGGCACCAGCCGCAACATCTTTCCGCAGGACCTGCCCACTATCCGCAACAACGTCATCCTCACCGGCAAAAGCATGGTACCGCTGATGACTGGCGAGAAAGACGAGGTGCGGGATTACATATTTGGTGGTCACCACAACCGCGAGTGGTTTATCAAGAGCCACGAGTGGAGCTATCTGATGCCCATCGACGGCAGTCGCCCGTCTGAGCTGTTTAACCTCACCGTCGACCCTGGCGAACAGACGAACATAATCGCTGACAATCAGGCCAAGGCTGACGAGATGGAACTCACCGTGAGGCGGTTCCTCCACGAGCTTGAGTTGCAGGAGAGTGGCGAGGTCAGCTGATAGGTAGCAGGGCGCTGCGTCTGTCCATCAGGTGGCGATCCATATTGGCATACCGTGGGTTCCACCGCTAGATTTATACTCTCAGGCAGAGCCTAAGCATCGCGGAGAGGTGCGAGAGCCCGGCTTATTCGGCACGACTGGAAATCGTGTGTGGGTTTACCCCCACCGAGGGTTCGAATCCCTCCCTCTCCGCCAGTTTTCATTTTCGCCGATTTGGAGGCCTAAATCGGCGTTTGTGTTGGTTGTCTTACCGTTTGCATCTGCAATCAAATCAAATGGTTGCTGGTACTCGACTTGAAGCTGCCCGTCCATCCACGTCGAGTTCGATAGTAGACATTCCAGCAGACGGCGTCTTTCAGGCGATGGCTACGTAAGGAACAGTTTTTCAGCATCTTGCGACAGTTCTAGAATCCGGACCGGTTTCCGGGGGGGGGCAGGTCACTTGACCTCGTTCCAGAGGGGTCCTTCTTCCTCTGGAACGGCAGTGAGCGTGTTGTGCAACCCGCCGAGGGCGCACCGGCGATCGAGTCGGCGGAGTGGGAGCAAGCGTTCGCGGCATTCCTGACTCGATGGGTAGAGCACCTGCGTTCACACGGAGTGGACTACGACCGCCACGCGAACTACATCATCGACGAGCCGGGCGTTGCTGGTGGGCCGAACGTGGAATTCCACGATCGGAATGCCAGGCTGTTCAAGTCTGCGGACCCACGCATCCAGATATTCGCCAATCTGGCGTACGGCGCGACGACTGAACACATTGAGACCCTCTTTGAGACAACGGACATCTTCGATCCGTCCTGGCGGTACCCCCTACTGTACGAGCACCTGGGCCCGATCCTCGAACGCGCGGAGACGGTGTGGACATACGCGTGCGGCGGCGGCGTGCGCGACCTTGAGAACATGACGTACTACTGGGCCCCAATCTGGACGGGGGCACGAGTCGGGATAACCGGTGTTGGATTCTGGTCGTACGCCGGACGCAGCGTCGATTTCTGGCAGGGGACGACGCCAAGCGGATGCGATTGGGAACTGATCTATCCCGGCAACGGCGTCATCGTTCCGAGTCGTCGCTGGCAGGGCCTGCGCATTGGCGTCGAGGACTACGCGCGGTTGTGGATGGTTCAGCAGGCGGCGGAGGATGCGCGGGAGCGCAGTGACGCCACCCTCAAGACCTGACCACGGATCGGTGAGCCTGCCATATTCCTCATCAATCCGCTGGTAGTGCCACCCCTCCACCGGACGCCCCAAACGGTCTCCAATCGCACCTATCGCCAGACATCCCCACATTTTCTTGAAAAGCTCAGTCTTCTCCACTTCTGCTGTATCCATGGTGTTCGACTGTTCCGGCATATCTCGTTTTCTCCTGGGCCTGTGATCTGGAAAGAGCGGTCAGCACAGAGCTCGCCACCGCCACGACGGCGCTGAGTCGTAGATGAACTCTAATGAGTTACCAGGACTCAAGACAAGCCGCTGCCCTGCGGATAGGCTTCCGACAATAGATTGAGAGAGATCATTAGCGTCGGTAACAGTCCATTTTGACACCGCCCCTGGTGTCAAGATGGTAATCTCGATGTCGTACGGCTCGCGATTGACCAGAGTCTGCCCTGAGTCGGGAAATTGAGGAGTCTGCACCGCGTACCCCACTGGCTGACACGGTTTTATCCTATTTGTAGGCTTGCGAGCGAGATTAGTAAATCCACCTGCCAGACTCATCGTTGTGACGACATTGTCCTCTGCACTCTCCCTGAAAACAACGCCTTTCGTCTCAGCGATTTTTGTAATCTTCGCCGTCAGCAGGTTGCGTTGGCCATAGATATCAAGACCGACGCTGCCAGACACCCCCTCGCTGTCGATGACACCAACGACGACCCGGTTGCCCGACGGCTCCGACTGTGGGTCGCCGATCTGGACGTGGGTGTTGTTGATATGGCTGAACGGAAGATCGACGCTGTTGTTCATCACCCCCGACCCGCTCATCAGCAAACCTGTGTCACACCCCACTATCTCGCCTGGGGTAAAATCGCAGTGGCATATCGCACTTTGCGATGAGTCGAGCATTAATCCGATTCCGACGCCCCTTACACCCTCCCCAGGCCAAGGGCCGCCTGCGCCGACAATGACATTCAGATCAAACCTGCTGGCTGTCACCACCGAGAACTCGTCTGGGCCTGCTGTTTTGGGCGCAATCAGAACACCACCGCCATCGTGGGACGAGCTGATGATCTTGCCAAACTTATATCGACAGTTCATCTGGCTGTCGATCTCAATAGCCCAACCACTTTCTATCGGATAGACCAGGTTATACTCGCCGCCATCCAGGCGAAAATCCTGCATCCACGGTATCCGCAGGGTCTCCTGAAGCTCATACACAGCACCGCCCTCAAACGCTTTCGGCATCGCGCCACCGGCGATGTACATATCGCGGCGGTTGGCTTTGGCGAAATCGACCGCCTCCTGTAGACCCGATGTCTTCGTGGCCGTTGTATGTCTACCGAAATCGCCGCCGTCATCCGGTCCGTTGGGCGTGACGACGACGTACTTTGGGTCCTCAGCGTTTTTGGTCGGGCTCTTAGTCACCACCGTATCCTGCTCTGCGAAGGATGTCGAGAGTTCGCACAGAATCTAACATGAGATCCACTGCGGTGATACTGTCCACCAACCCAAGGAATTGGTATCATTACAACCTGTATCCAGCCTGAGTGATTCCGCGGTCTTTCTCGCGATCAAACACCATCCCCTGGAGTTGATTATCGCCACCAAAATCATAGCGCTAATAGCAGTTGTGTACGGCTGTTTGGCATTGGGATACGTCTTCGGCAAGCGAATCAATCGCGACACAAACGCTCTTAGCCGTGACATGATGCGTTGGTTGCTTCTAGCTGGCGAACCGATAGTAATCGTCCATGCGTTCTGGCAGCTCGACCTCGGCCAGGGTCGCATTCTTCTTCTACTGCCAGGTATCGGCTTTTGCGTGTCGTTCACCGCAATGTGGGTCGCCTTTGCGGTAGGAAAAATGTTCCAACTACCAAGGCGGTCCCAGGGTGCGATGATGACATGCGCTCTACATTCGAACACCGGTATCACACTTGGATCATTCATCTGCTACCTGCTACTGGGAGCCGAAGGCCTTGCCTACGGTATCCTCTACTGCGTCTACATTATGCCCACTTTCGCTTCTGTAGGATTAGTGTCCGCCAAAACTTACGGACAGTCTGAGTCTCAAAGGTGGAAAGAGACACTCGCGGGGTTGGCGAAAGACCCGTTAACCATCGTCCCCAACACAGCAATTCTGCTTGGTTTGGTGTGTAACTTTGCGGAATGGACGTTTCATTCACTGCTCGATCAACTCGTCGAGCCTTGGATATTCCTGCTAGTGGGTCTCTACTCGTTGGCTGTGGGGATGACGCTGAGGTTCAGCCAGATTAGACGCTACATTCGAGAGTGTTGGGCCATGGCGGGCATAAAGTTTGTCTGGTCGCCAACCGTGGGATGGGTGTTGGCCTCTGTGCTGTCAGTGGGAGCATTCGACCATGGACTTCCCCTCAAAGTAATCGTAATCCAAGCCGCGATGCCAGTCGGTCTTATTGGGCTGACATTGACCCGATTGTTCGATCTTGACAGCGAACTGTCCAACTCGGTCTGGATCACCTCGACACTGGCCATCATCCCTCTCTTGCCGCTGCTTCAGTTGATAGTAGGCGTTTGACACCCTAATCTGCAATTCGATTAGAGACCATAGTAAGTGTTGAGGCGCTGGTGCCGAATGGGTATAGTTAGAGAGTTGCAATGCTCGCCTGAAAACCCCCCAGCCGGAGATCTGTAATGACATTGGCCCAGAAGGCTCAAGCGCTCGAGCACGATCTCTACGAACGGCACTGGTGGGATGGTCAGACCCTCCAGATGGTGATCCTGCCTCCCAAAGGCCGTGACGATTTTCTCTCCGGTCACTACGAAGACAACAGCAAAATGACCGGGTGCAGTCTGGCGATGCTGGCGTACCAGTATGCTGCCACCAAAGACCCAAAAGTGCGCAGCCGAGGATTT